>JABGWU010000181.1 GCA_018645475.1 Opitutia bacterium
TACTTATATTGATCATGACGTTAATGATCGTTCCCATTCCTTCTGCACTTCTAGATATTTTAATGGTTCTTAATATTGCGGTTTCGGTTTCTATTCTTTTAATAGCTATGTACTTGGCGGAACCGTTAGATTTTGCAGCATTCCCTTCCCTGTTGTTAGTGGTAACTCTTTACCGGCTATCTATTAACGTTGCATCCACAAAATTAATTTTGAGCTTAGGTAAGAAATTTGATGGGACGGTGGTTATTGCCTTTGCGGAGTTTGTTACTGGAGGAAATTTTGTTGTAGGGATAGTCGCCTTTTGTATTATTACTTTGGTGCAATTTATGGTAATTACAAAAGGATCAGAACGGGTTGCTGAGGTTGCTGCGAGGTTTACCCTTGATGCGTTGCCTGGTAAACAAATGAGTATTGATGCGGATTTAAATGCGGGATTGATTGATGCTAGTCAGGCAAAAGACAGACGAGAGAAGTTAGGCAAAGAATCTCAATTTTTTGGATCTATGGATGGTGCGAATAAATTTGTTAAAGGGGATGCTATTGCGGGTATCATCATCATGATTATTAATATTGTAGGTGGTTTAGCCATTGGGGTTGCTATGCAAGGGTTAGCGGCAGGAGAGGCGGCTAAAATTTTTACAACGCTATCGATTGGTGATGGTCTTGTTTCTCAGGTTCCTGCACTTTTAATATCAATCGCAACAGGTTTGGTTGTTACTAAGTCGGCATCTGCAGAAAGTCTAGGAAAAGATATAGCGGCACAAATTTTTACACAGCCAAAAGCATTTGCTGTTACATCTTTCATTTTACTCTTATTTGCAATCGTCCCTGGGTTGCCTACGGTACCTTTCCTGGCAATATCTGGAGGGGTGGCTTGTCTTTCCTACGTGATTTTAAGAAAACAAAAACAAGAAGAAGAGTTAAATGTAGATTCTGGACAAGAATCGGCAAAAGATGCGATGAAAAAACCTGAAAATTTACTTGGAACCCTAGCGTTAGATCCAATCAGTATGAAAACTGGTCGGAATTTGGTTCCGTTAATTGATCCGAGTCAAAATGGCCCTTTATTAGAACGAATTACATTGGTACGCTACCACATTGGACAAGAATTAGGGTTTGTTATACCAGGTGTTCGAGTAATGGATGATTTGAGTCTTCCCCCTAACCAATATCAAATGGATATTCGAGGTACAAGGATCGCATTGGGAGAGGCCCTTCCAGGACATTTTTTTGTACAGCGAACCTCGGCTGAACTCAAGAGAAAAGGTATAAACGGAATAGAGGCAGTAGATCCTACTAATTTACAGCCTGGAGCATGGGTTTCAGAAGACCAAATTGAAAGGCTTCAAGAAAATGTAATAGCAGCTCAGAATATTACGGATTTCATATCGAATCATTTTTCAGAGGTCATTAAGCAAAATGCGGATGACATTATTACGCGTCAAAATGTACAATCATTAATGGAGTTAGTTAAAAGTTCTAATGCCGCTATTGTTC
The DNA here is from genome assembly GCA_018645475.1 of Opitutia bacterium. Classification (GTDB taxonomy): domain Bacteria; phylum Verrucomicrobiota; class Verrucomicrobiia; order Opitutales; family Seribacteraceae; genus Seribacter. The sequence goes on from JABGWU010000181.1 coordinate 1,498, forward strand.
GGGAGTTGGTTCCGGATATGCTTTCTTTAGGGCAGGTGCATAAGGTTCTTCAAGCGTTGGTTAAGGAACGTGTTTCGATTAGAGACCTTTCAACTATTTTGGAACGATTAGCGGATTATGCGCATGTGTCTAGGGATACAAATTTATTGGCAGAATATGTGAGACAATCGTTATCACGACAAATATGCAGTAAATATATGGATAAGGACGATACGATTACAGTTTTTACGATTGATCCTAGATTAGAGGAAACCATGATTAATTCTATTCACCAATCGGAATACGGTAGCTTTTTAGCCCTGGACCCTCAGGTTGGTGAAAAAGTTTTGAGCCAAGTAGGTGAACATATGTCTAATTTCAGAAAAATGGAAAAACCACCTGTCTCACTTTGCTCTCCGCGGTTACGAACACATTTCAAAAAGTTTACAGAGAGAAATTATCCCTTTCTTGCGGTTCTGTCTTATAATGAAATTGTACCTCAGGTAAAAGTTCAGTCTATTGGGGTTATTAGTTCAGATGAAATGTAATGACAGACGATAATTTTTATGTCAAAAAAGTTCCCCAAAGTATTTATAGGAAAAGGCATGGGGTTGAGGATTCTGAGAAACGAAAAATTAATTATGAGCTTAAAAAGTTAAATATTAAAGATACTACCGTCAAATCTGAGCTCAGAGAAAACGTGTCAAATTTATATAGAGATGTATGCAAAGCATTATTCTCTGAGGATAAAATGAGCTACATTAACGAGGCCAACTTGTTAGACAAAATAATGAAAAAGTTGAACCTTTAATTTGAAGAAAGAAACAAAAGGTATTTGGGAATCGATTCGTGAACCTGTTTTAAACTCAATAAAAATATCTCTCCTTGAGACTTGGGACATTATCATCATTGACGCCTTTTCAAATCGTTTAGAAATGGTGTTACGTCGTTATGTGAAGTATTTACCGAAGTATGTAGGGGAAAGTGAAATCGATGATCTGAGGACTATCTCTCAATTGGAGTTTCTTGAGACGATTAAGGTTTGGGACCCGGAATTATGCCCAGATGTGTGGCCATTGGCACAGAGACGAATTTTGGGGGCAATGAAAGATCATATACGATATATATCAAAGTCGGATCCAACTCGGTTTTATGATTGGATTACAGACGCAGCTTATGTATTTATGGCGATTAACAAAAGGGCGGATTTTGAGAATCAGATCGAAACGGGAATCCAGCTAAATCAAGCGATGAGTGGTTTGAATTATAGAGAAAAAAAAATAGTAGTTCTTCATACAAAAAATGATATGACATTTAAGGAGATTGGTGGGAAATTCGGAATTTCCGAGTCTCAAATTTCTCGTATTTATAAAGCATCCATTATGAAAATTAAGAAGAAAA
>JABGWU010000182.1 GCA_018645475.1 Opitutia bacterium
CAGACAAATTTCCACTTGGCATCTGATTTGGCTAGTTCCTTCTCCAACCACTTGAATTGAACTGAATCGGGATGAACCTTCTGATTAGTGTCGATCATGAAGAAGCGGGCATTGCCGTAGTCAAATGCGTAGTAGTACTCGGGATTGGGAAGGGATACGTAATTATAGTAATGCTTCGCGTTTTGCTCGTGGTTTCCAAGAACGGGATAAAAGGCAACATGATTGATGAGCGGACGCATACCGGGAAAGAAGTGTTTCAACCAATGATCCCGATTCTTACCCGTGGAAACTAAATCACCCGGATGGAGAAGAAAACTAGGACGCTGCCCCCATGCGAGTTTTGCCAGTTCTCCGGAAACTTTTGGATTGCCTTGCGTATCACTTATGACAGCAAAAGCGAAAGGCGTCTCTTTATTTACTGCAGTTTTAAAGGTTGCGGGTTCGCTGAAGTAAGAAGTTCCAGCGACTGATTTTGATTCTACCCGATAGAAATACTGAGTCTCCGGTTCAAGCCCCTCAATAACGACTTCATGAATTCCTGAAGTATTGCCTTCTATTGTTTGGTCACATGCGATAGTAGGGCCATAATGAACAATCGAAGACGCCTCCAGACTGGTTTGCCACATTACGGTGACGGAAGTCTTTGTCGCAAATTGGAGATATGGCTCGACGAGTATCTGAAAAGAAGGCTCAGTTTCGTTCCATTTTTCTTTTGCCAGGGATTCGTTGTGGGCAAATTCCTTGGTTACCCATTCCGCTCGTGCTGCTTGCCCGAAAACTTTTACATCTCGGATTCGCCCGTGGTGAGGATGAAATTCATTGGAATCCTGGTAGGCTCCCAGAACATATGGTGCAGCATCCGGGTAAAGAATAGCTCCGCTCTGCTCCTTAGTTGAGTTCTCCATTTTACCATTCACATAAATTTCCGTTTTATTCCCATCGTAAGTCGCAGTTAAGTGATATAATTTTCGCATCTCATACTTTGTCTTCGCTTTAAGATAGGTCATTTTTCCATCTCCATCATCCCCACCCTCTGTTGCCAGTCCGAAATAAAAAGTGGACTCATTATATCCAAGGATCCATCCCTTTTCCCTGTCTCCATTATCCTGAATCACCCCGAGTATCCCTCCCCACTCACGAGGAGTGCTGACACTAACCCAAGCCGATACAGTAAGAGCATTGCTAGGCAAAGAATCGATGACTGACTTAAAATCTTTTGCCAGCAGACATCCAGCCTTAGGCCCTTCGAAAAGTAGAGACTCTCCCTCTTTGTCTTTGATAAAAGAAGGTTTGAAAGAGAGATTACCGTTTGGACCCAGTCTGGAAATTAACTTACCATCCTTCACTCGATCGGAACGCCCAACCCAGTGCCCTAATGGATCAGGTCCCTCGTGTCCCTCAACCTGAAAAATTAAAAACAGGAAAAACAAACTGCAAAACAGTGTAGTTTGCCTGTAGCTTAGATGTGTCTTCATCGTTGTAAAAAAGACTAACGGGCAACCCCTAGGCAACCGCAAATATCCAAAGGAGTAAAATTTAAACAATACAGCTAAAAATAGAAAGTCTGACTCATTCGTCGAGAGCATTGATTGTAATTCTTGTGCATTCAGCAGCCTTTATGTAATCCATGGTGTGCACTAGCCATTTCAGTTAATGCCTTAGAGACTCGAGGACGCAATGTTTCCTGACGAATGCGTCTGCCCGCATGGATGGATTATCGTGCTCTCCATAAATAATGGCAATTGGCGGGTCGTCGGAAGTGGATAATTAATCGGAGATTGTTTTATTTAATTTTGAGGAACTTGGTCATGAAATCCACCCAAGAATTTTGACCGGTTCAATTCCTTCGAATTTTGGATATGAGGAGAAGTAAGACCTGATTTGGCTCCCATTCCCACAACTGGATTCGGTCAAGATTTTTTGTCTCTAGCATCAAATGAAGCTGCTATCACTGCTAAGTATGCTAATCATAATAAACTTTCAATCCAATCTTATCGGAATCAATCCAATAATCAAAAGTCTATCTAAAGAAATCAGCCAAGTTCAATTCACGTTGTTTCTACATTTAGATTTTTATACTTACAGAATCACTACAGTAATTCTTGGAAATACACCCTAGGTCTGGAACCAAGTATTGAAAGTGTAGCACGGATGGACAAAAGGATCGGTGATAAAAAACGAACCCAGCGGCTTTTGGGACAGCATTTATGAATTGTCACGATTCATATACAAAGAGAATAGATCTATATTTAAAATGATGTCTTTTATTCAGTAGCCCATAAGGATTTGGGCAAATTTGCTTTTGCAAGAATACGTCCAAGCTTTTGCAATTCATCCGCAGTAAAATCTGTCTTTTTGATCGATTTAATATTTTCGATAATCTGAGCGGCAGAACTAGCCCCAATTAATGCACTTGTGATTCGATTATCTCGGAGTACCCACGACAACGCCATTTGGGCAAGCGTTTGGCCACGTTGTTGTGCATGTTCATTTAATTCCTTAATCATCTTAAGGTTCTGTTCACTCAACTCGTTTTTTCGTAATGGAGAATTTTCTACGGTTGCACGAGAATCTGGTGGTATACCCTTTAAATATTTGTCCGTAAGTAAACCCTGGAAAAGTGGGCAAAATGCAATCATACCCATTCCTAGCTCAGAACAGGTATCGGTTAATCCATCCTCAATCCAACGATTTAACATGGAATAATTGGGCTGGTGTATTACCAAAGGTGCAAAACCGTTTTCTTTCACCACTGAAAATGCATCGCGAGTGGACTGATTGGAGTAGCTACTAATCCCCACATAAAGAGCCTTACCATGTTGAACCGCTGAATTTAATGCCCCCATGGTCTCTTCAAGAGGAGTGTCAGGATCAAATCGGTGAGAGTAAAAAAGATCGAAATAATCAACCTTCATTCTTTTTAAAGACTGCTCAAGACTCGCCAGCATATATTTTCTGGATCCCCATTCGCCATAAGGCCCGGGCCACATATCATATCCCGCCTTACTGGTAATCAAGATTTCATCCCTGGGTAAATCCTTCAGGATTTTCCCCACATTAATTTCAGCAGAACCGTATGGAGGTCCGTAATTATTGGCCAAATCAAAATGAGTAATTCCCTGATCAAAAGCTGAATAAATCATGTCCTTCTGACTAACGGTTGGTGACTCACCACCAAAATTATGCCAACAACCTAAAGTAATCGCAGGTAATTTGAGCCCCCATCGTCCACATTTCCTGTATGTCATACGACCGTCGTAACGAGAAGGATTCGGAGAATTTTTCATAAGTAATTTTTTCGATATTTGAGACTAATAAGAATGATTTGATTAAAGTAAGACATAAGAAATCGAGTAAAAAGTTAGAAACCAAGCAAATTAGATTTATGATTTTAAAACACTATTAATCAATAGTTAACTGGGATAAAAAATCCAGCGTTACCAGTGTACGCGTAAATCCTCCCGATTATTTGTATATCCCGCAAGTACATCTCAAAATTAAACTCGATCTAGATTATTAAATTACTTCGAAAATATTAGTTTTATCTAAAAAATATTTTTTGTATAAAATTACAAAAAAAAAGTAACCTTAATATTTATCACTTAAAAACATAAACCTTAAATAATAATAAATATTTAATTTATTATTTTAATTAATTATTGTTTTTTCATATTTTTTTAATAATTAATTTCATAAATCACTTTAAAACAATTAATTGTACGAAATTTCCAAAGAATTAAATTTATAAAATTTGCTGAAATAAAATATAGTTGATTTATGTATTATTTTAAAACTTCGTGATAATATATTTAAGTAATTACATATAATTTAAACACTTACATTTATAAAATGTCTATAATTTCAACATTTCTTTGGACAGAAAAATTCATCATTAACAGGATTCAAAATTCATCCTCACTAATGCTGCTATCGATAATCTGTTTATTCTTTTCCTATTTACCTCTTCGAATCTATTATTCTCCCATTGCGGTGCCTGCTACGTAACCAGTTGTCCACGCACCTTGAAAATTAAAACCGCCGGTAATCCCGTCATAATCGAGACATTCACCTGCAAAAAATAAATTGGGAATTATTCGGCTTTCCATTTTCTTAAAGTTTACTTCCTTTAAGTTTACCCCACCACAGGTAACAAATTCTTCTTTATTCATAGTTTTTCCAGATACTTGAAATCTGGCTGAAATGAGTTCCCTAATTAACTGAGCTTCGATTTTCTTGGGCAGTTGAGCCCATTGCATGGATTCATTAATTTTTAGATGTTTAAGAATTTTTTCCCACAATCGTTTGGGCAAACTTTCAAATACTTTTTTTCTAATAAATTGCTGACCATGTTGGTTCCGGTAACGGGAGAAAATATTTTTTAAATCAGACTCTTTGCGATCTCCCAACCAGTTTAACTCGATCTGAAATTCATAGTTCAATTCATTACATTGCCGAGCCTCCCAGGCAGAAAGTTTTAGAATGGCTGGCCCACTCAGTCCGCGATGGGTAATAAGGACAGGCCCGGTTTGAGTTTTTCCTTTTTGGGGAATACGCACGGATGCATTCTTAACTGAAATGCCCGCCAATTCTGTCAACCGTTCATCTTTTATATCAAAGGCGAAAAGCGATGGAGCTAATGGCTCAATAGTATGACCCAGTTTCTCGAGTGATGTTGTCAGCGA
>JABGWU010000183.1 GCA_018645475.1 Opitutia bacterium
ACGAGGATCGACGGCTGGACCACGAGGGTCACGACGGGGTGGAGGATTAGCTGCTCCACGAGGATCACGAGGATCGACGGCTGGACCACGAGGGTCACGACGGGGTGGAGGATTAGCTGCTCCACGAGGATCACGAGGATCGACAGGGTCGCCATACCTTTGCCTCAATTCTTCAGGAGTTGCTTTTCCAGATGCTCCACGAGGATCGCGAGGATCGACGGCTGGGCCACGAGGGTCACGACGAGGAGGATTGGCTGCTCCACGTGGATCCACTGGGGTGCCATACCTTTGTCTTAATTCTTCAGGAGTTGCTTTTTGAGGTGCACTCTGGCGAGGATCGCGGGGTGGTGCTCCACGAGGGTCCACCCTTGGGGCTCGAACACCACGAGGATCGCGGGGTGGAGGATTAGCTGCTCCACGAGGATCACGGGGTGGAGGATTAGCTGCTCCACGAGGATCGCGGGGTGGAGGATTGGCTACTCCACGAGGATCGCGGGGAGCGACAGGTGCTCCACGAGGGTCTACTCGTGCTTCACGAGGGTCTACTCGTGCTTCACGAGGATCGATGGCAGGTCCACGAGGGTCAGCAGTTCGAGGCTGAGCTATGACTGGAATTGCTCCGATCAAAGGGATTAAAACGGCAAGGTATACTGATTTATTCATATAATTTAATGGTTAATAAGAAAAACAAACTTGAGTGTTAATCTAGAGTAAAACAACCTTAAAATTAATTTTTCTTCTAAATATTATAAGATTATTTAAATTGATTATACTTTAGAAGAGTGGAAAAAACTATCTTCTTCACTTATTTCCCAGGATATACGATCCCTGAGAAAATGTTTTTTGTTATCAATTTGGAGATTTCTGAGAAGTTGAACTATGATGTGTATAGGCTGGCAAAGAAGCATTGATAAATTGGTGACCCAATACATCGGGACTAAGAAACTCTTTCTGAGACAACAATTCGTTAATATTGCTTGGCTAGTAACAATAAGAACAGATGATTTCTTCACCAACGAAACAAATACTGGTTTTCCTCCCCACCTTTTAAAGATCCGGAAAAAGACTCCCCCCTTTACCCATTTTCTTTGTTCTGCAATCCCTACAAACACAATTGGGTCCATGATCACTGGTATCCTCTTTTTTCTTCGTCTTCGTAGACATGTTATCCAAAATATTTGCAGGTTTTTGGGGATTCTTGGCACGAGCAGTCAAAATGGGTGCAGGGTTCATTGATTTTGTGGAATCCATTCCATTAGAAATGGAGGATGCGGTTGGTAAGGAACCTGTCAATTTAGCAGGGCTCGCAGTCGTGAGGACCGGGGGCTTTTTCTTGGATGGAACAAAAAGTGGATTCCCCCCACTCCCTACACGGCTCATATGCGATTCGTATTTTGGTTTAATAATTTCAACAAAATTACCATTTACAATCGGCATGGTGGCCAGAAACTTATCGCTGTTAGGCTGAGAAACAATGAGGTAATCAGGTGCTGTTGGATGAAAACGAGAAGCTCTCAATGCCGCTCCTGGAGGCACAGGAATTTTGACTTGCTGTCCTCGATCCTGTAAGGTAACCGGTTTTAAAGCTTTCAGAATAACCGGAAAAACAAGGGTGGTGTTCCGACGGGCCCAAGCCAAAATGGCATCACTTTCTGTTTGGTCTACTTCCTTTTCTACTCTCGTTGCAGCTTTTTCCTGTGCTTTTGCCATGGAGCCAGCACGGACAATATCATCGCGGGCATCAGACAATTTTCGCTCAAGTCCTCTCACATCATCTCTCAGTGCCTGTTCAGAGGACATTAACTTTGCAATATTTTGAGAGAGTTCATCCTTAGCTTGAGCTAACTCAGACTTTTCTTGAACAAGATTTTTATTCTCAGCTTCAAGTTTCTGTTTAAGTCCCAAATAAAATTCTTCATTTGCTTTTAACTCCTCCACCTCCTGGCTCAGATCTTCCCCCTGCTGAACAGATGGATCTTCAGTGGCCACAAACATGGCAACCAATCCGGCAGTACTTAGAAAAGCGACTGCACTGGCCGCAATCGCAAACCAGTTATTTCCTTTTTTCTGAACAGCACTCCCCTTGAAAGCATTTTGCATATTTGCAACCTTGCCCTGCATTTGCCTGAGAGCCTGATCTTTCTGTGTTCCTGCAGATGCCACTTGTTGAAGCTGCCCAAGAGAGGCTTGTAATTCCTTCCCCATTTCAACCACTTTTCCATTCCCTTCAACCAATCGCCCCGACAGGATACTTGCCACATTTAAACAAAGCTGTCCACCTGCAGCACCATGCTCCCCAATAAATTCAATCAGGCGTTCATGATCAAGTCTCCATAAAATACACTCCCCCACCGCTTGCACACTGGCTGATGCTACCCCACCGCTAAGAAATGCCATCTCCCCAAAAGCTGCACCGGTACTTAGAGTTGCAATATGCTGGCTTTTCCCCTGATCATTTGCCTTAAAAATTCCCACCTCGCCCATCACCACCATGTACAAGTATCTTTGCTCATGCCCGTCTGCCACCAAAGTTTCATCCTCGGCAAGAATCCATTCACCCCCGAATTTCAGCTCATCCATCTCTTCCGTGCCAATATTGGCACACAGGCCAGTGGTGGGTAGGTCGTGTCCCGCTTCGAGAACATCTTCTCGGTGTAGAAGTTTCATAATATTAAGAGATTAGAAATAAATAATGCACTAGGGCAAGGATAGAAAAGATTACCATCCAGTTTTAATAATTTAATGACAACATTTTCCATGTTTTTTTAAACGCCAATAATTATATGGCCATGCCGCCAAAAAGCCTGCTCCTAATGTAAATGGTAATACGGCCAGCGTAATCGCGGGGGCTCCCATCATTCCATAATCCATTACATTCATGGCGATTTCCATCAACAACATCGAAATCATACTCATCCCCACGGCGGTACGAAACGCCTCTCTGGGACCCAATTGCTTCCATAGAATAATAGTTTCCAAAATTACACTGGTCATAATACCTGAACTCATCGCCACAATCCAAACAGTGGTCCACAAATCCTCCGGAATAGACTCTGGTGCAAAATGATGTTGGAACAAATATATTGCCCCAAGGTCCCCAATTGCACACCCAATCAGGCAACCCAAAGTATTTTTTGCGGAACGGACTGCATTCATGTTTTTTGATAAATCATAGCTAACTCCAATTAAATATATTGGGAATCGATGTGAAGAGTAAGATCATTTTAATTTTAGCAATAGGTAAACCGGTCAGGCGATGTAATGCCACCCGATAAGATTCTAACTGGTTGCGGTGTCGATTAACCAATTCCTCTTCATTCCCCCCCGACGATAATCGATCCGTTTTAAAATCAATAATTTCAGCCCTGTCTAAGTCTCCTGTTTCTGAATAATGTAAAATCACTCGATCAAAAGTCCCTTGGATCATAGCCCCCTCATCCTCAAGAACAAAACTTCGCTCCAACCATACTTCCGAGCGATTCATCGGTAAAAGAAAAAGGTTTTCGATATCATGGTTAGACATTGCCCGGCTAAAAACTTCCTTCGCTTTTACAGAATATTGAAGTGCGTTTTTTTCTAACCACTGCGCAATCGTTACTTCCTTTTTCCACCATTCAATCTTTTCAAAAAGTTCATGCACCTCAGTCCCAAGTTCACGTCCCTTTCCCTGATTAATCTCAATTAAATCTCCCACGGTTACTGAATCGACCATTTTATCTGAGGGACGGGATTTAGGTAAGGTACGAAACCGTCTACTCCCCCAATCGTCTAATAACTGGCACTCACATTGGGGTTCGATTGATAGGTCCTGAACATATTCATTCCACCAAAATGGCGAACCCCCATGGTATGCCACCTCCATACCCTCCCTCTCCGTACCAACTAATTCTTTTACCTGCTCAATTATTCCCTCATTACAATCTTCATGCTCAATCAATGTTTGGTGTAAAAGATATATGAAGTTTTTCGATTTCGATTTTGGTTTAAAAGGTTCGGAAAAAAGATAAAGTCCACGAGCGGGTCGGGTCATACCGACATAAAATTTACAAAGGCTTTCAAATGCCGAGTTTTCCTCATCCCGATTAAGCAGACTGGCTAAGAATGGGTCAGATTCTTGAATAATCTTTTTCGGCTTGGCTAATACCCAATCAAATCCAATTCCGGAAGCGGAAGCACAACGATAAAGTTCCACTCCATTATCGGATTTATGCCCACCCACTGTTCGAAAGCTAGCACCATCCAATTCTGGCATGATCACCATATCAAAAGTGAGTCCCTTCGAACCATGAATCGTCATTGCCCGGACACTTGATTCCATCGCCCCCCGCGAAGCCTCAGTCCTTTGTGCAGCCTCGATAAAAAGGTCGATATTTTTCGTCCCCCTCATATCAAAGGACTGGGCCAAGGCTAAGGTTTCTCTCATTCGCTTGGAAGCAAAATCCCGTGCATTCTCCTCTACCGAATCCAATGCCCATCGCCCCCATTCCTTTACAAAAGCGGCAAATCCCTCTTCAAAAACCGTCTTCCTCACTTCATCAAAAATCTGTGGCAATCGATCGGTGTTCATAAACGAACACATTTCTAAATGCCCCAATGCCCATCGATCACTCGGATGAACGGATGCCCGAAGTAAGGACAAAAGAAACTGAGAAAAACCATTATCCTTTGCGGGTAATGCCCCTACCTCATCCTCCACTGGCATATCTGGTAATTCTCGGCGCAAAAAATCGACTATCGTCTGCGCGGTCTTTCTTTTTTGAGTCAAAATTGCACAGGACAAACCCCGGCCCACCGGATCAATTTCACGAAGTAAATGGGCGATCCCTAAAAAGCGTTCGCTTTCATCCGGTGCGGTCCACCAGGCAACATGCCCGGATATATTCTCGGTCTTCTTGGACGCGACATGAGGTTTCCAATTCGCAGACCATCGAGGGACAATTAAATCGGGTTGCAGTTTGGATCCAAAAACTTGATTCACTGCACTCAACACATCTTCCCCTGACCTCCATGAACAATACATATCGCTCACCTTTAAACGATCCTGATATTTTTCCTCAAGGTATCCAAATAAACGGGAATCCCCACCACGCCAGCTATATATCGCTTGCTTCTGATCCCCCACACAAAAAAACATCCGAAATTCGTCCCATTCATTAATGACCTCCTCAACCAGCGGTTCGATCACTGCCCATTGCCCAGGAGAGGTATCCTGAAATTCATCCAACATCCAATGGAGGTACTTTCGATCCAACCGATATTCTCGATTTAACTTGGCCAATTCATCCCCCGAATCTCCCAGAAGTAAAGGCAGATCCGAAAAGGTTACACCTCCTCTTTCCAACACCAGTTTCCGATAGCTCGCGACCACCTTCTTCAAAAGGGAATAAATTCCCTGCGTTCGGGAACCATACATCCGCAGTTCTTCCCCAATCACATGTGCTGACATTCGCTTGATTGCCGGAACACATTCCCCTGTAATTTCATAATCCCTGCTGAATTTAAAAGAAAGCACAGACCGGTTAGACATTGAGGCTTTGAACAGGGACTTAAATCCGGTCTTCATCTTATCCAAATCTGCACCCGGTTTCCAGTTTCCAAAATCAAACAAAGCCACCCCCAGTGCTTTTTTGGCCGCCTCGGACATATCGGGTTGAGCACTTATTTTATCTTCATCAAACAGAGTGCGACAATACATACAGTCGGCTGCAAAGTCGTACCCGTCTGGCAATTGTTTCCAGGGTGCATCATCGGGCCAAAGGTCATCAATAGAACCCCATGCTTTAGGATCAGGGCACTGGTCAAGCAAATCTCGGAATGTCACCGCCAATTCCAACATCCAGGGAAAGAACTCGCGATCTTCCGCATGCATTCGAGCTCGGGAAAAAGCACCGATCAAAAGAGGGCTTTCCGCAACACTCTCCTCAAAACATTGCTTCAGACAAGTGATCCATTTTTCCCGAATCGCAGCTTTGTCCATTAAGTCAAAACCTACTGCTAGGCCATGCTCCAACGGAGCGGAAGAAAGAATCGAAAAGAAAAACGAATCAAGTGTACCAAGAGTAAGTCGATTCATCGCACTCAACAGTAAAGAAATTTTTTCTCTCAGTAGAATTGGGGAAATTTCAAATCCAAATTTTTTCTCCAATTGATTTCGTTCATCGTCCTCCTTTGCCGCCTTTGCCAATTTACAAAGAATCGCATCAAAAAACTCGCCCGCCGCTTTACGGGAAAATGTTAATGCGATAATACTCTCCGGTTTAAAATCCCGAAGGAGAAGAAAA
>JABGWU010000184.1 GCA_018645475.1 Opitutia bacterium
GATGACAAAATTCAGACCTTTCCGAAAACTTTTCTTTTCGCCGGTTCCCATTTTTCTGATGAAAAAAATATGCCAAGAAAATATGCCTGTGAATACAGCGGCAATGTGATCTCCATTTCCACCTTTGGAGACGAACTTCTATGTCTCCCAGGTATTCACGGGCACTCCAATGACGGTCTTGCCTGGCAGTTAAATTCCGACAAATTACCAAAAGTGGGTACAAACTTGCTCCTTCGACTTCGACTTATCGAAAAAGCTTTCAACAATGCCAAAGATAGCGGGACTGAAAAATAATTAAGAGAATTTGACACTAGCACCGATCACCTGAAGCTTTCCAACTGGGCGGACAAGGCAGGTATGGATCACAACGCCACCCAAGCCACCGCTTTTGGCCAACCCACTATTCGGTCGGGACAAATTTCAGAAAAACCAAATCTCAATCTCCTTATTTTCGACCGCAACCAGTCGTTGACCTTTCCAACGCTTTCCTTCGGAAGAACCTTTTTCTGGATAATAAGCCGAGGGATACATAATCCTTACTACGCTAATTTCTTCAGCTCCGAGGGACAGGGCTACTGGGGGAATAACCACAGTAGGCGTATAAATCTTAACGGTACCAACAACATCCAAAATGGCATACAACGTCGTGATGGTGAAAATATTGTTTTCAATGCCGTTGATTCATTCCTACCCAGTCTACAGTTAATCTCGCTACGCACGATCGACTTCCAGCCCGCAAATGTTATCGGAAGAGCTGGCACAGGCGATTATTTCCATGGCAACTTCGGCGAAATCCTCGTCTACGACCGGGCTTTGTCCAACACTGAAATCGAGACGGTCGAGAAATACCTTGGCCAAAAATGGGGAATTTCTATTTCACACGACACCACACCATCTCCAACCGGTAATCCCTCCACCTTTACTGTTACTCCAGCAAACGACTCTGTTACAACCGCCCACTTGAGCGAACAGATTCTCAAGTATTTAAAGCCTGAGATTACGATACAACCACAGGCTCAGACAGTTTATGCTGATAGCAATTTCTCGTTTTCCGTTACTGCAGAGGGAAAATATCTCACTTACCAATGGAAAAAAGATGGAGTGGATTTAACAGGCGAAAACAATGCCACCCTTAATATCACCGATGCCAATGCAACGCTCCATGATGGCAATTATTCGGTGGTGGTGAGTAATGATTTTGGAAGTGTGGAGTCGGAGGTGGTGGAAGTATTAGTTTTCGATACGCTTATGAATGGCTTAGTCGGTTGGTGGAAATTCGATGAAACCAATGGCACGGTTACTTATGACTCAAGTGGAAATGGAAATGATGGAAACCTTTCGGGCGGACCAACTTGGGCGACCGGAAAAATAGGTGGAGCTTTGAGTTTTGATGGAGTGGATGACTTTATGACTGTTAATCAAAAAATTTTCTACAACAAAACTTTTAGCATCTCCTTATGGGTAAAAAATAGTTTAAATAATACAACTATTTTATATAATGGATCTACCCATCTATTAAATCAATGTTTACATTTAGGATTTAGAGAAAGCGGGACTAATGGCTTGTATTTTGCATTTTACGGTAATGACCTAGATTCAACATTTACAGGTTTGTTAGATTGGAGTGTTTTTACATTTACTTTTGATAATGTGAGTAAAGAGAGAGCGTCCTATGCTAATGGGAATCAGATTTCTTCTGATACTTCTGCAAGCTCCTACATAGGAAGCGGTAATTTAATTTTAGGAAAAAACTCTGTTACAGGGAGTGATTATTACATTAAGATTTTAGACGATCTCCGCATCTACGACCGTGCCTTATCCGCCGCTGAAGTGCAGGCTCTGTATAACTTGGGGCAGTAGTTCTAAATGAACCTCCGCCCCCACCTCTTCCGAATCTCAAGTATCCCCCCACTGACAATAGGACAATACGCCAATAGGAATCGGTTGTAAGCCTAGTAAAAAGGAGTGGGGTCGTGCGTGCGTTCGCGAGGGGGTTGGTGATTGTTAAATGGCAAAAAGAGTAATTAAATTTTTAGCTTATCCTCTTTGTTGACCTGTGGGATATGGTGTGATGAGGTAAGTGTATGCAAAAACTTTTTTGGCTTTTCTTCTTATTCACCCTCAGCGCGCATGCCTTTGCAGAAAAAGGCTGGATGTGGCACGGTACCTTCCCCTGGGTATACTCTCATTCTCACAGCGAGTGGTGGTACATGCATTCTGGGGCAGATGGAAAGTTTTATGCATAC
>JABGWU010000185.1 GCA_018645475.1 Opitutia bacterium
ACCGAACCATTTGGCTGCATCTTCGTAATCTTGTGTTATTCCATTTCCTTTATAGTACCTCACACCCAAATTAAACTGAGATTGTTTCAGCCTTAACTCTTTTGTAAGACTTGCCCAATCGACATCTTCAATGTCGTCTTGTGGGGTTGCTTGTCCACTATAATAAATAGATGCCAAATTAAACTCGGCCTCTTTTAAGTTCTGTGCGGCCGAAAGTTGGTACCATTTTAATGCTTCCACATAATCCTGTGAAACCTTTTTTCCTTCTTGATAAATCAAGCCCAATTCATTTTGTGAATACAAGTATCCTTGTTCAGCAGAGAGGCGAAGCCATTTTAATCCTTCCTTGTAGTTTCGTAATACCCCTTCTCCATTTAAATACATTCTTGCCAATTTGTATTGTGCTTCCACATCGCCCTGTTCCGCAGCAAGATTATATGACCGTAACGCCTCCTTATAATCTTGTCTTTTGTATGCCGCATTTCCATCCTGAAAACCAGAACTAATCATTACAGCCTTCTTGCTAAAAATATTGAGCAATTTCATTATTTCTTCCTTATTTCATATTCTAACAACGAAGAAGTCTCAAAATCTATGGCGGTCCTTGCATCCATGCGGTGTTAAATGAAAGCGATCATGTCACTGGTGCCAGTTTGAAAATTTAATTTAACAAAATTTGTCAACCGAAGGCTTGATTCTCGAAGTTCATAAATCGGCAAAAAACCAATTCAACTATATCATTTGCTTCATGTTATCTCAGATTATTTTTTTCCGTAAGAATTTCAATGGGACATATTCCAAAACTAGTTTTAATTAGTAACAAGCAAGAACGGCGATCCTTTTGGCAATGGATTATTTTTCATGATTCTCAATGATATTGACGGCTCTCAAAAATTTGAAAATAGATCCATTCTTATAGAAACTGATAACCTGCTGAATATTTTCAACTTTAAAATAAAGAGTTAGGCCACCTTGGTGGTCTCAATCCGAGACTGATAGTTGATGGCTATTTGATCGTGAGGCGGGGATAGATATCCTTTTCGCTCTGATTGAAAGCATGGATTGTCATCACATCACATTTGGAAAAAAGAGTGAGTAGCCTTTTTTTAGCCATACAGGATAATAACATTCTCACCTTAAATGTCATGATTTCTAATAACTACCATACGGGAAATAAATTTTTTAACTACTGGAATACAAAAGCTAAAAACTACACAGGTATAGTGGATCATGGGTAATAATAGTGCCTAAAATGAAAAGCCTTAAAAAACCAATTAAGACAATGGGATAGGGATTTGTGATATTTGAATAATGCATTAAAATCCGTGAATCATGTCAATATATTAATGAATTGCCTTGTAAATATATGGGTGGGTTAAATGGCGTATTGTTTTATTTGGATAGATTCCCTTGAATAGGCAGGGTTATGGGAAATGTCGAACCTTCTCCAGCCTTACTTTGCACCGTTATATTGCCTCCATGCGATTTAATAATTCCGTGCCTTATAGAAAGGCCCAAGCCCGAATCATTTATACCCTTGGTTGTATAGAACGGGTTAAAAAGAGATTTAATGTTTTTCTCTGAAATACCTTGTTCATTGTCCTGAACTGTAAGTGTCAAATGGATTTCATCTTTATCGGTAGTCAGAATGATATGTCCTCCAATCTCTGAGATAGAATCTGAAGTGTTTTGTATGAGGTTAATTATAACCTGTTTAACTTGATCTTCTACTGCTTGAAAAACGATTGAGCCAGCAATGAATTTCTTAGTAAACTTAACACCCCCCATCAAATATGGTGTGTAGGTAATGAGCATTTTTGTGAGGGACTATTGGGTTCACTTTATAACAAAAAATAGTTTTTCCCAAAAAGTAGAGTGCGTTAGCAAATAAGACCCCACTTGTAGTCAAATTTTATTATTTTGGAAATAACTAAGAGGTGTTCTTTGTAACGTTCGAATAGTTTTCATCTATACAAAGGCAATGAATTTCACGTGATTCATATAATCGGTTAATTGCCGACATTCATGTTGTTTTGGCCAGCCTATTTGTGCACCCCATCCAAGTTTATCAAACCAGTTCTAAACGGGCACCCCGTTGTTAGAGGAAAGAGTTTTTTTAGTTCTTCTGAGTTGTATAAAGAAAAATGATATGCACCTGATTTTCTAGATAGGGTATAGCTTGATTTTTGTTGTAGCGCGTTATCTATTGACGCTAAAATGAAATGAATTTCGTTTTTTTTCGGACTATAAATAATCAATGAATATGCCATCGGACTCTATTGAAACTCCCAAAGGGAATCTGAATGGGTTTAAAGTTTATGCTAAACACGATATCCTCTCTGGGTTTTTAGTTTTTCTTATTGCATTACCGCTGTGTTTGGGGATTTCTTTGGCCTCGGGATATCCCGCTGTGGCAGGCATATATACAGCAATTATTGGAGGTCTGTTTGCCACATTCAT
>JABGWU010000186.1 GCA_018645475.1 Opitutia bacterium
CGGCTTTTCTTACAGATATGGAACAACCTCTCGCTCCGGCAGCAGGAAATGCTTTGGAGATGAAAAATGCTTTGGAGATTCTATGCGGTTTGAAAGATTACCCACGATTGCGATCGGTGATGCAGGCACTGGGTGGGCAACTTCTTACCCTGGGTGGATTAGTGGGAGATGCGAAGGAAGGGGAAGGTTCTATTGCACGGGTTCTAAGAGATGGTAGTGCAGCTGAATGCTTTGCACGAATGGTTACTGCACTGGGTGGACCGGCTGATCTGCTTGAGAAATTTTCCACTCATTTACCGAGTGCACCTATGGTTACAGATTTAGTAGCGAAAGAGAGCGGTTTTATTTCTGAGATTAATGTGCGTGCACTCGGATATGCCGTGATTGAACTGGGAGGCGGACGGAAACAACAGGACGATATTCTGGATCTGTCCGTCGGGTTGGATCAGATTGTTGAACGCGGTCAAGTGGTTTCATCCGGCGATTTGCTCTGCCGCATTCATGCAAAAGATAAAAAATCAGCTCATTCAGTGTCGAAAAATCTTCAGTCTGCCTTTACTATAAATGAGGTACAACCCCAATCCGTTCCGGTGGTTGGCGAACTCCTTGATTAACTCAGTTTCAAAACTATGACAGAACATCTCACCATTATTGATCATCCACTGATTCAGCATAAACTTACCCTGATGCGTCGCAAGGAGACACCAAGTTCGACCTTTCGTCAGTTACTATGGGAAACTTCGATGCTTCTCGTGTATGGGATTACGCAGGATTTACCCATTGCTGATGTAAATATTGAAACCCCACTTTGCCAGACTCGTTCCCCCATTTTGGATGGGAAAAAATTGGCTCTTATTTCTATTTTACGGGCAGGTAATGGATTATTGGACGGTATTCTTGAGGTCATTCCGGCCGCCCGGGTCGGTTTTGTGGGAATGTATCGGGACGAGGAAACTCTTGAACCGGTTGAATATTACTGCAAAGTCCCGGCAGAATTGGATAAGCGTTTGGTCATTGCGGTTGACCCGATGCTTGCAACCGGTAATTCATCGGTCGCTGCGATTGATCGTTTAAAAAAAGAAGGTGCTAAGGAATTGCGCCTTCTCTGCCTGCTTGCCGCTCCTGAAGGGGTGGCCCGGATGAAGGATGTTCATCCTGATGTGCCCATATTTACTGCATCACTTGATGAAAAACTGGATGCACGCGGTTACATTGTTCCCGGATTGGGGGATGCTGGGGACCGGATGTTTGGCACCCAGGCTTAAATCTTTTCTAAACCGGTATGAGTACTGAGGCGAAAAATGAGATTCTTGATGTTGCATTGATTGGAAGTGGAGTCATGTCCGCCAATTTGGGAGCTCTTCTTAAATCGATTGATTCCAGTCTTAAGATTGAACTTTATGAAGTGACTAAGGATTTATCTCATGAGAGTTCCAACGGTTGGAACAATGCAGGGACGGGACACGCCGGGATTTGCGAATTGAGCTATACCCCTGATCGAGGAACAGATGGAAAAGTTAAAGTTGGGAAGGCGGTGGAAATCTTTGAACAGTTTGAACAGACCAAGCAGTTTTGGGCTTATGCACTTCGTACTGGGATGATTGATCAACCGGGTGACTTTATCAATGCTGTGCCCCACATCAGTTTTGTCTACGGGCAGGAACAGGTGGATTTCCTGAAATCCCGTTTCGAGGGAATGTCCGCCCATCCATTTTTCTCAGAAATGGAGTACACGGAGGATCCTGATAAAATTCGTGAATGGGCACCTTTATTAATTGAGGGTAGGGAAGGCATGCCGGTAGCCGCTACTAAAATGAAAGCAGGAACCGATGTGAATTTTGGGGAACTTTCCCGTAAATTGATTCACTGGTTGGGTGAGCAGGAAGGCTGTTCTTTTTATTCTCAAAATCGGGTCACCGATCTGAACCGTTGTACTGAAGGTTGGGAACTTACTATCAGAGATTTGGCGAACGGAACCAACCGTCACAAACGGGCGAAATTCGTTTTTATTGGTGCGGGTGGAGGCTCACTTTTACTTTTACAAAAAGCAGGCGTTCCAGAAATTAAGGGTTATGGTGGATTTCCGATAGGTGGACAGTGGCTAGTTTGTGATGATCCGGAAATTGTGAAAAAGCACGATGCAAAAGTATATGGATTGTCTCCCGGCGCGGCACCAACCATGGCGGTTCCTCACTTGGATAGTCGATGGTTGGAAGGAAAGAAAACTCTCCTCTTCGGGCCCTATGCTGCTTGGACCACTAAGTTTCTACACCGGGGTGGCAGTTTTCTCGACCTTCCCGGTTCGATTAAGTTTCACAATATTCTAACCCTTATAAAGGTGGGCATAAGCAATATACCTCTTGTCACTTATCTTATCCAACAGGGTTTACAAAGCATGGATACCCGGCTGAAAGAACTGCGAAATTTTTATCCGGATGCAAAGGCAAATGACTGGAAGTTAATTGACGCTGGTATTCGCGTACAGGCAATAAAGAAAGAGGATGGAGATGCCGGAATTGTACATTTTGGCACTGAAGTGGTAACCACCGAGGATAAAAGTATATCGGCCCTTCTTGGCGCATCTCCAGGCGCTTCAGTCTGTGTGAATATTGTACTTGAAGTCGTACAGAAATGCTTTCCTGAACTGTGTAACCAAGATAAGTCCAAATCTAAACTCAAGGAAATGATTCCCACTTATGATCTTGGCACTATATCAACCACCGAGGAGATTAAGCAGTATCAGAAGTGGAGTAAATCCGCAGAAAACTTACTTGGGTTATATAGGTAGTAAGATAAGAAGATTACTTGACCACCATGACTCCCCGCATCATTGCGTAATGGTCAAGAAAGGTGCATACAAGTTGATGTAAGCCAGGATTATTGGGAGCTTTAAATCTGATAATTATATCCTCATCAGGACCTAATAGTTTACTGTGGGCCAGAACATCACCCATTACTGAGTCGGGCAGTGCGTTAGTTGCATTTGCACCCGCTTGCATAGCTTTTCCGCCAAATGCGATTGCGGATATGCCTTCTTTCAGGATGACTATATTATGCCCCATAGCAACCTTGGGTAATTTACCTTCGTTTTTGAATTCCAATTCAATATGTGCGCCTGCTTTAACCTCAAATTCCTTAATGCTGAATTGCAACTGATCATTTCCATAAATGGACACTTTTGTATTTGCGTGTGCGTTAGAGAGAAGTGTGATTGATAGAATGATGATAGATAAATGTTTCATGTGGAATTATCCATCGGTTAATTGGAAAAATCCAATCCGAGTTACAAATTCAGCGTCGTTGGAGTATAAAATATGAAAACTCGAGGAATCGAACTTCAACGCTCTGAACCATTCAAAGCTTTAGTAAAATTCTGATCAATTTTTTTAATATTAAAATTTAAATCCATGGACTTGTTCTGGTTTGAATTAATTACAACTACTTGCCCATGAATTAAATTGGAACAAAGCTTTAATACTAGTTCTGACTTGATTGCTTGCTCTGGGCTCAAACCTAAATTCGACCCAAATCTTTCGATTAAATCGTTAAACATATAACATTTTATGTTGTGAAATATTAATATCTTACACTTTAAGTTATGATGCATTAAATATTAGCCTAAAATTGTACATCTAATAATAAAGTCAGCACCCTTTTAATGATTTAATGCCAATGAGTTATTTAACATTATTGAAAAGATAGGAACATGAGTTATTTTCAGCGGATATCGTTTTGAGGAACAGAAAAACTGGACCTGTAACCCCTCCTTAAAATGATAATTCTAAAATCTGCTTTTATATGATTTTATTAAAAATTTACTATTGAGAAGTACTTTGATCTTAAAAAAAACTGCTGGTTGTCGCAAATCTACGAATAAAATTTTTTAAAAAGAGTTTAAAAGTTCTCGATCTTGCGACTATTCACTGAATACTTACTTTTGGTCTCCTTAATTAAAAAAAAATTTCCAATGAAATATTTTACATCTTTTATCCTAATATTGTTTTTTTCAATAGTTCGTTTCGCGACGGCGGAAAAGCCTGATCATGAAATTGTTATTGGAACTAGGCACGGACAGTTAAGATTTTCGCCCGAAGTTTTTGCGGTCAAACCAGATACTCAAGTGAAACTGATATTGGATAATTCAGACGAGATGATTCACAACCTTGTTCTTGCCAAAGGAAGTTCTAAAGAAATTGAAAGATTATCTAATTTAGCACTCAAGTTAGGAGAAAAGGGAATGGAAATGGGCTTTGTGCCTGAAGATCCTTCTATTATTGCTGCTATTGGACTGGTGCAACCCGGAAAAAAGGCTTCGGTACATTTCGTTGCACCTTTAAAAATTGGGGATTATCCCTTTGTCTGCACTTTTCCGGGCCATTCTTTGACCATGCGTGGGGTGATGAAGGTGGTGGATGATCCATCTTCGGTCAATCTCGCTGAGATTAAAATAGCCTCTATCGGAACTACTCCCAAGAACGGAGTTTTGGACGTGGGGGAGAACGCTCGGGTGGTCCGTGTTCATATCTCCGGAGTTGATTCTGGACGCTCAATTGCAGTTGGATTACCCGGCGGTTTTAATTACCTTTTTGATGCTGATAAATTAATGGTTCGTATGGGGTGGACAGGTTCTTTCCTGAATGTCAGTCGCGATAGAAGAAGTCGTGGTGGTGGGCCATGTTCTATTCTTGGTACAAAATTTGAAGTTGGATCCAGTGAATTCCCATTGCGCGTAGGAAATGCGAACAAGTTTCCGATCGTTCGTTTTAACGGATATTCGAGACTGGGAAATCCGGAATTTAAATACGAAATTGATGGAGTTAAGGTTAGTCAAACTACCACCGGAAGTATGAACGGGCGAGGCCTGACCTATGGATTCAAGGTCATGAATGCTACAACAGACCTTTATTTTTTAATCAAACCGGAAGGCATGCGTGTTTCCACAACTGCAGGCGAGTGGGAACCGGTTAGTGGCTATGTACGAATTCCGGCATCTGAATCATCAAACTTTTTTATCAGTGTTGAACAAATCTAATACAATTTTATGAAACTACATTTTATATTCTTTCTTTCTATCTTTCCACTCATTTACTGCCTGGGTGAGGATCAACCAGATCGTATTCCGGAGGGCTATTCTGTGCGGACAATTGATACGCCTCCCGGGGTTTTCTTGGGTATTGGAGGAATGGAGTTTTCACCGGATGGAACACTATTTGTCTGTACTCGTGAGGGAGAAGTTTGGAAATATTCACTGAACGATGGCAAGTGGTTCCTCTTTGCAGATGGCCTTCATGAGGCTCTAGGTATTTGGATTGATCAAAATAATGGAGAAATCTATGTCATTCATCGTCCTGAAATTACCAAACTTATTGATTCGGACGGTGACGGTCGGGCGGATCTCTACAAAACCGTCAATGCCGGTTGGGGGGTAACTGATAATTATCATGAATACGCTTTTGGTTTGGTTCGTGATCGAAAGGGTAATTTTTACGGAACCCTAAATACTTCTCTTTCTTGGCCTGGTTGGGCAAGAAGTAAGAAATGGGACATCGGCCGTGTATGGACTAAGGAATACGAAGATACCGAGGGCAAGATGGGCCGTGCTGCAAAGTATCGTGGTTGGGGGTTTCAGGTTACACCCAAAGGGGAGTTTATTCCTTTTGCTTCGGGTATGCGTTCACCTGCGGGAATAGGTATAAATAAAAATGATGAACTGTTTTTTACAGATAATCAGGGTGATTGGGAAGGCACCAGTTCCTTACATCATATTGTAAAAGGTCGTTTTCATGGGCATCCTTCATCACTAATGGATCATCCGGATTTCAAGGGTAAGGATTTAAATGCAATTCCGATTGAAGACTATGATCAATTACGCAAGCGGCCGGCCGTGTGGATTCCCCATGGCGAACTTGCAAATTCACCTGGTGAACCAACTTTTGATTACACCGCAGGAAAGTTTGGTCCTTTTACCGGGCAAATGTTTATTGGAGACCAAAGTCGATCCAATATTATGCGAGTATCACTTG
Source organism: Opitutia bacterium (assembly GCA_018645475.1). Lineage (GTDB taxonomy): Bacteria > Verrucomicrobiota > Verrucomicrobiia > Opitutales > Seribacteraceae > Seribacter. The sequence continues at coordinate 6,024 of JABGWU010000186.1, forward strand.
ATAAAGTGGGAGGAGAGTATCAGGGAGTAATTTTTGATTTTATCAACCGTTTGCAAACTGGGTGTATCCGTCAGGTTTTTGCTCCGGACGGAAGTATGTGGGTTGGGCAGACGGGTAGAGGATGGGGTTCTGCGGGGGGGAAGGAATTTGGTTTGCAGCAGGTTAGCTGGGATGGAAACACAATTCCATTTTCTATGCTTGATCTTAAACTAACCCGAAAGGGATTTCAGATCACCTTTACCAAACCGGTTGACCGGAAATTAGCGGAAGATTTGAATAATTACAATCTTGAGAGATGGGGCTATCATTATCATCCCAAATATGGCTCACCCAAGACCGATTTGAAAAAAGAGAAACCAAGCAAAGTGGAAATATCCAGCGACGGACTAAAAGTAACCATTGAAACTACGCTAGAAACGAAACGGGTATACCGATTTAATTTGGAGGCAATATCCGCGAAGGATGGTTCGAAAATGAGTAACACAAGAGCATGGTACACCCTTAATCGACTTAAAGACTAAGCAAGTAATTACCCATAAATTTCGGGCAGTTGAATGGTTAGCCGGCTAGAATCACATCGAGAAGGGTTTGGCCAAATTTCTTTAGTTTGGTTTCGCCAATCCCGGTTATATCGAGCATTTCATCAAAGCTCTGGGGTCTGGTTTTTGCGAGTTCGATTAAAGTTTTATCGTGAAAAATAACATAAGCGGGAACCCGTCTATTTTTAGCCATTTGCTGCCGTGCGGTCTTGAGGTTTTCATAAAGTGCCTGATCCAAATCATTATCCAGTTCGATCCGGGCTTTTCTGGGTGATTTCTCTTTTTTGGTTTTCTGCTTTTCAGTAAGTTTTCGAAAGTTGACGCTTTGTTTCTTTTTTAAAAAAAGAAATCCTTTATCCGTAATTTTGATTCCATTGTGTTCATTAACATCAACCAAAAGGAGGTTCTGTGAAACCAACTGACGGAAAATATTCTGCCACTCGTTTTTGCTCAGTTTGTCTCCAATACCAAATGTGCTCTGCTTGTCGTGTCCAAATCGTTGAATACGTTCATCTTCTTTGCCCATTAGCACATCAACGATATAGACCATACCAAACCGTTGTCCCGTCCTAAAGACCGCTGAAAGAGCCATTTGTGCTGCGATTGTACCATCAAAGGTTTTCGGTTTGGTGTCACATGTATCACAATTTCCGCATGGTTTACATGGGTCATCAAAATATTCAAGCAGTATTTGACGCCGACAAATTGCGGCCTCGCACAATCCGAGCAGGGCGTTGAGTTTTTGGTGTTCAATTCGTTTCTGGATATCCAGCGCATCCGAATTTTCGATCCAGTTCCGTTGCATGGCGGCATCATCCATTCCATAAATCATATAGGCATTGGAAGGGAGTCCATCCCGTCCCGCCCGTCCGGTTTCCTGATAATATGCCTCAATTGATTTGGGAATATTCATGTGGACCACATAACGAACATCCGGCTTGTCGATCCCCATGCCAAACGCGATGGTCGCGACAATGATAATATTGTCTTCACGTAGGAAGCGGTCCTGATTTCGGCTCCTTACTTGGGGAGTAAGTCCGGCATGATAGGGCAGTGCATTGATATTCTTTGCCTGTAACCACTCGGCCATATCCTCCACTTTTTTTCGAGAAATACAGTATATGATCCCGCTGTCTCCCGGGTGATTATTCCTGATGAAATCATAAACCTGTTTTTTCGGATTATTTCTTTCCAAAATGGAGTAGTGAATATTGGGCCGGTCAAACCCATCAATAAAAGTTTTTCCTTCTGCCAGTTGGAGGCGGTCAACAATGTCCTTACGTGTTGCCTGGTCCGCAGTAGCCGTGAGGGCAATACGTGGTATTCCCTTAAAACGATTAGCGAGGAGAGAAAGAGAGGTGTAATCTGGACGGAAATCATGTCCCCATTGCGATACACAATGAGCCTCATCGATCGCAAATAAAGCGATATTTACCTGATCCAATAATTCAAGGAACTCGTCCATGACCAAACGTTCAGGTGCAACATAAAGCAGATTTAATTCATTATTTTCGAGTTTCTGCCTGACTCGTAGGACCTCCCCATAGGGCATTCCCGAATTAATCGCCCCCGCCGAAATTCCGAGCTGTTCAAGTGCGGTAATTTGGTCCTGCATTAAGGCAATAAGTGGAGAAATAATCACCCCAACCCCGTCCCGGCACAGTGCGGGGATTTGATAGCAAAGTGATTTTCCACTCCCAGTGGGCATGAGCACAAACGCACTTCCGCCCCGGTTCACATAATCAATAATCTCCGCCTGTTGCCCACGAAACTGATCATAACCGTAGGTCTGCTTCAGGATATTTAACGGCTTATTCACGGATGGGAGAGAAGTAAATCGAGGTGGTGGTATGCGAGATTTGGTAGAAGGATGGGTGGAAACCGATCTTGTTTAATAGATTGTCGTTTAAAAAAAAGCGGTAAAATTTTACAACAGCTTTCAGACTTCACTTAGCAGGGAGTTTTTGCTAAGGTAAGCTTTGCATTTCAGTCATTATTAACTTGCATAGTTATTCTACAGTATTTTTTAACTCCCAAATATTAACATTAAAATTATTATGTCAATTCGTCCGTTTGTTCCTTCCGCTCTTTTGGTGATTTGCTCATTTATGAGCTTTCAAGGAGATTCCATTGCCGCGGATGTAAAGAAAGTAAAAGTCGAATCTTATGCTTGGACAACGGATCACATGCATATCGGGGTGCGTTGGCAGCCGTTTGGTTTGGAAGAGTGTGATCGGTATGATGCGAATAGGCCCCTGATTTCAGAGCATAGCAGTTATGCACAGTTTTGGGTGAGCTGGAATGCGGCTGAGCCTACAGCTAAGCATACTGACTATAACAAAAATATGTCGGGTTATTTGAAGGCTATAGAAAATGCAGTGGATGCGTGTATTGCACGTGGAGTCAAAACTGAATTGGTCATGTGGCATTGTCCGGGATGGGCATCCGAGTCGGGTAAGTCCGGGGCATGGAAGCCTAGAATTGGTGAGTATCCACAATTTACAAAACGAATGGCCAAACATTTCAAGGGACGGGTTGATGCTTTTCAACTTTATCATGAAGTCAATCTTCAGGGCATGATGAATGAAGCGGATATGAATTTTATTATCAAGGAAGTATTTACTAATGGAGGAAAGGCTATTCGTGAGGTTTACGATGCAGATCCTAAAACGCCTGTTATTGTATCGACTTCTGGAACTTCTCCCTGTCAACCATGCGGAGCTCGGAAGGGGTTAAAAGGGGTAGGTGCGGTTGCAGTCGATGATTATTACCGGCAACTAGTTGCAGATAAGGAAATGATGAAGGTTGTCGATGCGTTAAACTTAAATATTTCAGACCATGCTAATGGTTATGGAATGATGGATGGTAAACTTATCCCAAATTGCTGGACTCAATATGATTTGGCCCGGGCGAAATTAGATAAGGCGAATTATTTTTCTAAAAAAATTCTTTCGGCTGAATCATGGATTGTATGGGATAGTTCCGGAAATAACCACGATGTCAATGGAGATGGATTAAAAAACGAGGTGGATGCATTTGAGAAGACAGTGACAATTTTTGGTAAGGTCTTGGAGCGTGGATTAAATACTGTGAATATGCCCTGGTGTGATAATTCAAGTCGCTGGTCAATGGGGTTGGTCAAGCGGGTGGATTATAATGGACGCGTTAAGGAGTTGAAGCCTGAATGGGTCATTCCATCCAACGATGGCGGGTCTGATATTGTAACTCGTAAGATTGGTTTGCGCGGTGGAACAGATAATACTTTTCAACCGGTGGAAATACCGAAAAGTGGACTGCCGTTTACCGTAAAAGACTATATCAATCCGGGTGACCCCAATCATTTGCATTATTATATTTGGCGCTGGTATTCACAGATTGCCGGAGGATCAGATGAGGTAATTCGTCACGCGATTAAGGGTGAGCGTGGAAATGATATTATTGTTTCTGGTAGTGGTATGACTGGAAATGAACAATATAAAATTTCCTCCTATAACCGGACTAAGGACAGTTTTACCGTTTTAATTTATTCTGGAGGTGCAAACGGTAAAGGTGTTTTAGAGGTTGCAATCCCTTCAACGATTCAAAACGGGGTGCATTATAATAATGATCATTCCAATACCGATTTCCGTGGTGAGGGGTTTCGAGAAGGAACTAAGTATAACGGCAAGATTGTGACCAAGGATATCAGTCGGAAAGATGGAAGTGATCAAAATTCCAAAACTTTAATAGTTGCCAGTGCGATTGTAAGCAATGGAGTGTTGAAAGCAAAGGTTAGCGGAGCACGCAAGTTCACCGTAATTGAGTTTACTAGGTAAATTTGTTACTCGAGATCTCTTAAATTAAAATAAATAAGAAAAGCCAATTGATTTAGGCTATGGTTGGTAGGGTATGTGTTTAAATCCAATGGAGTTGAGGATTTCCATCATCTGTTTTCCATATTTTACATAAATATCGATCGGATCTTCTTTGGAACCTGTGTTGGCATCCGCATCATGGAACACTGCAGCAAGGTGAGGCTCGATGGATATTCCTCCGTTATACCCACTTTCCATCAAATCCGTCATAATTTTCTTAACCTGACCCCGTCCCTCGCCGGGATAAGTATAAACTTCTTTATTGTCGCTCTCCGCGGATGGGACATTGCAGTCTTTAATATGTACATAAGCAATGTGTTCCTTGATCTTTTGATAGAATTCCCACGGGTCCTGCCACGGGTGCCCTTCCTTAGATCGATCTCGCGTGAATACAGGGTTTCCCGTGTCGTAAACCAGTTTTAATCCGGGTAGGGCGTTCAGGAGTTCAAGGGTATGCTGCCAGCTCATTCCCCCATAATTCATACAGTTTTCATGCACCACCGTGATGCCTTCAGCGGTGAATGCATCGAGAATGAGTTTCAGTCTTCTAATGCGTTCCTCCACCATTTGGTCTTCGCTATCCAAGACTTTATAGCTCATGATACGGACAAATTTTGCCCCCAGTCTTTTCATTCTTGGAATGGTCCGGTTGATCTCCGCTTCGGTGATAGAAAAGTCGTCCCTTACATCTTTTCCCCAGTTAGCAATCGCAGATCCGAATGCGTTTATGTATACGCCCGTTCCCTCCAGTGCCTTGCAAGTAAGATCGAATGCTTCTTCCGATAGGTCATGAATATTTTTCCCATCGATGAATCGGGATTCGATCGCATTCCATCCAAGTTGGTGTGTGACTTCAATTTGAGTTTTTATATTTTGGGACGCTTCGTCCGCTATTCCGGTTAGGTACATTTTATAAAATTTGTTCAGATTATAGAGAAACTCGGGTTCCCCCGTTTTGAATAGATTGATAAATCGCAGTGATTAACTCGACTGCCCGCCTGCCTTCCTTTCCGTCCACTTCGGGTTTCTTATTGTTCCGAAGTGCGTCGAGTGCATTTTCGAAATTCCTCTGATGCCAGACAAAATCGATGGCTTTTGGATCGGCCGCTCCAGCCCCTGATGTATTCTCATATACCCCATGTTGGGCAAGAATCTTTTCGTCTTCTGCCTGATGGTGTTTCAGATCCCAAACGCTAAATTTGTCATCGACCATCATGATGGATCCTTGGTCCCCGCAAATGTGAATGGATGCTGGTAAGCCGGTGTTTGAATAGCAAGCTGTGGAGGCTTGGATGACCCCGCGTGCACCTGATTTAAATTCAACTATGGCCACGGCTACATCTTCCACTTCGATTCCTTCGTGTGCTTCCAATCCACCCGATGCAGTAACTGATGTGACATCACCAAGCAAATAGAGCATCAGGTCGATGGTGTGTATGGATTGGTTCATCAGTGCACCACCTCCATCCAAATCCCATGTTCCTCGCCAAGCCCCGCTATCGTAGTATTCCTGCGATCGCCACCATTTAATTGCCGTATCACAGAGAATAATTTTGCCCAGTCTTCCACCCTCGATTGCTTTTTTGAAAATGTAAGTGGAATCGTTAAACCTACGTGGGAATATACCAGAGAGAGAAACATTATTCTCCGCACAGACTTCGATCATTTGATCAATTCGATCGGTAGTAACTTCCAGTGGTTTTTCACAAATAATATGTTTGCCGGCTTTAGCCGCTGAACTGGCATGCTCTAGATGAGCTCCGCTAACTGAAGCAATGGTAACCACTTCCATTTCGGGATGCTGAAGAAATGAATTAATATCGGAGTAATCCGTACAGCCATATTTTTCAGCAAATACTCGAGCTTTGTCATCATTGCGCGCAAAGGCGGCTGCTAATTCCGCTCCCTCCATGCCTTGAATAGCTTGGGCGTGAAAGTCTGCAATTACACCTGCACCAATAATCCCAATTTTAAATGATTTAGTAGTCATAAATTAATCTATCAAAGTTTTTTTGGGTTTAAAATTCGAGAATTTTAATATTTTTAAATCGGTAAATTTGTCCTTTTTCTCCGTGATGTTGAATGGCAATAAAACCTTTTGAATCTGTGCTATCTTTGAGGTCGGTGGTTTTGATTCCATTTACCCAGATTTGAATATGATCCCCTAAGCTTCTTATTTTATAATGATTCCATTCGTCTCTTTTAAATGCTTCACTCCGCTCGTTTTTCCAATTAATTTTGTTGTATTTATTTTCGATCGGTTTTTTTGGGTGAATCCAGCCACGTCTTCCCTCATCGTATAATCCACCGGACCATTTTCGATCGGAACCATCCACTTCTGCTTGATATCCAAACATGCTTCCATTCTCTCTTTTTTGGGAGCGAAACAGAAAGCCTGAATTTGCTTTTCCTATAGGTAATTTTATTTCAGCTTCTAATACGAAATCACTAAATTTTTTATCATATGCGAGAAAGAATTTTTTATTCGCTATTAATTCTATCACTCCTTTAACCACTTTGAATTCCCCGTGAGGATAGGGATTGTGCCAACCGGATAAATCCTTTCCGTTGAATAAATTAACCCAATTCTCCTTTTTACTTTTGCTTGATACCTGAAGGTTTAGGCTAAAGAAAATAAAGGAAATAAATGTTGTATACATTGTTTTCATTTTAAATATTTATGTTATTTTCAATCGTTTTTAGGTCGGACTGCTTGATCTAAATTGACGTCGAGGTTAACTCGTGTAAAGCTTTTATGCTTTATAATTATTCTATTTCAATGAAAGTATTGCTTACTACCACATCTTTTCAGGACACACCTGGACCGCACCATGATAAACTTAAGGAGGCAGGCTTTGAACTTGTCTGTGAACGTGGTCCGTTGACGGAAGCACGAATGCTTGAACTGGTCGGGGATATAGATGCCTTTATTTGCGGGGATGATGAAATTACGAAGGCTGTGGTTGATCAGGCATTACCTAATTTGAAGGTTATTTCAAAGTATGGCATTGGCTTGGATAAAATCGATGTTGATTATGTGACTGAGAAAAAAATTCCCCTCACTTTTTGTCCCGGTGTTAACCATACAACGGTGGCTGAGCATACTTTTGCTCTACTTCTCGCCTTGTCTCGTCAGTTAATCACTGAAGCAAATCACTGTGCAGCGGGAGAGTGGGTACGTTTGACTGGTAATGAAATTATGGGCAAAACCATTTCCGTTATTGGAATGGGTCGGATTGGTAAGGAGGTTGCCATTCGGGCCAATGCATTTGGAATGAATGTGGTTGGATTTGATCTTTATTGGGACGAGGAATTTGCTAAGCAACAAAATGTAAAACGTTGTGAAAGTATTGAGGAAGCATTGAGTGCTGGTGATGTAGTTAGTCTCCATGTTAATTTGACTGATGAGACAAGGGATTTAATAAACAAGGAAAGCATTATTCGAATGAAGGACGGTGTCATTATCCTTAACTGTGCACGGGGTGAGATTGTAAATACGGACGATTTGGCTCATGCATTGAACCAGGGACGGGTGGGTGGATACGGAGCGGATGTTTTGGATGTGGAGCCACCTCCCTCGGATCATCCACTATTGCATGCAAAGAATACCGTTATTACCCCACATATCGGATCACGCACATACGAATCCGTGCAGAGGCAGGCGGGAATGGCAGCAGATAATCTTATTCTTGCACTGAAGGGCGAAAAGCCTCGTGCACAGGCAAATGATGTACCAGTAACTAAATATTGCTAAATTAATTTTTAAAAATCCACCCCGCTAGTATCATGAATCAAAACGAAGAAATTTTTTATATTGTTCCCGAGCAGTCTCATAACTCTCTGGTTGAACGGGCATATGCCAAGAGAGGGTTTGACAAAAATGAGTGCGAGGCAGCCGCTCGTTTTTCGTCTTATGCGACCCATCATGGGATACGCACACATAATGCATTAAAAGCTTTGCACTTAGACGATCTATTCGGCTCTAAAGCGGGAGGATGTAAGCCGTCTGCCTCGATTATAAAAAAAGAAAGCCGTTTTGCAGCCTCTCAGGTTTGGGATTGTCAATACAAGTTGGGGCAGGCCACTGCTTATGAGGCAATGGATGCCTGTATTGAGTTGGCAGATAAATACGGAATTGGCCAAATTTCTGTAGATCATGCATTCCATTATTTATGGGGTGGTGGTTATGTTATGGAAGCTGCAAAGAAGGGTTACATAGCGTACACTAATTGTACCGCCGCCATTACGGAGGTAGTTCCTTTTATGGGGAGTAATCCGACTTTGGGTACGAACCCTCATTCCTGGGGTTTTCCTACGACCGAAGCCTTAGGTTTTCCGATTGTAATAGACTGGGCAACCTCTGTTATTGCCATGGGAAGAGTTCAGCAACTCAAGAGGGAAGGAAAGAGCCTGCCACCTGGTGCGGCAGTTGATGCTGATGGTAAGGAGACCACAGATCCAAATCAGGTTGCCGCACTAAAACCTTTTGGTGCTCACAAGGGGTATGGTTTATCGCTGATTAATGAATTGGTTGCTGGTTTTATAGGTGCATCAAAACCTACTTTACGAAGTAAACATTTAGATGATGGCGATAAGCATACGCCAAATTTTTATTTCCAAGTTATCCACCCTGAAGCATTGAGCAGTGGGGCTTTTGCACATGGTCGCAATCAGGCTGAAAATGTAAAGGTCGTACTTGATGATATATTAGGAGAGGGTAATGAGAATTGTATTCTGCCCGGGCAAATTGAAGCTCAGTTTGCTAAATTATCTGAACAGGCGGGAGGTCTTCTTTTTTCAGAAAAAGAAATTGAGGAATTTAATCATATTGCCAATGAGTGCGGAGCGGAGCCTTGGAGTATGAGTAATTTTCAAAAAAGTGAATAAATTCAAATTGTAATATTATGAGCCTAGAAATTAAGCCAAAATCTGACTGTCGATATGATCTCGTTTCCCTTGGTGAAGTCATGCTTCGTCTCGATCCGGGCGAAGGCAGAATACGAACTGCCAGAAATTTTTCCGCCTGGGA
>JABGWU010000187.1 GCA_018645475.1 Opitutia bacterium
CAGTTGAGCCTTCTGCTCCAGTTGTCGAAAATTTCAACGCCTCTATCATTAACAATCCTGTAGAACCTGTCCCATCCGAAAATCAACTCGCTTTTAATGTTGATTCCGCAGGCACATTCACCAAAGACGATCAAGTCGTAAGTACTTTTAATCCAAAGCAACGCAATGGTTTAGGGCATTATTTTGTTTTAAGACCTGGAGTATCTTTTCCCCATAAGATTCATAAAACAACTCGATCTTATAAAAGGTACGATCCTGGGTTCACTACAAACATTTCTGGTGGTTTTACGATTAACCGATTTAAAATAGGCCTTGGCGGTGGTTATAAAGTTAGTTCGTTTCACGACAGTTCAAAGCTGAACTCTCCACTCAAGCAGTTAACCGGTGACAGCAAAACCTTTGCAGGATATTTGGATATTGGGTATTCATTTAATGTCGTCAGTCGCTTGGAAGCATATTTGGGAGTGGGGGTAGGCTATTATTTGTCGTTAATTGAAGACAGAAATAACTTAAATTCAAGAAAAGAGCATGATATTTTTCTTACTGGTTCGACAGGCGTAGCAATAAGATTTAGCGAATGGTTCTCCTTAAGCTTGGGCTACCGTTATTTCCATGAAGATGAAGTCCCCGCTCACATTTCTGAACTCGGATTAAATTTTGAGTTCTAAAATTTAAATGATTAAACTTCAGCGGGAATCTCCGCATGCCCCATTTTCCTTGGGGTTAAAGTATAAAGTTATTCTTTTCCCTATCGGTGTTTTTTATCGATTATGGGTATCGACAATTCGTTTTAAATTTGTAGACGCAAACACTAAGATGATGGTCCTTAAGAATGATAAGCCCGTTATTATAACTCTTTGGCATAACCGTTTATTTCTTGCCGGTGAATGGCAACGAAGATTTAGAGGGGGTAGAAAATGTTTTGGATTGATTAGTGGAAGTCGAGATGGTGCTTGGTTGGAGGCATTTTATGGTTGGTCAGGGATCCATGCAATTCGTGGTTCTAGTAATAGAGGTGGTTCAAAGGCGATTCGGGACTTAGTTAAAACCTTGAAGGAAGGTAATGATATTGGCATTACTCCCGATGGGTCCAGGGGCCCCGTTTATAAGGCAAAGCCAGGCGTTCTTGTGGTTGGGAAACTTTCAAATGCGCATCTCCTTCTGATTGGTTTTGAATATGGTTGGTGCATAAGATTAAACTCATGGGATAAATTCGTAATCCCATTTCCTTTCTCGAGGGTAAAGGTAAGGGTTAATACTGTTGATACAAAACATTTCCTTGAAGGATACACAATTGAAGAAGGAGCAAAAAGCTTAGAGGCAAAATTAATGAAAGTCACAATAGATTGATGTATGTTATTGTTAGTATTCTTTCTTTGTTTCTTTGTTTTGAACATCAAGCCTTCAAGAAATCTTCTTTTTAAATAATGAGTGCGGTACTTAAGACAGAATCATTAGTAAAAGATTTCGGTTCAACTCGTGCGGTAGATAATCTAAATTTGTCTCTTAATGCAGGGACTACAACTGCATTGCTGGGAGGTAATGGGGCCGGAAAGACAACAACACTTTCAATGTTACTTGGATTGTTAATTCCCACAAGTGGGAAAATTGATATTTTTGACCATAATTTTGTTGAAGATCGTTATCCTGCCTTAAAAAGAATGAATTTTTCGTCCCCCTATGTAGACCTACCTCAGCGATTAACTGTTCGAGAGAATTTGACTGTCTATGGAAAGCTATATGGATTAAAAGATGTACAGTCTGCAGTAATGGAAATGGTAGAAACTTTTCGTTTGTCCGAATTCATTGATCGAAGAATTAGAAGGCTTTCAGCTGGGCAAAAAACGCGTGTTTCTCTGGCAAAAGCTCTCATAAATACACCCGACTTACTTCTGTTGGATGAACCTACTGCGAGCCTGGATCCTGAAACTGTTTCTTGGATCCGTACATTTCTAAAAAAATATCAACAAGATAGAGGAGCAACTATTCTTTTAGCTAGTCACGACATGAAGGAGGTTGAACAATTATGCGAAAATGTCTTACTCCTGCGAAAAGGAAAGTTAGTTGAAGAGGGAACACCACCTGATTTACTTAAAAAGTATGGTCGAAAAACCTTGGAAGAGGTTTTTCTTGATATTAGTAGAGGGGGGATACCATGAAGCTAGGTTCTGTATGCCGAATTCATGCTTTATTGCTTCGTTATTTATATGTTCTGCGTAGTTCTTGGCCAAGAATTATCGAAATTTCTTATTGGCCAACAATGCAGCTTATTATTTGGGGATTTGTATCACTTCATTTTGGAGCAGCTCAACCAGAGATTACCGCATCTGGTATTTTAATTTCAGTTGTTTTAGTTTGGGATTCGTTATTTAGATCTCATGTAAGTTATACGCTTTCATTTCTGGAGGAGATGTGGTCGAGGAATTTGGGAAACCTTTTTGTCGCACCTCTTCGTCCTTGGGAGTTAATGCTCGCCCTTGCTACGATAAGTTTAATTCGAACTTTGATTGGAATGATACCTGCCGCTTTGTTAGCCATTCCTTTTTTTGGTGTTTCTGTTTTTGACATGGGGTTACCCTTGCTAGTTTTCTTTTTTAATTTAGTTTTTACCGGTTGGGCTATTTCTCAAGTTGTAACGGGAATTCTCTTGCGCTATGGACTTGGTGCAGAAAGTCTAACTTGGGTGATTCCATTTATGATAGCTCCTGTCTCCTGTATTTACTACCCCTTATCAACGCTCCCGGCATGGTTACAGAAGATTGCAAACCTAGTTCCTACCTCTTATGTTTTTGAGGGAATGAGAGCACTAGTACTACATGGAGAATGGCGTGCAGACCTTTTGCAAAAAGCTTTTATGCTTAATTGTATATATTTTGTATTAGGTATGTGCGTTTTCCTCATAGCTTTTCGCTCAGCGAGGACACATGGATTGCTTTTGCAGGCTGGTGAGTAGCATTGTCGATTGCAAAAATTATATTTATTTTTATATATATTCATTCCAAATCATGGCTAAGATTAATCAAAATTATCAGAAACTATCCGCAGGATATCTTTTTCCTGAGATTGCAAGGCGGACAAATCTTTTTTTAAACGAGAACCCAGGCGTTCAAGTAATGCGACTTGGTATTGGAGACACCACGGAACCAATTGTCCCTTCAGTAATTGATGGTTTGCATAAAGGTGTTGATGACCTTGGGGCAGTAGACAGTTATTCAGGCTATGGTCCTTCTGAGGGCATAGGTTCGCTCCGTCAAGGAATTGCCGAATTCTACAATGAAAACGGGGCATCTATTGATGCAAGTGAGGTTTTTGTTAGTGATGGAGCGAAATCTGATTCTGCGAATATCCAAGGTATTTTTTCTGAAGACTGCGTAGTTGCAGTCCAAGACCCTGCCTATCCAGTTTATGTTGATAGCAATGTGATTGCTGGCAGAACTGGTCTTAGTGATGAAAATGGCTACAAGGGGTTAGTCTATATGCCATGCACTGAGGAGAATGGTTTTTTTCCTGAATTACCAAAAGGGAAAGTTGATTTAATTTATTTATGTAGTCCCAATAATCCTACAGGAGCGGTTGCTACAAAAGAACAACTAAAAACTTTCGTTGACTATGCTCGTGAGCATAAAGCGATTATTTTGTTTGATTCCGCATACTGCTCTTTTATTACTGATCCTGCATTACCTAAAAGTATTTACGAAATCGAGGGTGCAAGCGAGTGTGCAATTGAGTTAAATAGTTTTTCTAAGACTGCTGGATTTACAGGTGTTCGATTAGCTTGGACAATTGTGCCAAAAGCCTGTGTTGCTGAAGATGCTAGAGCCGGTGTACTGCATAGCTTGTGGACACGTCGTCAAAATACATTTTTTAATGGTGCATCCAATATCGTACAGTCTGGAGGACTGGCAGTTTTAAGTAAAGAGGGGCGGGTTCAAACAGGTAATCAGGTAGCATTTTATCTTGAGAATGCCTCCATTATAAACGAAGGGCTTAAAGGCAAAGGAATAACAACTTATGGAGGAGGCAATGCCCCTTATGTATGGTTAAAGACTCCTAATGATCTTTCATCGTGGGAGTTCTTTGATAAGCTTCTCAATGAATGTCATGTTGTTGGAACTCCGGGTTCTGGATTCGGACCAGCTGGAGAAGGTTTTTTCAGGCTTAGTGCTTTTGGACACAGAGAAAATGTAGAAGCTGCAGTTTCATCAATTGCAAATAATTTAGAAATTTAGCTTCAGGGATTGATTTAATTCCCCAGGGAAATCAAATCAATCATACAAAACTCTGCCGACTAGGCTTGATCACCAGTTCAGGCACATGTGCACGGGCGGGCAGTTTCACGACGGTTGAGACTACATCTGCCATGTCACTAGGTTGCAAAATACTTTCTCGGTGCTCCGGTGTAGGGGGATTTAGTCTTTCGTCTAAGATAGGCGTATTTACTTCGCCAGGATAAATATTTGTAATGCGAATCCCATTCTCGCGTTCCTCTTCTCCGACACTTATACCAAGGGCAGACATCCCGAATTTGGAAGCATTGTATGCAACACCTGCCAGTGGAATCGCACGTTTACCAGCAACTGAATTGATTGAAATAATAAGACCTGACTGAGTGGGACGCATCTTTTTCAAAGCTTCTCTCATGCAGTTATATGCTCCTGTTAGGTTTATTTGAATAAGCTTATCCCACTCACTCGGATCTAAATCCTGAATCGTTCGATTGGCTGTGTTCACTCCTGCAGCATTGATCAATACATCCAGCTTTCCGATGTTTTGATCGAACCATAAAAACAGATTAGCAACTGATACTCTGTCAGTCACATCAACTGGATTCACTTTAATATTATCTAAACTTGTCTCTGCAACTTCGGTAAGCTTTCCTTCTCGCCTTCCTGCAATGGCGACTCGGTTTCCTTCCTCGCATAATTGTAATGCAATGGCTCTACCCATTCCAGTGCCACCACCGATAACTAATATATTTTTAGGGGTAATTGATTTATTCATAAATAAGCTTTCTGGGCAGAGCATTCCTTGGGTTCTTTTTATTTAGGTGTCAGTAATCAGAGCAGGGTAAATTAAAATAGTAATATTGTTGAATTTTACGAACAACCCACAGTATTTTTCATATTATTTTGTTCGTCTTCGATAATCAAGAAATATCACAACACTCTTTCGTGTTGCACTTAACGGTCTCGCTTTACACTCTCGTTTTTAGTCCATGGAGATATTTAGAAGTTTAACTGGCATATTTTGTTTATTGTTTTTGTTGTGGTTGGTGAGCACTGATCGAAAAGCAATTTCAATTCGTCTTGTTTTTTCAGGTCTTGCCCTGCAGTTTATATTTGCTTTACTTCTGTTGAAAGCTCCTATTGTAACCGATTTTATTCAGGCTGTATCTCAGGGAGTGGTCAAGTTGACGGAGTTTTCCTATAATGGCGCGACTTTCGTTTTTGGTGATCTTGCTAGTGATGCACCTAGTTATGGTACTGTTGTAGCTTTTCGTGTTTTGCCTTCAATTTTATTTTTCTCTGCTCTTTCCGCACTGCTTTATCACTGGGGTATTCTTCAGCGGATAGTCTATCTGCTGGCATGGTTCATGAAAAGAACCATGAAAATATCTGGGCCGGAATGCCTCGCCATGTCAGCAAATGTATTTGTCGGTCAAACTGAAGCCCCCTTACTCGTACGTCCCTATTTAGACAAAATGAGCAAGTCGGAAGTTTTGTGTTTAATGACTGGTGGTTTTGCTACAATTGCTGGTGGTGTTTTTGCAGCTTATGTAGCGTTTCTCGGTGGAACTGACCCAGAATCCCAGGCACTATTTGCAAAACATCTTCTGACCGCTTCATTGATGTCGGCTCCGGCTGCAATTGTTTGCTCAAAAATACTCTTGCCCGAGACTGAAATCATAGACGATGATGTTGTCCTTCATCAAGATGGAGAAACGGTTAATGTATTCGATGCATTAACCGCAGGTACAAGCCAAGGATTGCTTCTTGCTTTTAATGTGGGTGCCATCTTGATTGTTTTTACTGGTTTGGTAGCACTTGCGAACTTTATCTTGGGGGATTTGATCGCAACGCCATTGGGTATAGAGGAATTCTTGGGCATTTCTGAACCAGGTCTGAGTATAGAATATATTTTTGGTTGGATTTTTTCTCCAATAGCATGGCTACTAGGTGTACACCAAGACGACATTCGTTTAATCGGACAACTGCTCGGTGAGAAATTAGTCTTGAACGAATTCGTTGCCTACGCTCACCTAGGCGATTTTAAGGAAACTGGTTTAGTAACAAACGAACGTTCCATTGTACTTGCCAGTTATGCTCTTTGTGGTTTTGCCAATTTCGCATCAGTTGGCATTCAAGTTGCGGGAATTGCAATTCTTGCTCCGAAGCAAAGACCAAATTTGACCAAGCTTGGGTGGCGTGCGCTACTAGGGGGTACTTTTGCGTGTCTGCTAACTGCATCTGTTGCCGGGTTGGTGATTTGACCTTTTACTAAATTCGGACAATATATATAAAGTGGATCTTGAGAATTTTGAACTCCCCAATCGTATGCCTGCCATGACCCTGCGTGGTGTAGTGTTGTTTCCAAAGGCTATGATGCCGTTGAGGATTTTTGAGGAAAGATACAAATCAATGCTCTTAGACAGATTAAATGAAGATCGTATTTTCGCGATTGTTGGAGAAAGAGAAAATGTATCCAAGGAAGAAGAGCATTTGGAACTTCCATTCGGTGTCGCTACAGCTGGTCTCATTCGTGTCTCAAAGGAAAACCCTGATGGCACATCATTTGTTCTAATTCAAGGCTTGAGCAGGGTTAGGATTATTTCGATTCCCCAGGAAATCCCATACCGAATTCTAGAAGTTGAACCTATTGAAACAATTGTTGAGAAAAGTTCATTCGGGTTGCGAGAAGAGATCATTATTCAACTCGAAAGAAATCAACACCTTGGTGGTGAGGTTACGCAAGAAATGTTCGATTTTCTAAATCCTCTTGATGATGATGTGACATTCGTAGACTTAGCAGTATATACTTTATGCAAGCATACGCTCAGAAAACAAGCGATGCTTGAAGTACAAAATCTGACCAAAAGAGCAAGCATGCTGCTAGATGACTTGACTCGTGAGAATGACCGTCTTGATCTCATAAAGCAGGCACTTGGCGGGAAGCAGGACGGGGAGTTGGGGTATAATTAAAGATGAGTGGATTAACAAATGAGCAGAAAGCACAGAAAGTTGTACATTTTCGCCGCATTATAAAAGGCAGAGTCTGGTTCGGGTGGATTTTTACTATCGTCGGTGCTGTTCTTTTTGGTGTCGGTTTTAAGAACAACCAATCACCTCTGATTATGTTAAATGGTATAACCTTTTCTGCTTGGGGTTTATTTATGGTTTGGCAGGCAAAGCGTGCACTTTCAAATTTAACGAGTACCCAGAAATAATTTTGTGATCATTCTGCCCATATACTGGGATGAAGCATCTTAGGATCACTATTTTCATTTTCTGCAAAATATATAGCCATTTTTATGTATGCTAACCGGTACTCTGGCGTATCTGGTCTTAATTTTTGCACTTCCTCAAATAAACTTTCAGCTGAGCGTCCTTGAATTTCGTACAATTCCTTTATTCCAATATCAATTAAATCTCGTGCGACCAACACATCCATTCTTGGAATACGCATTATAGGTGATGACAGTGCAATACGATCAACTTTCTTTTTCTTTTTTCTGTTATTTGGGTCGGCGTTACCAAAAAGGGCGTCGAGTGGAATAATATCATTAATTGCCATAAATCATGATCAATTCATATCGAGTGCGATTAGCAATTCAAAAAGAACAATGAACTTTGATTTGAAGATACATTTTAATGTTTAATAGGGGAGGTTTTAGCAACGCTTCTTGCTTATGGCAGTGGGGGAGTGAGGTGCTTTTTTCGTGACGGTTATAAGATGTCTAATGATTTAAATTGTCATTATTTGGTAGATGAGGGATCAGTATGCTCTCATTCTTCTGTTAATGATTTGAAACTTGGTAGCTTGGATACTTGCGGTTCGGTTGCAACCAGTCCCTCTTTATGATTCACTTCTTCTTTATGGTAAGATTGATCTGAACAAAACTACCGTACTAGCAGGGAGATCAAGATTGGCGGAATTTACCTCTAAGTACAATTATGACTTTTGATCCAGTTTGCGTTTATATTGATGACTTGGTTGAGGATTCTTTAATAGGAATAAATATTAATTTTCAAAAACAGCACGCTTATCCAGTTCTTGTTCGAGAAAATCATCTAGTTGCCATGTTTAGACATGAAAAACTTGAAAGTATTAAAGAAGATAAACGAAAAGTGGGGAGTGTTATGGGGGAGTATGAACTAGTAGTTTTAAATCCTGATTTATCTATTCGGGAACCAGGTTATTGGTTAAATTAGATTTAGTTCATGTTCCTGTGGTGAGTGAAAAAAATGAACACAAACTCACTGGTATCCTTACTCTTAGCGATATTGCTCGACAGCAAAACTCTAGCGAAGATAGTGTAGGAAGATAAGGTTATCTGCTTAGACGATTTGAGCGGATTAGTGAAAATGAAGTTGCACCCCAACCGCCTGCATTTGAATCACTTGTTTGAAAGCTTTTTATTTGAGGATGCTTTCTTAAGGTAGATTTTACGATTTCTCGCAATGTACCAATTCCTTTTCCGTGTATAATTCGACCCTCATGAATTCCTTTTGATTGGCATTGGAAAAGGTACTCCATGACGAGTTCTTTGACTTCGCTTGGATTGAAGTCATGCAGATCCAATACCCCAGTAATCGGTAATATAACAGGTCTTTCGTTGTCTGTCATTGTGAATCAAGTAACATTTCGGACGGAAAGGGTTTCTTAGCTCTACCTTGTGTGATTGGAGACTCAATGTCATGAAATGATTTATTTGGATTCTGTCCCACTTGTAACGTTTCTGCCTGAGGTTTTATATTAATGTGCTTGAGTGGCTGTTTTTGATTTAAACCGCTGTTGACCGGTCTTGGTTGTTTTTGAGTTGAACTGTTATTGACAGGCGTCGCCTCCTCTTCTGTTTCAATTACTTGACTTGGTGGTTTTTCTTTTTGTTGAGTAAATTCGCAACTGTTCAATAAAGACAAAAATAAAACATTTATAATTATAAATTTCACAATTTGAATAATTCAAAATATCTGCAAATTGGTCAAGGATCTCTTGGGTTTTAACATCAAGTGAAGATCGTATTAGTAATACAGGTAATCGAATGAAATAAAAAGATTGTTAATTTCTAATTCTATAAAGAAATCTATATATCGCTCCAAATAAGAATTTTTCCTCCATATGGATCAGTATGTTTCTTGACAATAGTGGCAAGGATTTAAGATTAGAACTAATGCCTCTAATTAAAATTCATTACTGTCACAAAATAAATCCATCTGATATTGAATCCCTATCTAGTTCTTTGGTTTCCCATGTCGCTTCAACACTAGATAAATCAGAGGATTTTGTAATGGTAATATTTCAACAAACAAACTTCCAAAGTTTTGGTTATAATTCAATCAAACCCTCCATTTACACTGAATTTAAAAATGTGGGTGATTTATCTCCAGAGATTACACATTGTCTCTCTAGTTTGATTACTGAACTTTTTGTCAAGACAATCAAATTAGATCCTACTCGATTATATATTGAGTTTCAATCTGCTGAAAGGCACCGATGGGGGTGGAACGGAAAAACTTTTTACATACCAGAATGAAAATAAAGAAATTCCCAGTTTTAATAAGAGCATGCTGGTTCGGTATGAACTATCATTTCAGTAGGAAGATTTCTCACTTACCTGTAACCACAGTTCAATACACAGTTTTACGAACTCTCTTCGAGTATTCTCCATTAAAACTTAATCAGCGCGAAGTTTCTTTCTTAATTACTTCAAATGAAAATAATTTATCTTCTATCATTAAGCGCTTACATGAGCTTAAATATGTTAAACTATCAGAAAGCCAAAGTGATAAAAGAGAACATCATATTTCCATAAGTAAAAAGGGCATAATGGTTTTTTTTGAATGCAGAAAGGAAGCAGAGTTATTACAAAACAGATTGATTGATCAGTTGATAAAAGATGATGCTATCAATCTAATAAAATACCTTAAGATCGTAAATCAAACGATCCCTGCTGAGTGAAGATATAATATAAAGCCTCAGAAACTAGTTAAGCTTACTCGGATATGTAAGGTGCATTCATCCCTTGATCTAAACTTTCCAGATCTGATGTAAGGGATTCGAGGTTTCCATGGATTGAGGATATTCTTGAAGATAATCCGTTAATTCTGTGGGCAAGCGAACGTTGCTGAGTTTCTATAGCAAGTCTTGGGCTGTTGCCAGTAGACTGCACGGCGGTTTTTTTAATTTCAATATTAGGCCAGAAAAAACCAAATATTGTAAGAACTAGACCGCACGAGGCATGAATTGTACCTAATGAATCGAAAAATAAACTCGCACCTACAGTTCCAATACCAATAACAATCAAAATAAGTGATGTACTGAATGTATATTCTTTCTTTGGTTTTTGCCTGATAGGATTTTTAAAATCACTTAACAATTGTTTTTTTAGCTCGTCTAAGGACAGAATCTGCTTTTCAGCATCAAATGCTTCTTCTTCAAAATTTAATTTTTCCTGTTCAAGTTTACTTCTCTTTTGAGTGGATTCCTCTTGATATTTGATCCATTCGTCCTTGGCTTTTTCCACTAAACCCTGCTTGGGAGAACCCCCACCAATTTCGATAAACCTTTTAGTTACAAGCTTAACATCATCATTAAATGAGAATTGTTTGTTAGTTGTGACTAAAACATCAGTTCTGTTTTCGACGAATAGTACAATCTCCCCAAATTCGACTTCATCGAAAAGCTTTTTGCAGAGCCCTTCAGTAAACGATTCAAAGATATGAAGGTTAATGGGTATCCAATGTTGGTTCGGATCTGGGAAAATAGATGTAAACGCGTCTATAATGGTTGCCTTTGTCGACATTTCTTCGGCCTCATTAGGATCTTCCTGTTGATGGAATTGACGCATTTGATTCTTAAGTTGTTCATCAAGAATTAAATCGCCGTCACGCTCCGAATTAGCAATCTGCTTTTGCCTCTTGAGCCAATTGAAACAGAAAGCAGCATCTTTTGGAGTGCAAAAGAATTCTAAATTATATCTATTTATCCGACTTGGATAAGAGGCAAAGAGTAGATAGTTTAATTCTTTTTCTGAAAAATCAGAAAAAGATGGAGTGCTTTTTGGGTCTGTATTGCTCATTACATTTCTATCTTTATTTGTTACATTAGTAGGATTTTTTAAAATTTTCAACAATTTCAGTGGATTGCCTTCAGATTTTATTCTGTAAGATTCAGGATTTGAAATTTCAAATCCTAAGGATTTTGCTAACTTCAAGCATTGATCTGTTGTAAGAGACGGGAGTTTCACTGGTATTGTTTTATCAAAACCAAAATCCGCAAAGAACCTATTTAGATCTTCCGAACCTTTGTTTGCAGAAAATAAAAACCTGCACTTTTTGAAAAGTGCAGATTTTCTAATTTGTTGATTAAAAGGTCCGCAAAGCCAATTAAGGAGATTTTTATCGAGTCTATCCAAATTATCGATAATCAAAAGGGGGCAGACTTCCTTAAGTTCATTTCCGCTGTGAATGATTGCATCTTCAATTCCAGTTACGAAAGTTAAGGCTAATTTATTTTCAAAATCATCAATGTCACCACTTTCACGAAGGGTAGATTCGAACTGGATGATTTGCGTACCTAAAAAACGGGCAAATTTACCGATTTCTGATTTCCCAATACCGTTACCGACTGATATATCACGAGCCATCGATGACAAGAGTGAAGGTAAATCGGTACAATTATTTGTGCGGGGTGCTATTAATAGCGATTTTGATTCTTTCGCTAAGTAATTGCTTTTAGCTTTCTCCAAGAAAATAGTCTTCCCCATGCCCTCCGAACCAAGTACAATTGATGACCTCAGGAGCCCTCTCTTTGAGAAGCCGTCTGTAATGAATGATAATTCTTTATCTCTCCCAATCATTATATTCAACTAATTAAATTGATGACATTTTGAGCAGACACACGGGAATGAACAAGTGCATGGTTTGTCGCTTTTTGTAAAAGAAGGTTCTTGGCTAAACTTGTATATTCGCCTGCGAGGTCGGAGTCATTTATTCGGCTTAAAGCAACATTTTGAGATATGTTTTTATGTCCTATATATCGTGATTTAAGCCGAACTTCGGAGAAAGTTTTGGCTAGTGTGTATAATTGTTTCCGAAGACTCTCTAATTCGAGCTCTGATCGTTCAAGTGCATCAGCAGCTGACACTCTTGTGCTGATGTCATAGCCCTTAAGGGTTGAAAACCCTAGTGGTGACAATTCGTATAATGTGCCTTTCTCATCTGCAATTCCCTTCGGTCCATCTATTGCTTCTGTGTCCCATGATAATCGCCAGGACCAGCCAGTTGGGGTTGATCGATTTATATTTTCTGGACCTGGCTCATTGACTGCAATTTTAATAACGGTACTATCTCCCCTAGGTGCCTGTACTTTCGGATAACCTGGTGCAAGAGGCGAGTTGGAGTCACCTTTGTTATCAAGGGCGCTTGTGTAAGAAATTTGGTTGGGTTGAATGTCGACTTCAAAATAATCACCATATGTATTTTGTCCGTCTACATTTTCACTCCGCACGGCACCAGATCCGTCATTAGATAAATATTCACCCGAATCAAAAAACCATCGATCTCCTTGTTTTAATTGAATCCTGTCTCGAGTCTGGTTTGAATCTGAAGTGTTCCACCAAAGCTTAATTTTTGCTGCTAAAGCTGAAATGTCGACTTTCTTCACGCTTGCCCCTGAGGAACTTACTTCGTCTTCGTAAATAATTGTTTGATCAATATATTCGGCAGCTTGGGGATCCAGTAGTTGTTGGTCGAAGGTGCGGTCAAACATTAGAGACTCCAATGTTTTTGAATGTTCTTTGAATTCCGCATTGAGGCTTTCCCTGTCATAAGAACTTGAAGTCGGGTCAGTAGCTTCATAGGCAAGGACATTCATGCGTTTGATAACTGATTCTGCGTATGCAACTATGTCTGATTGCTGTTGGGCTAAGGTGTAAGCATTATCAAGGCTTTTCTTAGCTGAGTCCGAAAACTTACTTTCAATCTCAAGCCTTGTGGACATTCGATATGCGGCCGAATCCCTTGAAGGGTTTGCAGAAAATCTCTTACCCGAAGCAATTCTATTACTCGATTCAGATATTTCACGTTGTCGCATCGAATTAAGAGTTTCGAAACGTGATGACATAACTGGAGAAATGAAATTCATGGATATTTTAAATGGTGTTCAAGAATAAATTTAGATTAATAAATTAAAAACATTCTCTGCCGAAACCCTTGAATGAATGATCGCTTTATTTGTTGCATTTTGTACAATTAGGTTTTTGGCAAGGTTTGTGTATTCACTCGCAATATCAGCATCTTGAATTCTTCCCAAGCTGATGCTTTGGGCTTGTTGCTTGCTCTCAACTCGTTCCGACTCAAACTTGATTTCTGAAAATGTCTTGGCCAATGTGTACACTTGAGATTGTACACTTTCTATCTCCTCTCTCGTTTTGGTAAGAGCTATACTCGCATCGTTCCTGTTCAGTAAATTTAGATCAGACATTGTGGCAAATCCAACAGCTTCAATTTGAAGTAGTTCTCCCTTTTCATTTTTTATTCCCTTAGGTCCATCTACCTCTTGTTTTTCTATCTCTAGCCATCGATCCCATGCTGTATTTACTGACTTTGGTATTCCTTCTGGTCCTTCATCATTAATCACGAATTCGACAATTGAACTATCGCCATTTGGTGCATCAATAAAAGGATAGTCTGATGTTGCTATCGTATCGTTATTATCAAGGAAATCTCCGTTTCCACGATTATCATTCGCTTCAGTTACAGAGATGCGATTTGGCCCAAAATCAATCTCGAAATAATCACCAGTTCTTGTTTCGCCATTTACGACCTCAGACCTGCTTCCTCCTACATTTGATCGGTATTCACCTGTATCAAAAATCCTTTTCCCACCAACATAAATTTGAAACCTATCTCTTAAATATTGTGGATCCCACCAAAGTTTTACCTTTGATGCCAGGGCACCTATATCAATTTTTTCTGATACTCTAGAGGAATTTCCAGTTACAGGTGGGGGCAAGTCGATGGTTTCGATATTAGTCGAAGAAAGTGGGTCGAACATAACTTTGTCATAAGTTCGATCATATAATAATTCTGTTAACTGCCCAGATAATGACTGGAATTCAGCGTTGAGATTTTCCCTGTCACTTGTACTAGTCATTATGTCTGTTGCCTGATAAGCAAGATCGTTCATCCGGCGCATTGTGTTGTCAGCATGGTTCAGTATGTCTGATTGGTATTGAGCCAAATGATAGGCATTCTCCAAGTTTTTCTTTGCTGAATGAGAGAACTTATTTTCAACCTCCATTCGAGTTGATATGCGTAACGCTCCGGAGTCAATCGATTGACTGCTGGCGAAGCGAGTACCCGAGCTAATTCTTTCATTAGATTCTACAATTTCACGCTGGCGAATCGACTGCCTTATTTGGTGGTGATTATCAAGGACTGGAGAGATTAAGGACATTTAAGTGAAAATATATTTTGGCCAACCTAGCGCACCACCATTCAACTTTCTTGAATTATGAGTGGTGCGCCAAGTCATTGAAAACTAATGGTTATTTCCGGCCAAAATTGAGCAAGTCGAGGACAATGCCCATATTGAGATTAGATTGTGCCAATGCGGCGCTTGCGGCGTACACTTGTACATTGTATTTTGCGTAGTTAGTTACCTCGTCGGCAACATCCACATCCATTATTCTACTGTTGGCTTCCTGCAAGTTTGTTTTACTCGTTCCCAGGAAGTCAGAAGAGAATTGCAGCCTAGATGATGTTGCACCACTAGTAGCTCTTAGACTGGCCACATTTGAAATGGCAGATGTAACATCTGCAATACTAATCGATGATATGGTCACTGCTGCTGCTGTTGTTGCGGCACTGCCCAAATTTATAGTCGAGCTCACACTCAGGGCTTCATGAATATTTAGCGAACTAATTGATATTGATGAACCTGAGTCTCCACGAGTAGATATGTAAACATCTTTTGAGTTCGTGCCTGTAGTAAATAAACTAAGTGAATTAAATGTTTCACTTCGAAAACTATTAAGCGATTTCTGTAATTCTTTAAACTCAGACGCATAACTTGACTTATCAGATGATGTTGCGGTTCCACTCCCATAGCTCACTCGAATAGTGGACATTCGATCAAGAATGCTAGCAACAGACTCAAGGGCACCATCTTGAGTGTCCGTAAATGAGAGTGCGTTATCTACATTGTTTTTGGTTGCGTTGGTAACAGTAATAGCATGCTTCAATTTCATTGAAACTGCCAAGCCTCCTGGGTCATCAGATGGTTTATTGATCCGATTTCCGCTTGAGAGTCGCATTAGACTTTTGCTAAGCAATGATTGTGCGTTCCCAAGATGTAAGGCGTTATAGTTTGAGGTTGTACTACCTCCTCCAAGATTTAGGCTCATTATTGAATCTCCTTAGAGTAGTAATAGGGCAGTGGAAGAAGACTGATTTGCCTGAGATAACATAGCAGCTGACGCTTGGGTCAGGATATTATACTTTGCAAATCGAGTTGATTCTTCAGCCACATCGACATCCATGATTCTACTATTAGCAGCCTCAAGGTTTGCCTTCGTTAACCTGGCATGATCTTCAGCTAGTTGAAGCCTTGCCATTCCTGCGGCGTTTGTGGCTCGTATTGTAGCAACATTTTCAAGTGCTTGGGTGAAAAAGCCGATACTCAAGTCTGCAATTTCTACTTTCGCCCTCGTTCCAGAACTATCTGATGCAAGAGATTTTATGTTTGCACCTGCATTCGCAAAAGAAACATGGGTTAAGTTAGAAGCACTAGTAAATGTTAACGCACTTAATAATTGAGCTTTCTGCAAACTAACTACCGCACCAGATCCACCTTGATCAGAGGTGAATATAGTAACATTAACAACTTTGGTGGAGTCACCAAACACTGCCGTCGATGTTTTGTCTGCAAATAAACTGACTCCATTGAATTGTTCGTTTGCAATTGAGAATAACTGTTCCTGCAATGCCTTGAATTCGACATTATAATTAGCAATATCAGCATCACTTTTAATCACATCTAAACTCATAGATTTAAGTTCGGACATACGATTCAAGATAGTCGCTGATGATTGTAATGCACCATCCTGCACTTCAGCAAAAGAAAGAGCATTTTGGATATTTGAGATAACAGACTTATTTCTCCCAATGGCAGATGTTAGTTTCATTGAAACCGCTAATCCACCTGCATCGTCTGCCGGTGCAGTAATTTTCTTACCGCTTGATAACCGAGTCAGACTTTGCTGGAGTTTTGCACTGTTTTTAGTGAGTGAGAATGAGGCTTTATTTGCAGCCGCGTTTGATAGTATTGATAAGGCCATAATTTCGAATTCCTTTCTTTATATGGTGTTTAGGGGTTTATTTATCCGAGAAGCATTAACGCAGTGTTTTGCGTAGTATTTGCCTGAGCCAACATGGCTGCAGATGCTTGTGATAAAATATTGTATTTTGCCAAGGCAGTTGATTCAGTTGCCACATCAACATCCATGATTCGACTGTTGGCGGCTTCTAGATTTGCCGAAGACAACCTTAAGTGGTCCTCTGCGAACTGAAGACGTGTCATAGTCGCACCGTTTTCAGCTCTCAGGGTGGCAATATTTTCAAGTGCAGCTGTGAAAAAACTTAAGGTAATATCGCCTATATCTATGGCATTAGCTGAGTTTTCTGCCGCAAGAACCGTTTTTGAACCCGCTGCAGTACCAACGCTTACATGAGTCGTCTCTGTTGCAGCAAAGGTGAGTGCTGATAGGAGTGCAGACTTATTCAAACTTACAACTGAACCTGCACCACCTCGATCGGATGTATAAACGCTAATTGTATGTTTATGAACTCCGAAGGTCATCGTGCTACCATCAGCACCAGCTGTTACTCGCGTTGAGGCAAACAAACTTACCCCATTGAAAGTTTCTGATGTTATTGCGTACAACTGTTGCTGAAGTGCTTTAAACTCAGTATTGTAGTTGGCAATATCTGCATCACTCTTCATCACATCTAAACTCAGTGATTTAAGTTCTGCTAATCGATCTATAATACGAGCCCCTGCTTGTAGGGCACCGTCTTGCACCTCACCGAATGATAGTGAATTCTGGATGTTTGATATCGCAGCTTTCGTTCGATTGATCGACGATGTTAACTTCATTGAAACTGCAAGCCCTCCAGCATCGTCTGCCGGTTTGGTTATGCGCTTGCCGCTCGATAGGCGAGTTAAGCTTTGCTGCAGTTGCTTGTTGTTTTCGGTTAGATTAAAGGACGCTCTTATGGCGGCCGGATTTGTATTTATTGTTAATGACATAGGGATAATCCTCCATGATTAGTTTTTTTGTCCCGCAACTTCTTGTTGCTTGTCCGATTTTAAACAGGTGTCGAAAACCTGGTTTTTGATAATATAATAAAAGGAATTGCTTCCCGATTGGTGATTTATACTCACTGTAATATCTCCTTAGAGTAGAAGCAGAGCCGTGGAAGAAGACTGATTTGCCTGAGATAACATAGCAGCTGACGCCTGGGTCAGGATATTATACTTTGCAAACCGAGTTGATTCTTCAGCCACATCGACATCCATGATTCTACTATTAGCAGCCTCAAGATTTGCCTTCGTTAACCTGGCATGGTCTTCAGCTAGTTGTAATCTCGCCATTCCTGCAGCATTGGTAGCTCGCATGGTGGCAATATTCTCAATTGCTGTTGTGAAAAAACCAATGCTCAGTTCAGAGATTGCCACCTTTGTAGTGTCACTGTCATTTGCAAGCGATTTTGCACCAGTTGTTCCAACTGAAACAATAGTCATATCCGTAGCACTCTTGAATGTTAACGCACTCAGGACATGAGCTTTCTGCAAACTAACTACCGCACCAGATCCACCCTGGTCAGAGGTGAATATGGTAACATTTGTGACTTTGGAAGCATCGCCAAAAGCACCGCTATCTGCATGAGAACTAGTGTTAAAAAGACTAACTCCATTAAACATCTCACTAGTCAGCGAGTGCAACTGTTCCTGCAATGCCTCAAATTCGACATTATAATTAGCAACATCGGCATCACTTTTAATCACATCTAAACTCATAGATTTAAGTTCGGACATACGATTCAAGATAGTCGCTGATGATTGTAATGCA
>JABGWU010000188.1 GCA_018645475.1 Opitutia bacterium
GTTGAGATGGATGGATTTGAAAATAACGAAGGTGTTATATTGATTGCTGCGACAAACCGTCCAGATGTTTTAGACCCCGCATTATTAAGACCGGGGCGTTTTGACCGCCAAGTAACGGTGGGTGCTCCAGATGTAAAAGGTCGAGAAGGCATTTTGAAAGTTCATACTTCTACTGTTCCTCTATCGGATGAAGTTGATTTGAAAGTAATTGCGAGAGGTACACCAGGTTTTACGGGAGCAGACCTTGCAAATCTTGTTAATGAAGCCGCTTTGCTTGCAGCTCGGGACGATAAAAAAGCAGTTGGTATGTTGGACTTTGAGGAAGCTAAAGACAAGGTCATGATGGGTGTTGAAAGACGCAGTATGGTAATCTCTGAAAAGGAAAAAAAGACTACAGCTTATCATGAAGCAGGTCATGCCTTAGTTGCCGCTTTATTACCTGGAACAGATCCTATTCATAAAGTGACGATCATTCCTCGTGGAAGGGCATTAGGTGTCACCATGCAGCTTCCTATGGATGAAAAGCATACTTATCAGAGAAACTATCTCTTCAGTAGCCTTGCTATTTTGATGGGAGGACGGTGTGCAGAGGAAATCTGTTTGGGGGAAATGACCACAGGTGCTGGAAATGATATTGAACGAGCAACAGAGATGGCTCGTAAAATGGTATGTGAATGGGGAATGAGTGACAAGATGGGTCCCCTTACTTATGGAACTAAAGATGAACAGGTTTTCCTTGGAAAAGATTTTTCTAGTCAAAAGAATTTCAGTGACCAAACGGCCAAGTTGATCGATCAAGAAGTCAAAACATTGGTCATGGATGGGTATACCCGAGCTACAGAATTGCTCATAAAGAATCGGGATACTCTGGAAACTATGGCACAGGCTCTTTTAGAGCGTGAAACCTTAGATGGAAAAGAAATTAAGGATCTTATTGCTGGTAAAGATATTTCTGATGATGAAGATTCTGGATCAGCTCAGAAAATAGAATCAGATAAGCTTCCTGTTGATAAAAAGAAACCAGAATCAAATGCTGGGGAAGGTTTGATGGGTGGAGGAATGCCAGATCCAGCTCCAGCTTGATTAGTAGCAGATTTTATAGATATAAAACTCCACTTACTGGTTCGACAGGTAAGTGGAGTTTTTTTTTGATATGAAACCAAGTTTACTTCATCTTTTTAATTAAATTTTAAATATTATGGAACGTTTTTCTTTTTCTGAAAATTGCGAAAGAACTCGATTTATGGGGATAATAAATGTTTCTTCTGATTCGTTTTATGAGAGCTGTTCTTCTGTCGATGAAGCCATGATGCTGGCTGAAAAAATGATAATGGAAGGAGTGGATTTTATAGATGTTGGCGCCGAAAGCTCTCGTCCTGGATCTAAACCTATCTCAGATCAGGAGGAGCTGGGTAAATTAACTCCGGTGATTTCTTTGTTGGTGAAAAATTTTGATGTCCCGATTTCTGTAGATACCTATAAGCCCGTTGTGGCAGAAGGTGCTCTGCAAGCAGGTGCTAAAATTATAAATGATATAACTGGGCTTCAAAGATCGCCAGAGATGGCTGAAATCATAGCCCGGTTTAAAGCGGGTGTTATTTTAATGCACATGCAGGGCACTCCTTTGACTATGCAAAAGAATCCTGAGTATGAAAATGTCTTGGGTGAAATTTGTGGTTTTTTGGAAGTGAGTATAAAGATAGCAGAAACAGCTAAAATTTTCCCAGATCAAATCGCAATTGATCCGGGAATAGGTTTTGGTAAAACTAATAAACACAATCTTGAAATTTTGAAAAAACTTGAAATATTTTTAGAACTTAAGAAACCCCTTCTTTTAGGAGTCTCCAGAAAATCTTTTATCGGTGATATTTTGGGTTTTCCTCCTGAAGAAAGACTAGAGGGTTCTCTTGCCGCTACAATATTAGGTGTTGCCAAGGGTGCATCAATTATAAGAACGCATGATATTAAAGCTACTAGAAGTGCTGTTAGAGTAGCAGAAGCTATTATAAAAGGAGAAAGTTGTGACACGTTTATTTGTTAATGTCGATCACGTTGCAACCATTCGAGAGGCTCGAAAGACCTATGAGCCGGATCCATTAAAAGCCGCACTGTTGGCTGAAAAAGTAGGAGTTGAAGGTATAACCGTTCATCTAAGGGAAGATCGGCGGCATATTCAGGATAAAGATGTACACATTATTCATAAAAATATAAAGACTAAACTAAACTTAGAAATGTCCGCAATTAAGGAAATGGTTGACCTTGCTTTGGAGTTGAAACCATATCAAGTATCACTAGTTCCTGAAAAAAGGCAGGAGGTAACAACTGAAGGTGGACTTGATGTTTGCTCTCAAATTCCAGAATTATTGGATATCCGAAAACGAATTAAAAGCCAGGGAATTTTATTTAGCCTGTTTGTTGATCCCGATATCAAGCAGATAGAAGCTTCAAAGGAAGTCGAGGCAGACAGTATTGAAATTAATACAGGAGTATATTCAGAGTTGACGGATCAGACAA
The DNA here is from genome assembly GCA_018645475.1 of Opitutia bacterium. GTDB lineage: Bacteria > Verrucomicrobiota > Verrucomicrobiia > Opitutales > Seribacteraceae > Seribacter. The sequence goes on from JABGWU010000188.1 coordinate 2,515, forward strand.
AAATAGAGGAGGAGCTAGCTCGCATTCGAGAAGCCGCAAAACAAGCTGAAAGATTGGGATTGAGAGTGTTTGCTGGGCATGAGCTGAATTTTGATAATGTTA
>JABGWU010000189.1 GCA_018645475.1 Opitutia bacterium
CAACCCTTTGGCCACCAGTTCCGGGAATAAGGTAGGAATCAGGTCATAGACTAAATAAGATATTTTGACGTTTGGGGCGGATTCCTTAAGTGCTTTGTAGCATCTACGAATGTCATACTGACTAGTAACAAAAAACCAGTCAGCATTTGAGACTAATTTTTTGAAATTCCTAAGATTAATTTTGTAATTCATGGAAGCTAGGTCAAACCCCCACAAGTCTTTACCGTAAAGACCGATTTCCATCTCAACTTGTCGCAGCACTGTCGGAGAACAATTAAAAGTTGTTCGATATCGACTAAAATACTGTCTGGATTCAACTATAGTTGGAATGAGCACAATTTCAACAATATCAGCTAATTCAGCCTTCAACTGAGCTATTGATTTTAACAATTGAAAGTTTACCTCCTGAATTCCTGTTTTTATTAAATGTTGGTTGTCAACGGAAAGGTTGTGGATTTCTATACAAATTTTCAAACGCCTTGGAGTTCGGTTGAGGTTATAATGTGTAGGAATGGAATTTTTCTTAAATGAAGTGAAAGTTTCCACCCAGCGCTCAAGAACTTTTTGCCATTCTTTACGGATTTCTTTGTTACGGGCATGAGACGAAATTTCCTTTCCCTTAAAATAATTCTGACTAGATGAGTGTTGCCCCATTGCAAGCGCCATTGTATCTGGAGAATCTAAAGGAACGTAAGTTGCGTCAAAACCTGCTGCTTCCGGGAGGGAGCTGTTATTACAAGTGATGACTTTTGTGCCGAGTTCGCGAGCCCAAGAAAGAGGCATTCCAAACCCTTCATAGCTGGAGGGCATAATCAGGACGTTAGCATGGCGAATCAATTGCTCGACCTCTGCACGAGGTAAATATCCAGGAAAGACAAAGTATTCTTGCTTATCTCGTATTTTTTTGGACAAGTTTTCATCTTCATTACTCCATCCTGAGGCTCCAATCAGAACCATTTTAAAATTTAGGGATAATTCAGGGAAGATTTGCTTAAATCGTAAAAACCCTTTAATCACTAGGCTGAGGTTTTTCCGAGGTTCAATAGTTCCTAAACAAATAAAATAGCTCTGTTTCACAAGATCATAGCTTTTCAAAAGCAAAGGACTTTCTTTCACAATTAAGGGGATTTCGGGAGGCAAAGGAGTTGCAATTATAGGGACATTATCGCCTAAAATTGTTTCAAGTTCTTTCATACAATCGATGGCAGTGTGACGCGATATGGCAAATATGACATCGGCAAAATGGCGAATCCCTAAAACATGTGTGCTGAAGAACCAATGTGGCATTCCATCAGCAACTAATTCGGGTCGAATTAGTGCAGCCATATCATAAACTAATACAGCAATTCTTAAACTTGGGTTGATCCTCTTGGCTTCTTCAGCTACATGCCGAAACTCGCCTAATGGAATAAAAACTAACCAATCTAAAGAAGAAACAATTTTGTAAAAATTTCTTTCCGTCCAATTTTGAGCATTTTCCATGGTCTCGTCATTCCAGAGCTCCTTTAAAGGTATTCCTAACTCTTCTCCAACTGATTTCAAGACGAACGAAGAATTGTTTACATTAGTATCCATTAAATTCGGGAAGCGTGACCACGACTCCTGAGGTTTAGGGAGCATTGGCAAAGGCACGAGTTCAATCTGAGAATTTGATGTCTTTTTTCTTAACAAGTATTGAGCCTCCAACAAGTTAAACACCACTTGCTGAATTCCTGTACGAACAATCGAGTCTGTTTTCAAAGATAAATTATGTAGATCTAACCCTATTTTCATACTTGCCTTTCTAAAAGGTTTTGCGATGATGGGTATACTATGTTAAGATTTTGTCATCATCATTAAACTTATTTATCTGTACCATTTAAGTAGATTTATACTCATGGCAAAACTTCCTGAGCAGTTATCATTCGCTCGTCCTTTGATTCACCGTACCCGAAAAATTATATGGAAAGTATTAGGGGCTTCAGATACTGATGGCATCATAGAGGAAATCACTCTTTTTCCTCGATCAAAGCCAATTGATAATCGAATGATGGGGCTTTTAGAACGACTAAATATTCTAGAATCTCACATCAATTGGCGTCTTCACGGGCTTCCTCCACGTCTGGTGAATGTCAAATTGGAACAAGCAGCACTCCTTGCAGGTTCCGGAGAAATCGAAGATGCAATTGAAACTTTCAAACAGCATTGTCCCGTCCCGCCTCCTCTTCCAAAATTCTTGATCAAAAAATTTTCGGAGGCTCGATCGATTTTTATGTTTCCTGGAGATAACAATCAGGAATGGAATTCCATTCGTTCTCATTTGCGCTCTGACGCAAATATTACACTTATAGATGACACATCTGATATTTTTCGCTACAAGGAAGATAATGAGCTTGTTGAAAGCTCCCAGGTAAACGTTTTGCGTTCTTCTGCTATTGATGCTTCAGCACGGTTTATCCAGCAGGAATTTGATTTGATTTGGATCTCCTCGACTCTCCAGCGTTTGACTCCTATTCAAGCAATGATGATCCTCAAACGCTCCCAATCAGGGCTTTTACCAGGTGGTTGTTGTGCCGGTATGATTAATACTTTAGACAAAGAAGGAAGCTGGCCAGATCCAAGGTGGCAGCATCCATTCAACATCAAACAACTACAATCGCTTATTCAATACAGTGGACTTAACTCCGCGAAGTTTCAATCTTGGGGCGAGTTTGAGCTATTTCATAGTGAACTAGTGTAAAGCATATCTTTAAGCGTAATTTTTAGCAGCGAACTTTGCAGTTTAACACAAAACTCTCGCTCCTAATTTTCGGTTGTCTGTGCTATTTGCGTCATGTCCTTTGGGGATAAAAACCTGATTAGCTTTGAGTGATATCAACCAAAGTTGGTGTTGCCGGAAATCCACGGGCAAATGATGAACGTCTCCTGAATTACGAAAAACAAACTCTTTGTTAGCAGAGCCCTCTGGAAATGGTGCATTTAAAATTTTTTGTGTAGCTTCATCGGAGAGAAAAGACGAAATCTCACCTCTGATAGATAGCATTGTGACAACTAAGTGCGCAGGACGATTTTCATCTAACTCCGCATGCGGCATTTGAAGTCTCACTCCGTGTGGTTGGTCTTTTCCATTCGGACTATAGAGAAGTAAACGACATGACTGTTTACACCATTTACCAACCTGAGTTCCATCCTCGCCAAATCCTGCAAACTCCCAAGAATACATTCCATTTTCAGCCAATAGAATTATATTCGTCTGACCATGGGGCTGATGCAGCCCAAAGCTAACAAGTCGCTGACTGTGATATATATTTTTTTGACTTTCGTACTGATATTGGCGGGGCTTCCACTTGGTGCCATTTTTGAGATATAGTGCATTGCCTTGAATCCACATTTCTGGAAAAGTCGTACCTAAAGTAGTAAAACTTTCCTTATTAAATTGTCCATGCTCACTCCAATAAAGAGAATATTCCCTACCTCGCCTGTCAGGTGTAGCTACAATAGCACCTATTGGTCGAAACCAACGATTAAAGGCCATTTGTGTTGCCTCAAAAGTAGAACCTCCCCATGATATAGATGACGCATAATAAAACGCACCAATGACCAGCAAAAAGCTAATTCCGATCAAACTCCAGGCCCTTTGATTGTGAGTCACTTTTCCTTTGGCATCAGTTTCCTCAAAACTCCTACCACCAAAACAAAGTCCCGCAAAAACAGCAAACTGAATATAGACTGGCATTATATAGTCAATCTCTTGCACAACGCTAGCTACAAAAAATCCAATTATCAGAAATAATCCTCCAATTTTCAAAGATATTTGCTCAACATTTTTGTAAACCAACGTCGACCAGACAATGAGACCTAGAATGATTGCCATAACAACAACATGAATTACACCTAACTCAAAAATTAGTTGAATCCAAAGATTGTGGGCAGTGTCAAAACTAACACCTCCAGAATTTGGAAGGTGAGAAAATTCCCGCAACCATGTTCCATATCCGTTTCCCAGCCAAAGATTGTCCTGAATGGATTCCTCCCAGGCAACACTCCACATTTTCAACCTTTCATGTGAACGTTGGAGTGGACTTCCTCGAATAGTTAATCCAAGGTGCTGGAGCCAGCTAAAAATCATCGTAATTCGTGAAGAGTCATAAGCAAGATAGCCCAAACCAAAAAAACCAGAACTGACCATCGTCCAAGCAATTAACTTTGACCAAATATTACCAATACAATACAAAATCACTAGAAAAAGTGCAGCTATTAATATTCCAACAATCAAATATCCACCTCTTTGCATCACAGCAAGTGAGGCCCAAGCGCATAAAATAAATAGTGCTAACCCTATACATTTGAGTGCCCAATTTTTTGCAAAGATACTAGCTAAGCCTATACCCATAGCGGGGGCCAACCAAGGCCAAAGCCAGCTCGGATTTGCTATAACTCCTCCTCCACGAACAAGACCAAAAGGACTATAAATAAAATTAAATCCTGTTAGACTAAAATCTGTATTGTAATAAACAGGAGCAAGAACGCCGAGGGAAATAATTAAAGCAGGTATGCCCAAAGGAATTAGCAACCAAGGCCTTAAGGAGCCCGACATTCGAGAAAGACTTGCTACTCCCAAAAAAACGGAAAGTGCTGTGAAATGAAATAGTAGTTGACGCAACCCATGATGAGCCATAAATGGTAATTGAAGCAAACATTCAAGCTTGGCAAAGTACCCCGGCATCCAAAAACAACGGCGCGACTCTATTGTTGAAGGATCATTCCATCCCAACAAGTAACGGAGAGCCAAAATACCAATCATCACCAGTAAAATACCTCCCAACGCCCATTCTTTTCGAGTCAATGACTTTCCTGAAAAAAGACTATTTGCCACCAATAAAAGAGAGATGCCAATGAGCAATATTTCCGTTATGCCCGGAAAATTATATTCTGGATTAGTAGCATTATAGACGGTAGTCATTAGTGCTGTACTGAAGAGTAATGCACTCCCCCAGATTAATACTTGATTTTTGTAACTCATACTAAA
>JABGWU010000190.1 GCA_018645475.1 Opitutia bacterium
TGCTTACCGCAGACTTTTCAAATCGGATGAACGAAGTGCCTATAAAAACATTACCGATTTGGTGCTGGATGATGCCCGGTCGTTGAAAAAGGATCTTGGGTATTCGGATCAGCAGAAATTCGGGGAATATTTTGAATCGATCCGGGCAATTGAGACCCAGATCTCGAGGCTCGACGGGATGAAGGCTGAATTAAGCAAGGTTGACTTGGATGTTCCGATGGATGGAAAAATGCCTAGAGGGGAATACATCCGTCTCATGGGTGACCTAATGGTTGCCTCTTTACAGAGTGGTTTGACTAATGTGGCCACTTTCATGGTAGGCCCCGAAAGATGGGATACGCCGTATTTATTCGAGAGTTTATTCGATAAACCCAAGAGTCATCACCAGATGTCTCACAATCAGGGGAAGTTTATTCAGGATCTGATCAAAGTGGATCAATTCTATATGGAGCAATTTGCTTATCTTTGCAACAAGATGAATCGGATAAAAGAGGCTAATGGCAAGACCCTGTTGGATAATATTATATTCACTTATGGGTCTGGATTGGGAGATGGATCGACTCATCAATACAGTGCGTTACCTATTCTTGTTGCCGGTTCTGGGGGTGGGAAATTCATTACCGGTAAGCACCTGAATGTCTCGGCTAAGTCCGGACTGGTCAAAAAAGTAGGTGGTACATACATAACGCCTGAGGGTGGCGTTCCTTTGGCAAACCTATGGCTTTCACAGGCGAATGCGATGGGTCTGAAGTTAGACCGTTTTGCAGATAGTACTGGAATGATCTCCAGTTTATTCGCATAGCCACTTGAGGAATCTCTTCGTTCTAGCGGGAGGTTTCCCTTTATTAACCCAAATCCTTTCTTGTCATTTATGAAGCATTCAGAATCTATTAGTAAGCCGTTGATAATTTTTATCGTTTCAGCACTTCTCTTCTCATGTCAGCCTGATACTGTTACCGAAACCGACGAAGATGTTGTTTCTTTGGTATCACCACCATTGCCAACCAAACTGACTAACGGTTCAGATGCACGCCCTAATATCGTATTTATTTTTTCCGACGATCATTCTTATGAGGCCGTGTCCGCTTATGGCGGAAGACTAAGTAAGGTTGCTCCCACCCCTAACCTTGACCGAATTGCCTCCGAGGGCATTCGTTTTGATAATTGTTTTGTGACCAATGCACTCTGTGGACCAAGCCGAGCGGTTATTCAAACCGGTAAGCATTCCCATTTGAACGGATTTATGGAGAACGAGCACCGTTTTGATGGTAGCCAGCAGACCTTTCCCAAACTTTTACAAAAAGGGGGCTATGAAACAGCAGTTATTGGCAAGTGGCACCTAGGAACTGACCCTCAAGGATTTGACTTCTGGAATGTCCTACCGGGACAGGGGACCTACTATGCACCCGATTTCCGGACTCCCAATGGATTGGCATCGGGAACACCAGGGGAATATGTCACCGAGGCGGTGGTAACGAAATCAATCGAGTGGTTGGAGCAGGAGCGTAATAAGGACAAGCCTTTCATGCTGATGCTTCAGCATAAAGCACCTCACCGTTTTTGGTTGCCGCCTGTTCATCTGCTCGAAGAGTATGTCGCCAAGAAATATCCCGAACCGAAGAATTTGTTCGATGACTACAAGGGCCGGGGGACGCCTGCCCAGACTCAGGACATGACCTTGCGCGTGACCATGGATCTGGCCCTTGATAACAAGATGGTCCCTTTCCGTCAGGACCGCATGAACGAGGCCCAGAAAGAAAAATGGAATGAAGTCTATGATCAAATTCGTGAGGATGTTCTTAGTAAGCGTCCCCAGGGGGATGATCTAGTTCGTTGGAAATACCAACGGTATATGGCGGATTATCTCGCCTGTATTAAGTCACTGGATGAATCAGTCGGAACGATGCTTGAATACCTTGAGGAATCGGGCTTGGATGAGAATACGGTCGTGATCTATGCTTCCGATCAAGGCTTTTTTCTCGGGGAGCACGGCTGGTTTGACAAGCGCTTTATGTACGAGGAATCATTGAAGACTCCTTTGCTTGTTCGTTGGCCGGGAGTGGCAAAGGCGGGTACAGTTATCAAGCAAATGGTTTCCAATCTGGACTTCGCCCAAACCTTTCTTGATCTCGCCGGCATTGAGCAACCTTCGGATATGCAGGGAAAGAGCTTGAAACCGCTTTTTGAGGGCAAAGAGCCTCCCGACTGGAGGGAGTCGGTTTATTATCACTATTATTGTTTTCCCGAGTATCATGCAGTGCGTCGGCACGATGGCGTGCGCAACAGCCGTTACAAGCTGATGCATTTTTACGATTTGAATGAGTGGGAACTTTTTGATCTTGAGAAGGACCCCATGGAAATGAAATCGGTGCACGATGATCCGGAGTATGCAGAAGCTCTTTCCCATATGAAAGGTGAACTGGCGAAACTGCGTGAGGAATACCAGGTACCTCCCGCACCCAAGCTTAGAAAGGGCGAAACTCTTTTTCCTCCCTGGAGAGAATTTGGAACTTTTGAGATTGGATTGCAGGATAAAGGGTGGATATATCTTTTCGACGGAAAGTCGCTGAAGGGTTGGCGTCAGCCCTTTGCCACAAATCCCGGTGAACCCTTATCGCAAATTGCCGAGTCAACCGGGATTAAAGTAGTGGATGGTGAAATTCACCTTTCTCTCTCTCCACAGGTTTTTTACCTGCACACACTTGAATTCTCCGACTTTATTCTCGAACTGGAGGCTTTCACACCAAGCAAGAATTTCGACTCAGGAATAGGTTTCCGTTGCGTTCTGCCCAAAGGTAAGCAACTTCCTGTCGGTTACCAGAGTGAAATCTCGGACATTCGAAGTGGTGGGATTTACGATATCGGGGTGGGTTGGATGAATCCAACCGATGAAGAGGCCAAGATTAATGATTTCGTCGATCGGACAGGAACTTTTTACAAAGCCAGTGCATGGAATCAAATTCGTGTGATGTGCAAGGGGGATAGAATTAAAACCTGGGTAAACGGTCAGTTATGTAGTGACGTCAAAGATTCGAAGCACCAAGTCGGAACCATTGGATTACAGCATCATTCAAAAGAAGGAGTCTATCGTTTCCGAAATATTAGAATTCAGGAGATTTAAGACTCCATTTTTTTAAGTTTTCGATCGGTGACGAATGTACCGAATGGGATAAGAGTTGCGATAAAAAGGTAAGCTCCAAATTTTAAAGTCCAGTTGAACTTCTTCATGCAAGCGGCGAGAAGTAAGCAATAAGCTACAAACAGAACGCCGTGAGCCATTCCCACAATTTTCACGGCTATAGGCATTTCGAAATAATATTTCATAGGCATGGCCACTCCCAGAAGAAGTAGGTAGGAGATTCCTTCGATATTTCCCAGTATTCGTAAAATTTTGATCACTTTAAATGAAGGCAACTATTTTTTTCTGAAATAATAAAGTCGAGCCTGCAAAATAATTGCAAATAGACAGGCGATGAATAATCCAAACAAAATGGCGGAGTTGAAATTTTGTGCAATTTCTTGGGGTAACATAAGTATTTCTGAATGTTCGGACACCCAATGCATTGGGATAATAGAAAGCGGATTGATGGCCAATAGTTTTAGAATCAAACCCATATTTTCTTCTCCCCAACCAACCCCAAGGACGAGGCTTGCTAGGAGTGGCGTGATCCAGAGCAAACCAACAAACCCCCAGAAACCAAGGTTGAACCATTGTTCACGACTTGCCTGCAGATAAATCACAGCAAGGAGAAGGGTGATAGTTGGGATGATGCATAGAGAAAGAAAGGAAGAGCTTAGTACCCAGAAATCAGAATTTAATGCCAGATCGATCAAGACCGAATAAGTAAACAGGGTAATGAGGGCAAGGATCAGCATGAGACCCAGTCCACCACTCTCATCGGCCGTTCGGGGAATTCGAGCAAGATTGAACTTAGCGATTCTCTGGATTCCTTTTAGATAAAGGTGCCGGTTAGGACAACAAATATTGATCAGACAAAGAATGAACAGGAGGGAAAGTGAGAAGAAGATGGTAATTACTAAAATAAGACCACCGATAGTGTTGTCATCTCTTCCATTGAAAGCATTGGCTGAAAATTCATGACCGATTAACCCGCTTGCCTCGCCCTTATCAAAAAAAGTCCATAAACAGCCAAGAAGAAGAAATTGAAAAATGAAGTATATAAAAAATGCAGAGGGTTTTGATAATGCTGGCAGGGCCTGATTTCTCCACTTCCTGTAGCCCGTGACGAGAAGAGTTAAAATGAGCAGTCCCTGCATGAGAAAAGTGAAAGTTGTAGGGGAGATTGTAAAATCAAAGAAGGGAACATCCTGCCAAAAATCTGCAATTTGAGCTTCATAATCAAAGTGGCTACTTTTCTGATAACCTTCTTCCCGTATGACAGGAAGTATTTTTCCAAAGTAGGTTGGAAGAATGGTAAGAAAAGAGAGAAAAGATATTCCCGCCTGCCCGAGTCCAGGTAGCACCACATATAATCCTAGGACGACTATGCGGGAAACCCAGGAGGCTGCCCGAGGTTTGGGGACGACCAAACCTACTGCATGAGCGGTGAGGTGGTAGAGAATGACCGAGCAAAAGAAAACGGAATACAATTGAATAATATTTCCCCATGGGAGTTCTCCTGCGAGTATTGCATGCCCCAAGAAGGGCAGAGTGAAGAAAAACATGTAGTATTCGCGGGCAGGTATTCCAAATATATAGCCAATTATTTTAGAAAGCGGATTCATTGGAGTCATTCGCTGATAATCAA
>JABGWU010000191.1 GCA_018645475.1 Opitutia bacterium
GAAAGCGTGTTTCCAGTGTCCGTGTATATCTCCAGGTCATAATCATGTATACTTACATTTAGCCACTCCACATCTTCATGCCTTGGAACATAGGATCCTGCAAAACGGTATTTTCTGTAATCGTCCCGCATCACATAGCCTAGCGGAGGATTGAAATTTTCTGGCACTTCGGAATATGCTCCTACCAGAGTAAGTTCACGACCTTTGAAAATGGTTTCTGCTCCGTAAGAAATCTTAATTTCTGAGTCGGTTTGAGCCTCGTTCGCGGTTCCAAGAACCCATGCCTTGGTTCCCAACGATTTGTCTCCCATGAACTCACCATTGATGAATTGATAATCCGTACCCACACTGTAGCCGTTTTCATTGGAACGAGGATCTCCAAAAGTTGAGAGTAAACCGATGGTGGATCCATTTTTGAGATTTTTGCGGACTCTTCCGACAAAAATATTTCGCTCACCTTCCGGTGAGTCAATTAACACATCCATGAGTCCAAAATTGTAATTCTTTTGGTTACTCGTAATTTTAGCTGCAAAGTGAATGGGTACGATTTCTCCTGTTTCACTTAAGCCAATCTTACGACTGTAGTAAGGGCTCAGCCCATCGGATGGAAAATGAAACATTCCTGCGTCTTCGAGGAAGAAGTCCCTTTTTTCGGGAAAGGATTGATTGAATCGGGTAAAGTTGAATTGACGGACATCGGCTTCGACATCGGCAAAGTCAGTATTGATACTTAGGTACGCGGTGGTTTTGGGGTTGATTCTGTAACGCAGGTCAAGCCCGCCGTCTGCTTTGAATTCATCATCCCCCGTGGTTCGGTCATCCGTGTAGGTTCCAGTAACGAAGGGAAGTACATCCAAGCCCAGACCTTGTTTCAGGTTTTTCAATCCGGTGATAGTGCCGGCCTGTGCAGCGTTGGCAGGATCTACACCTGACCTGGCATTTGCCCAATCCTGAACCTCTCCATTCTTTTTTAGAACTCTTCTCAAATTGATGCCCCAAGTGGATGAATCTTCGTCAAAGGAAATAGATTTAAAAGGAATCACTATTTCAGCGGCCCATCCCCAATCATGAATACCACACTTGGCATTCCAGATTGTATCCCAATCCATGTTTTGCATTCTACCCTGATCGCCAATAAGCAAGTCAGCCTTCAAACTATTGGGTGTCACGATGAATGCATAAGCATTTCGCTGGTCTCGAAAAGTATCCAGGATTACAAGTGCATGGTCATCGTTCCCGGCATCCGCCAAATTTCCAGCATTCGCGGTGATGTCAGCATGGTTATCCTGAAAACACCAAATTCCGATGTAGAGATTTTCCTTATCGTAAAGAATCCGAAATTCCGTGGGTTGCGTGCCAGAAGCATTATCTTCCGGGAAGGTTTGAAGTAAATCTCCGGCAGGCATTGCTCGGTTCCACACCTTATCATTTAAGTCACCGTCTATTTTGGGCCCTTCATCCACATAGACTGCTTGAAAACTGGGTTTACCCAGATACATTCCTCTGCTTTGAACGGGTATTTCCGAAGGCTTTGTTAAAGATTGTGATTCCACTCCAATCAATGTGTGGTCAGCCCAAAAGCCTGCACATGTAATTAAAATACAAACCCTAAAATAGTAGGAGACAAAGACGGTAGGCTGAAGGTTCAATGGAGTTGGGGCAAAATTGTTAACCTACATCTTAATTTTAGTTAACTGCAAGAGATTACTTGAATTTATAAATATTATTAGAAAGTTTAAGCAGTAAGGGCTGAGTTGTGGAAAAGAATTTACGACTATTCAGGAAGTTCCTTGTCCTTTGTTTCGGGAGCCCAAATGAGTGCAACAATTCCAAGAATATAAATACAAGACATTAAGCTTGCTCCCATACGAAAGCTGAGAGTGGTTGATAAGTAAGCTAATAATATGGGAGCGGGGGCAGCTAAGTAGCGAACTGTATTGTAGCAAAATCCAACGCCCGTACCTCGTAGGCGAGTAGGGAAAAGTTCAGGGAAGTAAATGGAGTAACCGGCAAAGAGGGAGAGTTGGGCAAATCCCATCATTGGAAGCATCCAGTAAGCATCGCTCGCAGAGCTCAGGTTATTGAATACGAAAATAGTGGCCCCCATGGAAAGAGCCAAGAAGATCAAAAAGGCCAGGCGTCGGCTTACCAAGGTCGCTACAAATGTAAAGGCAGTCATCCCAAGGAAAGCACCGATATCGAAGAGAATGGTTCCCCGTCCCCGTACCTGATCTATGATCTCCTGTTTTTCCCCTTTGAGTGCTTCGGAGATGAGTTCGGGTGAGAAGAACCCGATTCCCCAGAGCCCGATCATTCCAGATACCCCAAGCAGCAGTCCGATAATCGCATTTTTTCGCCAGGTCTTATGTCCGAACATTTCTCGTATGGATCCACTCTTTGCATCTTTTCCGGATTTCTCTTTCTCGTTTTTAAGGTTTAACCAGGCCGTGGGTTCTTTGAGGAGAAGGACCATGGGGACCACAAGCACGGCGGGAATGATACCAAAGAAGAAAAGCGAACGCCATCCCTCGTACCCAAATAATCCATCGGGTGAACCAGGAGGCACGAAAAGGGAAATGCCGGACCCCATCATGTTCCCTACAGTTGCCAGAGCTTGCAGGGCACCCAGGGCGGGTGCACGTAACCGGGAAGGAACGGATTCCGCAACCAGGGTGGTGGCTGCCCCAAACATGCCACCCACTCCCAGACCAACCAGGAATCGGTAGATCATAAAATCAAAGATTCCCTGTGAAAAACCGGAAAGTCCGGTGAATATGGAGTACAAGAGAAGAGTGGCGGCCATGGTTTTTACGCGCCCCCACCTGTCGGAGAGAA
>JABGWU010000192.1 GCA_018645475.1 Opitutia bacterium
AACCCCCAACCCTTGACCCTCGCCCAAAGAGGCGCTTGGAACCGCACTAGAAGAGAGATTTCCGCTAATTGGGCCTTGTAGCGCGCCTGTCCTTATAGCGCGCGCCGACCCCCACTTTGCCAAAAAAAATGGCAAAGTTGATAAATTCGAAAGTTGCCAGCGACCCCCGGATCGCTCAAGATGCCCATGGTTACTGGGGATGCGCCGAGATAGCTCAGTTGGTAGAGCAACGCATTCGTAATGCGTCCCTATTGTATTGCTAATCAATGGCTTGCGGGATAGGTACTGAAATTGGTCCTTTCCAATTCTAGACATTAGCGGACTTAAAATGACAGCTTTTGGCAAAGTGTTGCAAAGTTGTTTCCCGGTCCTTTTTCAAGGGTGTCACTTCGCGCAATCGGAAGGGGGGAGGGGGGTGGAAAAATTCGCCCCCGAAAATCTCGGACCGATTATCTCAAGCGAAAAATTTGCGCCAATGGGGAAATTGATTTGATAATGCTAACCGTCCTTAACCCTTTGGTTTAATGAGTCTTTGATTGCCCTTTCGGAGGCACTTGTAAATTCTTTTATCCTGAGACTCGAAAACGGTATTCGAATTTTAGAATAATATTCATTTAATCTTTATGATAGCTCCCATTTTCAGAACTTTATCGCCTCAGTTTTTCCCCACTGCCAAATTTGGAAACAGTTTTTCAAATCCAGCTTTTTTAGAGCTACAAGGTCTATTCGACGAAATTGCTTCTGAAATGGAGCCTATTCTTACGCCAAACAAGTATTCTGTTTCCACTAATCTTGGGCGAGGAGGGATAGCATTTGTTCCGTGGATTGGGATACACTCCACAAATACCACTTTCGACTCGTCAGCAAATAATGGCTTTTACTTAACCTTATTGTGGAAATATTCAGGTTCTGGAATTTGCTTATCATTACAAAAAGGAACTGATGGCATTGTCGGTGGAAATAAAGCGGGGAAGATTCGAACTGCTGTTGAATTGATTCGAAATAAATATGGGACTGGGGGGTTCGAAACATCAATTGATCTTGAATACGACAAAGGGCGGCCCAAGGCATACGAACAGGCGCATATTTTCGGTCGGGAATACCATCCCGATAATCTAAGTGAATTACCAGATGACTTAGTTAAGATAGAAAACTTGTATGATGCTGTTGTGAACGACAACCCTGTTGTATTCCTGGATGAAGAAGGTTCCACCGGGAGCATCATTGGAGAGCGAACTTTTGAATCTACATTTGATAGAGATATTCTTGATTTGCGAACTAGTGAGCTTCTTGCACACTCTCAAAGAAAGCCTTCGAAGGGAAACCGTCACCCGTCTCACCGCGTTGTAGAAACCAATCAATACGAGAGAGACCCAGCGGTGAAGGCCGATGTGCTTCAACGAGCGAATGGAGTCTGTGAATTGTGTAATTATGATGCTCCATTCACTAAGGACGATGGGAGTCCCTTTCTTGAAGTGCATCACATAAAACCACTCGCTGAAAAGGGTCCAGATATAGTAGAGAATGCAGTAGCCCTGTGTCCCAATTGTCACAGGGAAGCTCATCATGGTAGGAATAGAGATTCTATTGCATCAACCTTAAGAAGCCTTTTTTCAAACTAAGGTAACTTCTAGAAATTACTTTAGGGCAAATTATTCAAGCAAGCACTTTCCCGCCTTCGCGGCCGAGACGATTGGGAAGTCGTTCTCGAGTACCTCGCCGCTGAACGAGAACAGGCAATCGGTGACTTTCAATCATCCGAGTACCTCGACAATCCCACCAAGCTCGCCCGATTATCGGGCGAGATTGCCGCCTTGGATCGCATTTCTCAAGTCTTGAAGGATGACCCCAAACGAACAGGCGAAAAAGCAATTTGAGGCCGTTATTAAGGCCGACTTGAACCGTTGGCTAGATGAGAGCGACCTGGATGACGAAGACCTAGCGAAGGTTGCCGTCGAGGCAATCGAGTCATGGCTTGACGAGGATATTGTAGGGTTCGAGCCGGACGAGGGTTAGTCCTCGACAGGTTTGCCGTCATTGTAGGTTTGGCGAACCCGTTCAGTCCCGTCCTTCAGGTACGAAACCCACACTCCATTCCCGTCCGTCAGATTGGTAACC
>JABGWU010000021.1 GCA_018645475.1 Opitutia bacterium
TGTCATATTGGTCTGAAGCAAATCGATCGAATTCATGATCCGATTTTGTTCAGCTCCATTCTCAGCTCTTGCATCGGCCAGTTTTTCGATGGCAGCTGTGAATTGGGCAACGCTAACATTAAGTATGTTGTTGATGTAACCACCTGTAGTTCCAAGGGATGCTGATTGATTGCCATCTATGTTACCCAAATCAAGACCTAACTTCGCTGCATTTGATGTTCCACCTGTTATATTACCGACTGACAATACAAACTGTAGATTAACTACATTTAAGGAAATACTGCCAGATGAAGTCTGTCCATCAGGATGGGTTATGAGCTCTCTGGAAAAGGTTGAGAATGTGACTGTATTACCTGAAGCATCAAGATATGTACTTTCCCCTTTTTGAAGTTCGCCGGTTATCGCTGCAGAAGCAGTTGCTCCGAATAAGCTAATCCCATTGAATGTCTCCTTATGTATTTGATTGAGCTGGGACTGAAGTTCCATGAACTCCTTAGTGTAGTTTTCAATATCACCAGAATTCTTGGTAACATCGGCAGCCATGGTTCTTAACTCAGCCATACGGTCGAGTACTTTACCCACTGTTTGTAGGCTAGCATCTTGCACTTGTAAGTATGATAGTGCATTTTGCGAATTCTGGATAACAGCTTCCGTGCGGTTCAGTTTTGAGTTTAATTTATAAGCTACAGCTAATCCGCCAGCATCATCTGCAGGTGAATTGATTCGGTTGCCCGAAGACAAACGAGCTAAGCTCTTACGTAATGAGTCGTTGGCCCGACTCAGGTTGAATGACGCTTGGGTGGCCGAAGCGTTACTGTTTACTACTATTGGCATAATTAATCCTCCTTGATTAATGTCGGTGGCATCCTTGCCACCTTTGTCGCATTAAGTATGGGTGCGACCCCCATATAATTAAAAATATCTAAATTGTGTTAAAATGTGTGTGTTGAATTGATGGTTGTGAAATAGAATTAAGCACTTCTAAGTTTTTGAAAAATCTGACTGGATAAGAGCTGAAATAACTTTTCGAATATAGTATGGTTTCTATGAGTTTTCCTTGGTCTGCTCATGAGAAGTTTTGCCTTGTTTATTGAAAGAATTTCAAGTTTATCGAGAGTCAATTCAGCATTACTTCTCTCAGTTGAAACCTTGAGTAGTTCATCCATGACCTCAGAAAGACAATCATGCAAAAGTTCATTTAAAGGGGGCCCCGTACCTGCACCTGAATACATAAGAGATTTAAAGTGAGTCCGGTTTAGTAATTCGCTAACATGAAATTCGAATATTTGGGGTCGACCATCCAGTACAAGGTGTACTCGAACAGGAGGTTCTACCCCATGACCAAATAACGGGAAATTAAGGTGTCGTTCCCCTGACACGGAGGCGATTGATTGTAAGTAAATTAACCAGGTGCTCGAATTTGAATCTCTCCTCGGGTTACTGATGGAAATAATTTCATTCAGGTAATCGTTTATTGAAGATAGATTGTCGTACTGTTTTGATTTGTATTCTATCCCAAGCTTGAGATTACTAATCATGACCGACTGTCTAGATTGAGAAGAGTAGGGCAACATTGGATGAGGAATTTGGTTTTGGTCACCAACTTGCACAATGGATGTCCCTAAATTTGATTGACCACTCGACCCAACTCTACAACTGGTTGGCGTTGCCTTAGATGAAGTTATTATATTTAAGTTTTTAGTAAATAATAGGTTACGCATAATAATTATGTATTTAATTTTTTTAATTAACAATTATGTAGAATTTATTTTTTGAAGAAATTGAATGTTTCACAATGGAGTCCAGACGCTCATCTATTTGAATTAAAACAATTAATTCGTATAGGAACACTAACTCAGAGTTGAGTTAATAAGTGTTAAGCCAGCACCTTGGACAGCTTAAGAAAAGTTTTGGTATATAAGTTTTAGTATATGAGTTTTAGATTTGTTAAAATATGAATATGAATAATTAAAATGAGTTTAAATAGATCTTATTTGTATATTCCCACCTAGGAGGAGGTATATTTGTGAGCATTTTCATCTAGTTGGACTCCATTGAGCGGTTCCATTTCTACTTGAAAAGTACCGGGCTAAACTCTTTCGCAAAGAGTCATTGGCGTGTGGCAAATTAAAGGAAGCCGTGGTGGCTGATGAATTACTATTTACTACGATTGGCATTTTTTATCCCTCCTTTCTGGGGGAACGCCCGAAGTAACCTTGCCATCAGCACGGTACAATATTCGGTGTGTCCTAAAATTTTTCACATTCTATAAAATTTAAATTGATTTTCTTGTACGATCTTTACCCCAGGATCTGGAGTGCAATATTGGTAAGTTGATTAGCTTGAGCGACCATCGCTGCCGATGACTGAACGAGTACATTTTGACGGGCAAACCTGGAGGACTCCAATGCCACATCCGCATCCATTATCCTCCCATGCGCTGCTTCTAAATTGGTTTGGTTTTGAATTAATAATTCATTGGCCATTCCAATTCTTGATTGTTCTGCTCCATTCTCGGCTCGGGCATCTGCCACTCGTTGAATGATATCAGTAAAACTGCCCATGGATACAAACATGATGCTTTTAAGAAAACCATCCGTGGTAAAGAGTTCATCCTTTGTGGCTGTAACTGTAAAATCATCTATATTTCCGTTATTTACATTACCCAGATTGATAAACACCTTCTGCCCAGTTGAATCTTGAGTTCCTGTTCCGGAATTTATTTTTGCCGCCGCGATGGATGCGGTTGCATTAGTAGAGATAAATCTTGTATCTATGCCACCTAGGGAAAGCATGTGCTGAATGTTTGTAACATTTAAAGATATGTTTCCATCATTAACCACACCGTCCGCAGTGGTTAGGATCTGCCTGGAGAACTTTTGGTAGGTTCTTCCCATGTCATCCACTGCAATTGAGGTTTTGTCCATTTGTGGACGTAAGTCAGGTGGGGTGTTCACAGATGAAGACTGACTACTCGAAAATAAACTTATTCCATTGAATTTCTCATTCCGAACCTGATTAAGTTGTCTTTGCAACTCGATAAATTCCTTGGAATAATTCTCTACATCCTGGGTATTTTTAGTAACATCGCTCGCCATGGTCCGCAGCTCGGCCATTCGATCCACAATTTTTGCAACTGTGGTCAGTGCACCATCTTGAACTTGGAGATAGGATAAACCATTTTGTAGGTTTTGTCGTGCTGCTTCTGTACGAGATAATTTCGAATCTAGTTTATAAGCTACGGCCAAACCACCTGCATCATCCGCTGGGCTGACAATTCTTTTACCCGAGGATAATCGGGCTAAACTCTTTCGCAAAGAGTCATTGGCGTGTGACAAATTAAAGGAAGCCGTGGTGGCTGATGAATTACTATTTACTACGATTGGCATTTTTTATCCCTCCTTTCTGGGGGAACGCCCGAAGTAACCTTGCCATCAGCACGGTACAATATTCGGTGTGTCCTAA
>JABGWU010000193.1 GCA_018645475.1 Opitutia bacterium
AGTCCGAAACCAAAGCGGAGGCGAAGGCACCTGAGTCCGAAACCAAAGCGGAGGAAAAGGCACCTGAGTCCGAAACCAAAGCGGAGGAAAAGGCACCTGAGTCTGAAACCAAAGCGGAGGAAAAGGCACCTGAGTCCGAAACCAAAGCGGAGGAGAAACCTGCTAAGGCTGAAGTAAAAGCGGAAGAGAAGGCTAAAACTAAAGAAGCTAAGGCACCGAAGGAAGAGGCTGTAAAAGAAGAAGAACCTGCTAAATCTGCAGATAAAGCCGACAAAAAAACACCCAAAGCTGATTCCAAAAAGGAAGAAGATTCAAAAGAGGGCTAATTTTTCTGCCTCTCTTTTTGTAAAATGTTTTCTAAATTAGGTGATGATTCGCAAAATGAACTCAATTCTGCGTTTCGATGTTTTATCCCTTTTTCCTAAAACTTTAGATGGATTTGTGGGCGAAAGTATTATCGCCCGAGCAATCGAAAACGAGTTATTAGAAATTAATTCCTTGGATATTAGGCACTGGGCAAAAGGTAAACATAAGGAAACTGACGATCGACCTTTCGGAGGTGGTGCAGGAATGGTTCTGAAGCCTGAACCCCTGTTTTCGGCAGTTGAAGAAGTTGCAGATGAATCCACCACGGTTATTTATATGGCACCTGATGGAGAAAAATTAGATACTCCGATGTGCAAAGAACTTGCCAATGAGCAACACATTTTAATCATTAGTGGACACTACGAAGGAGTTGATCAACGAGTTCGTGATCAACTCGTCACGAGAGAAGTTAGCGTTGGAGATTATGTTCTGACTAATGGAACATTGGGGGCATCAATTTTGATTGATGCTGTGAGCCGACACATACCGGGAGTTCTTGGTGATGAAGATTCCCTAAAGGAGGAAAGTTTTGAAGATCAACTTTTGGCATTTCCTCAGTACACTAGACCTTCAGAATTCCGAGGGATGAAGGTGCCTGATGTACTTCTATCCGGAAACCATTCTCAAATTTCAAAATGGCGTGAGACAAAAAGGTTGGAAAAAACCCAGCGATTACGCCCTGATTTATTAAAAAATTAACCTGAGAGTAACAAAAATTATGAACAATCAACTGCTAGAAGAAGTAACAAACGAGTATTTAAAGGAAGGTCGCGACCAGTTTAAGGTTGGAGACGGTGTGAAAGTTCATGTTCGAGTCAGGGAAGGTGAAAAAGAACGTATTCAGATCTTTGGCGGTATTATAATCGCTCGTAAAGGTTCAGGGATTCATGAAACTTTTACGGTTCGTAGGATTGCATCTGGGGTTGGTGTTGAGCGTGTTTTTCCCGTTCATTCTCCTCTTGTCGATAAAGTCGAAGTAGATCGTGAGAGTATTACCATGAGAGCTCGTATGTATTACTTGCGAGACAGAATTGGCAAAGAAGCTAATAAGGTTAAAGAAAAAAGGTTATTCGAGGCCAAGCGTAAAGGCCGATAGTCCTCAAGTTTTAGACCATTATTCGATTTTTTAATCGAATATCGAGAAGATTGTAGTGAGTTGAATTCTGTTCCTATACATTTCTAACAGTTAAATGGTTAGGAAATGTTGCCTTTGTCTTTTACTTAATTATGGTGACATCTACTAAGATTTCTCCACTTCATGCTAGGAGAAACTTAGAATGTTAAAATACTAATGACTCATATATGAAGAAAACTTTGTGGGTAATTGTTTCATTTATTGTAGTCATTGCACTGGTTGACTTGTTTGTTTTTGAATGGTGGTTACCTCAACGTTTTTCAAAATTCCTTGAAGGTGAAATGGTTGATGGTCAGTTATCATTTGAGGATATTGAAATAGATTGGCTTGAAGGTCGTTTAATTGGAGGAGAGTTGGAGACTTCTCAATGGAAATTAGCATTGGGAGATGGAAGTTTTTCATATTCTTCATTTGATTGGTTTCTAGGAAATGAATTTGAGATTAAACACTTAGAATTAAGAGGTTTAACGATAAAATCATCGAGTGATTTGGATTCGAATGTCAGCATATTGGGTTTTCTAAACAAACTGAGATTAAATCCTTTAAACCTTGGGTGTGATTCAATTGAAGTGAACGGTAAGTTGGAAGTGGGGGGTGTATCTATTCCATTTTCTTTTTTTGGTTCACAGATAAAATCAACAAGTGAAATTAAGTCTGCTATTGAATTTAGATTGGATGAATCCCCTTCATTTCTTAGGAGTTTTTCTTTAGGTAATTCCCCAGTTCTTATAAAAGCTTTTATCAGTAAAGAGATTAAAGATAAGAGACAGGTTTTAAAGGTTTCGGCATTGGCAGATCATTTCTTTAGACTGGATCTTACGAACGATGGCGAATTGGAATCGATCATGTTTATTATCGAGTCCAGTAAACAAAATGCTTCTTCTGGTCGGATCGTAGTGAATCGAAAAAGAGGCGATGCTAAATTTTATGGTGACTGGAATGGAACCATTTTATCAGCAGATTTAGTTAAGTATGTCCCTATACTCTCCCTTGTTAATGCAGGGATAAATGGTGGTGGTACAATTTCATTTGATGCTCAGGGAAAAGAAATGGATCTTGATGTAATTGCCGGGATTTCAGCATCCTCTATTTTTTTCCCTAAGGAAGGAACCCTTAAAGGAGATATTCGCAGTCGTATTCAATTAATGGATAAAAAATGGACTACAGAAGAATTCAGTATACTCATCAAAAATGAGAAAGGAGAAAAGATAGAATTACTACAAGATGAGTTATTTGAAAATTCTGAAAAATCCTCGAAGTTTAATTTGGTTTTGACTGATTTTGAATTGGGCAGGTTTGGACAACATTTTTCGAAAGATGCTATAATAAATGGAATTTTTAGCACCGGGATGAATGAAGATTCATTACAATTAGATTCTAATGATTTACACTTCAGTGATAGCGAAGTTGAACAACAGAATATTTCTATGTCTCTAACGATTCCGTTAAAAATGAAATCTGAAAAGGGAAAAGGTATTAAATTTGATTGTCGGATTTTACCTAATGTTGAAATATCTAGCCATTTTATCCCTCGGGTTATTAAACAATCAAAGCGAATTTCTTTTCAAAATCTCAGTGCAACCGGACATATTGAAAGGTCTGGTTGGAGCGTTAACCATGGTTCCTTGGAGATGGCAAATAACCAAGGACGAGTTGGTCAAATACAGATGAAGAATTCATTTATAAGCCATGTGGATGGCAACGGTTTCAAGTGGTCTCAAGTAAACCCATCCTCTAAACAAGAGACTGTTTTTAATATCAACAGTTTGGGCACTAATTTTTCGTTAGGAATTCAAAATCTAGAATTAATAGGGAGTTTTAAAGATCTTAATGGAGAAATTATATTTGTGGATGGGTATCCTAAATTGCTGTGTAAAAACTTTATTTTTAATGGGCGATTAGAGGGGCAAAATTCAAATGTATTTAATAAAGTTCAGATTAAGGGGGATCTTAAATTTGATCCAAGGATTAAAAATTATGATCAATTCCATATAGAGAGACTTGAAGTTATCGGTGATGATAAAAAGATAGCAACAGGTGAATTATTGTTTTCCTTAGATCAGAATGCCCAAGTTGTTCAATTAAAGAGTGTAAACCTAGATGCAAATCTAAGCACATTACGATTTCACCCATTTTCCGAAATCCTTCATATTGATAATCAGAAAATCGAAGCAAATAAGTTTGAATGGGAATTGAGTGAAGGAACGGAACTGAAGTTTGATGGTTTGCTTGAGTTATCTTTAGCAAATTCTAGCGACTTTTTAAAAATCCCTGTAAACTGGACATTTGTAGAAAAAAATGAGGATACATCCCATTGGGTCCAAATGTCTTATATTAAAGATTTGAAATCTGATTTAGAAATAAATTTTCAATCTGATTCGAATTTGATTTCCTTCCGAGGAGATAGATTAAATGTAGTTGATTTGCTCCCCTTTTTTAAAAATATGGCCCACAATCAAAATCAATCTCAAACATTTGGTCTAAGCAATTTCGTTAATCAATTTAAACAGAATGTGTCATTATCACTTAAAACTTTAATTATATCCCCGTTGATTAAATTAAAGGATGTTGAAGCAGAATTTAATAATTTGAATAAAACGATTTCATTTAGTTCAAAGTTAAGAGACTCCATCCTCAATGGTGAAGTAATTTTTCAAACCTTGGAGGAAAATTCGTCTAAGTTTGTTATGTTTAAACTTCAGGTTAACGGTCTTGAGACAAACGCCACTATCATAAATATATTTGAAAGTTCAAATGTTCTAACAGATGGATTAATAGATTGGAATTTGGAAGTTAAAGGAATCTTAGGTGGAAATTATAAAACGAAGATTGTCGCTGATTTTACAAACTTATCTTTTAATTTACTTGGCGAAAAAAAGGGAGATCATGTATCTGTTCTTAAAAGCAAGATGGAAAATAGTTTGGGAAATTCTTTTTCTTGGTCAGCACCCCAAACTAAAATGATCGAAGTTTTAAGCGTTTTATTAGAAAACATTTATTTTAGAAAGGGTTCATTTGAATTGAATCGAAGCGATTTGGGAAATTGGAAATTCTCTTTTAAAGATTGGACAAGTTTAGAATTTAACCTTTTTGGGAGTGCAGAATATACGCCAAAAGGAAAATTTAAAATAAATATTTTCCCAAGTGTGAAGGGTAAATGGGCCAATTTCTTACAAGTCGCTAACTTGCTTGCAGTAGGAAAGAACAGGGAAGGATACAGAACATTGAAGAAGGAACCTTTAGTTTTTGAAGGTTCAAATTACAGATGGAATTTGGCTAACTGGTGGAATGTATTTGCTCAGGGTATTGGTTTGGAACCAAGCGAATAAACATTAATTTGTTCTGAGCAGGTTCAACCGAGAGGGAGAAAGAAATAAATCGAGGAGATCTTCTCCATTTGCATACTCAACTTTCTCATGCGTAGAAATTAAAAGTAAATCGTAAATCCTTTTAACTTTTTTTGCATAAGTTTCTTGTCCAAAATTATCCATTACGGATTCCTTGTTTTCTTGGATTACATTTTTATCGATTTTTTCTAGGTTTACCTGCTTTTGAATATCCTTTTGCGAAACTTTTGATTTTAAGACAGAGCAAATGATTTCTTCTTGAAAGCTTTCATCTAATCGACCGAAATCAACCCCTGTTTCTTGCACTATAGATTGGTAGGCCAAGTCAGTGGCGTGATTGGGTAATTCTTGTCCGTAATCAGAGAAATACTTGATGAGTACGGAATTAATTTTTGGTTTTAGGAGTTTGCTACTGGATAAATGTTTAAGGTCAATATCGATTCGAGTATAAAGATTATCTAGATTGACCCCCAAGTTTGAAAAATCTTGAGTTATCTCTGGAATATTCCGTCCGCATAAAAACTTTTGGTACATCCATGGTTCAAGAAATCCAAGGCCAAATCCTTCTGCAATACTAGTGGAAATAATACCTTCAGCATGGTTGATGATTTCTTGAAATGAACTATTTACTTTTTCCCCAATAGCAAAGGAAATGGGGAGATTTAGTTTTTGGGAGAATTTTATCCACTTTTCAAAAATCTTACCAAAATTTGGATTGGTCGGTCCTAAGCTGTTTGCAAAATGTTTTTCTGGGTGAGATGCCGCGATCAGAGCCAGTTCACCAAGGTTTTTTCTACGTACTGCCCGAACGGGATAAAGAAAAAGGTTTTCGGGTAAATTAGGGTTGGTAATATTTTCTGTCCCATCATCGGATGGAATTGATATGGAATTAGCTAGCAGGTGGACTTGACTAGACCTTTGGGTAAATAGTTTTTTTACAAATGTACAGTCCCTATGATTCAGTGTAGCGTAGTGAATATTTGGTGAAGATGGGTATGTTTTTGAGTAAACTTGGTTGAGGACTTTGAAATTTGATGGCCTGCCATCTTCAGCAAAATCGTGTGGTTGAAGTAGGATAGGATTACCTTCTTCGGCCAGAAGTGCGACTGCTTGAGTTAATACGGGGTTTTTGCCTAAACTGTGATTGTGAATGTGCCAGATGTCTGGCTTTTTTCCTAATCCACGCTCAGCGGCTTTTTTCATTCTTTCTTTAAGGAATTGAGCAGAAATTGAAGTTGATGGGGAAGAATATCCAAGACCATCAACGACTTGAATATTTTGAATTCTTTGCCCTGGATAAGCTCTGCCACTTAGGACTACAAATTGATTATCTGGAAAATACTCGGCAAATGAATCAAGCGTATTTTCTATAACCCGGGTAACTCCTCCAGGTTCGAGATGATAATGAACAATGGCAACTTTCATGCCTGCTAAATTACTTAAGTGAACGCCTCAACATTAGACCGTACGATTACGGTATTCCTCAATCTCGATCATGGCAGGCCTTTCTTCTTCTACGACTTCCTGAACGAGTTGATTGTATGATCCATCTTCAACCTCAAATCGTCTGTAGAATGTCTCCATATCTGGAATGCGATCAATCATACCTTGGCTATGCAAACGATTTATAAAAGTTTGTAAGATTCCAAAGCTCATTTTTCCTAATGCATTGGTTGTTTGATTACGGTGAACCCTTCGATCTAGGTCAGTCTGTGCAAATGCATCAATCCCAAATTTTTCATATAAATCAAGTAAATGGGATGTTTCCACCCCATAACCAATAGGGAAGGGGATGACTTCCAAAACTTCCCTTCTCGCTGCATACTCTCCTGATAATGGTTGTATAATGTTGGTGAGTTCTGGGTAGAAAAGAGAAAAGAGCGGACGGATCAGGATTTCTGTCACTCGTCCACCCCCGCTTGAGCGAAGGCCGCTGGAGTAATTGAGAGGTCGATCGTAGAAAGCTTTTACATATTGCACTTCTTCTTTTTTGATAAGAGGAGCAACTAAGCCATATACAAATCGTGGGTGAATATTTGATATGTCTGCATCAACATAGCAAATGATATCACCTTTGAGTTGATGAATTGCCTTCCATAAGTTTTCTCCTTTTCCGCGCTTGTCTCCCACTTCTGGTAGAATGTCTGATGCCAAGTAGGTATCTGCACCGTAGCTACGGGCCACTTCGAGTGTTTTATCTGTAGATCCAGAATCAATCACCGCAAACTCATCTATTAATGGATATCTTTCCATTAATTCTGATTTTAGGATTAATACTTCCTTCCCAATGGTTTTCTCTTCATTCAGGGTTGGAATGCAAAGGGATATGGTAAGTCCTTTTTTTTCCTTCTCTTTTACTAAATTTAAAATATCCCAAAATTCACCGTGGTGAAAAGTATTTTGCTTAAGCCATTTTTGATTATCTCCGGTCATGATTCGCAAAGTCCTTGGTCTATTGCTTGAAGTAAGGTAATGAGCTGGGCTATTCCCGATGGAAGTGAATTTAAATGAATGCATTCGTTTTCTTCGCCAATATTTTCGGCAGTGGTTAGCCCAAGGGTTACGCCTGGATGCCCCGCTTCGATGAGAACATTTAAATCGCCTGTGCTAGGATTCACTTCTGGGGTGACTCCAAGATCACTCATGATTGAACGAGTGGCCTTAACCAGCGGATGGGTAAAAGCAATTCCACAATTCGGTCTGGTTGCAACAACTTCAAGATAAACTTTTGTGCCGTTTTCCAATGAGCATTGTTCACAGAGATCATCCACTTTTTGTTTTAATTCCGTAATTACTGAATCTTCTTCGCTGGTGATTTCAAAGCGAAGGGTTCCTCGCCTTGGAGTTTTGTTATATGTTGTTCCGCAACTCAATCCTCCGAGAGTCATTTTGGTTTTAGGTTCTTTGGGGAGAGGGATTTCAAGCAATTGATTTACGACTCGAGTCAATTGGCTAACTGCACCGGATGACCCAAATCGATTCCAATCATAATTACTGGGCACTTCCAACCTGATCTCTCCTCTAAGGGTACCCAATCCGGAATAACTAAGTCTACCTTGGCTGGCTCCTTCCACACAAATACCTGCACGTATTGGGCGCTTCATTGTCTCCAGAAAGTAGCGTGCTCCGTCAAGATTACCTCGGCCTAGGCTCTTAGTATTGGCTAAGAAAATTAAGTCATCTTTAAATTGAATGTCTAGCAATTCAAGTAACTTTGGCAGGGCAACCACGGTTGCCAATCCAATGGCATTATCTGCAATCCCTGGCCCTGTTATTGCATCTGGTCCCACATTAAGCACATGTTGTGTGCTTGCATCAAAAACCGAATCTGCATGAGCCATTACTAAGATAGATGATTTTCCCTCTGTACCATTTAAGATTGCGGATGCGTTTCCATGGTCATCAATTTCCGGGTCCTCTAGTCCATTTTCCCGAAAACGGTCAACTGCTAGGCGGATCCGATCCTCTTCTTTAAAGGTTGGGGCCGGGATTTCCCCAAGCAATACTGCATCAGTTAATACGAGCTTACGAATTTCCCGAATTTTTTCAATTTGCGTGGGTAAATCTTTAAGTAAATTATTAAGGTCAAACTCTGTTGATTTTGTTTCTAGCATTTTTATTACCTTCGCCATAATGCATTATTAAAAATCATGCCACGATAAATTTCATTTTTTGTTTTAATTAGTTGAAAATTTCTATGAGATACTCCACAAAATAATCCTTAATATTTGGGTTCATTTCTCAAAAGTATCAAACTTTTTTATGTCAAAAAATATAGGTTTCATTTCAACCCGTTTTGCTGGGCAGGACGGTGTATCTCTCGAAAGTGCAAAGTGGGCGGAGGTTCTATGGGAAGATCGGCATATTAGTTATTGGTACAGTGGTCAAAGCGACCGGGACCCGGATATAAGTTTTGTGGTCCCAGAAGCGTATTTTGGTTTTTCTGAGAATAAATGGATCAATGAAAGGATTTGGGGTGCTGGGCAACGAGACCGTTTTGTTTCTTCTCGAATTCGAGATTTAGCAGATTATCTTAAAAGCACATTATATCGATTTGTTGAGCGTTTTAATATTGATATTGTCATTCCACAGAATTGCCTGGCAATACCCATGCACCTTCCTCTTGGAATCGCGTTGACCGAATTTCTGTCCGAGACTCAAATGCCTGCAATTGCTCATCACCATGACTTTTTCTGGGAGCGGACCAGATTTTCCGTTAACTCCGTTCCTGAGTACCTGGACATGAGTTTTCCTCCAAAGTTCAGTAATATGCGCAATGTTGTGATTAATCAGGAAGCTCAGGAGCAACTCGCCTTGAGAAAGGGCTTGTCTTCTCTTGTGATTCCGAATGTTTTTGATTTTGATAACCCCCCTGACCACATTGACGAGTATGCATCTGATGTGCGCCAAGAAATCGGATTAGCAGAAGACGATTTTTTTATTCTTCAACCCACGCGAGTGGTTCCTAGAAAAGGGATTGAACAAGCAATTAAATTAGTCAGCCTGCTTAAGGATCCCCGCTGTAAATTAGTAATCTCACATGAAGCTGGTGATGAAGGTTATGAATACCTTGGTATGCTCGAGCAGTTGGCTAAGGAGGAAGGAGTTGATATGAGAGTAGTTGCAGACCGGGTAGGAGAGGTCAGGCAGAGGGATTCGGAAGGCAGGAAAATATACACTTTATGGGATCTTTATCTGCATGCTGACTTTGTCACATATCCCAGTACTTATGAAGGCTTTGGTAATGCCTTGCTAGAAGCGATTTATTTTCGAAAGCCCGTATTGATTAACCGTTATTCAATTTTCGTTCGCGATATAGAACCCAAGGGATTTCGTTTATTAACTATGGATGGCTTTGTTACGCCAAGCTTGGCCAAAAAAGTTAAACAAATTCTTTTTGACGAAAAACTTCGGAATGAAATTGTGGATTACAATTACGAAGTTGCCCGCCACTTTTATTCCTATTCCGTTGTTCGCAGTAATTTGCGGGCATTTATTGCCAGTTTAACTGGTTATTAAAAATATGAAGAGTCCAAATTCAAACCCTTCAGTCAAGTATGTCTCCAGTGCGAAACTCAAGATAATTCGGAAACGACTTGCCAATCTATATGGCTTAGAAGAGGCGGATTCGCTGCTTGAGCGATTTTTCCATATGATTGGGCGTTACGGTGTAGGAGCGGACAGATCTATTTCGTCATCCAAGGAAATTTCTCAGAAAGATGCAGTATTAATTACTTATGCTGATATGGTTTCTACCCAGGATACCCATCCACTTTCTACTTTGAGAGAATTTTGTACTGCTCGCTTAAAAGGCGCTTTTTCCGCTATTCATATATTGCCTTTTTATCCATGGACTTCAGACGATGGTTTTTCAGTGGTTGATTATCGTGAGGTTGATGAGAGGTATGGGAATTGGGAAGATGTTTCGAAATTGTCCGAAGAATTCGAACTGATGTTTGACTTGGTTTTAAACCACTGTTCTTCAAAAAGTCCCTGGTTCCGAGAGTATGTTTCCGGAGTAGAGCCCGGAAAGAACTACATTAAAGAGGGAGATGTCGATGACGATCTTTCGGCCGTGGTTCGCCCACGAGCATCTCCATTGCTTACACCTTATCAAACGCGAGCAGGCGAAAGACAGGTTTGGACGACTTTTAGTGCCGATCAAGTTGATTTAGATTGGACAAGCTCAGATCTACTTTTTGAATTTCTTGATATCATCATGTTTTATGTGTCTCTTGGGTGTCGAATTCTACGGCTGGATGCAGTAGCTTTTCTATGGAAAGAGATTGGTACAAATTGCTTACATCTACCTAAAACGCATGAAGTCATAAAATTAATTCGAAATTTTATTGAAGTCGTTGCTCCAGAAGTGCTGATTCTGACAGAAACGAATGTGCCGCACCCAGAGAATATCTCTTATTTTGGGAAAGGAGATGAAGCACATGCCGTATATCAGTTTTCTTTGCCTCCCCTCCTTCTTCATGGACTTTTGCGTGGTACTGCTAGGAATGTTACCCATTGGGCAGAAAATTTAGAACCACCTCCCAAGGGGTGTCATTTTTTAAATTTTACTGCCAGTCATGATGGAATTGGAGTGCGTCCATTGGAAGGAATTCTTCCCACCGAGGAAATATTGTCTCTTGCTGAAGAAGTCCGAGACAATGGAGGACATGTTTCGATGCGTAAAATGGAGGACGGATCGGAATTCCCTTACGAATTAAATGCCACATACTATGGAGCTTTGTCGGGTAAAGCTGATCAAGAAATAGGAGAGAAACGATTTCTTTGCTCGCAAGCCATTGCCTTAGCCATGAAGGGAATTCCTGCAGTTTACTTTCATTCGCTTTGCGGAACGGATAATTTCCAGGAAGGGGTGGAGCAGACGGGACAAAATCGTACGATTAACCGTAGGAAATGGGGCCATGCTGAATTAGACGCTTTATTGGGAGATGAAAAATGTAATTCTGGCAATATTTTCGAATGGTATACCCGAGTCTTACGGCGGCGTTCGTCTTGTCCGGCTTTTCATCCCGACGCTTCTCAAACAATTTTAGATTTGGGAGATAAGGTTTTTGCTTTTGAGCGACAATCCATCGATGGAACACAGGTCATTTTATGCCTCTTTAACTTTAGTTCCAGCGAATCTGAAATTAATGATCGTAAAACAATTCTTTCCTATTTTAAAAATGAAAAAGCAAAAGATCTGATCAAAGGAGGGGATTTGATTCTTGAAAAAGGTTATCTAACCCTTCGTCCTTATCAGGCCCTTTGGCTTTGTGTAAGTTGAATATTCTCTTAATTGAAGAGAAAGTTCCGTTTCTCATTTTACCCGTAAAGGACCCCATCGCTTGTCATATTCTTGATGTCCTGAAAGCAAGAAAAGGTGATGAAATTGACATTGGGGTACAAAATGGGCCAAAAGGAAAAGCAACTCTTTCAGCCATAACCGATGATGTGGTCCATCTTTTAATTCAATGGAATGAGGACCATACAAACGATTTATATCCAATAGGATTATTGGTGGGTCTGTCCCGTCCACAAACATGTAGGAAAATTTTAGAACAAGCTAGTGCCCTTGGGGCGTCTAGGATAGATTTCTTTGTTTCAGACAAATCCGAACCTTCTTATAGAGAGAGTCGACTTTGGAAAACCAATGAATGGAAAGATAAAATTATCAAAGGGAGCGAACAGGCTTTTTCAACTTTTATTCCGGAGTGCCAAGTTTGGAACAGTTTGGCGGAATGTACAGAACAACTCAGAGCGAATTCACTTCGGTTGGCTTTCGACAATTATGAAAGTGTCCAAACTTTAGAAGATTTAAAATCATGGAAAGAAAATCAATATTACCACATTGCAGTTGGTGCAGAGCGTGGATGGTCTAAGGAAGAAAGAAGGTTCCTCATTGAAAATCAATTTTCACTTCTTTCTATGGGACCACGGGTTTTACGGCAAGAAACGGCCGTAGTAGTTGCCATGGGGCAGGTATTGAGCCAATTTTGGAAACCTTAAGCTTTGAGTTTAAAAAGTTTAAAAGAAGGGCATCCTCTTTTACTTTTCCCTATTATTCGAACAACTTCCCACCCATCAAAATCTGAACGACTTTCAGGTGGGGCTTCATGAATGAGAAGACCATCATCTTTGATGATTTTGTTTTTAAGAATTATCTCAAAAATCATTGGCCCAATTTCAGGGAAAATGGGATAAGGAGGATCGAGGAATATGAAATCGAATGATGCAACTTTTGATTTTAAGTATTCATTTACATCACGATTGTTCACAGAGAAATGTGATGGATCCATTTGAGCACTCTTACATACATTTCCAAGGTTTTTCCTAAGGCTATTCACGGCTTTTCTGTGGTTTTCAACAAATTCGCCTTGCTGGGCTCCTCTGCTTAATGCTTCTAATCCATAAGCTCCTGTACCTGCAAACAGATCAAGGAAATGAGTCCCTGTGACCCGCTCACCTAAAGATGAAAATAGCCGTTCCCTGTTTGCTTCTGTTGCCGGCCTTATCTCAATCCCTTTGGGGATTTGTAAAGGGATTCCTTTTGCGGCTCCACCACAAATTCTCACAACACAGAGAGACTTGAAATTTTCAAATCCAGAAATAAAAATTCCCAATTGGATGAGTGACGAAGGTTGCCAATATACATTCTTTTTATGTAAACAAGATCGATGCCGCGTACAATGAGAACTTTTTTTGATTCGAATTCAATGGATTCGAATGAATGTATCAGTTTGGACGAAATGGAAAGTCACCACTTGAGCAAAGTGCTCCGCTTGAACAAAGGTGCGGAAGTGGAAGCGTTAGATGGAAAAGGCAACATATATTATACTGAAATTCACACATTAGATCGAAACAACATTATTCTTAAAATTTTAAATAAAAGGTTTATTGAAGAAGCTAAGCCCTTTTTGAGCATGGCCATTGCCATGCCAAAGGGAAATCGATGGGAATATATGATTCGCCCATTAACTGAATTGGGAGTAAGGCGATTAACCCCTCTTTTAACCGATCATTCGGAATGTTATAACCAAGAGAAAAAACTGGATGCTAAAAGACACAAATGGAAAAAAATTGCGGAAGATGCATGTAAGCAATCTGGTAATCCATGGCTACCCATTTTAGACCCCCCTCAACCTTTTTCTTCTTTTTTAGAAAACATCTCATTAGATGAGACCGTCTGTATTGGAAGTTTGGCAAAGTATGCACACCCCTTTAAAAAGTTGGAATTCAAACCCCGCGATTTTGTATCCATTTTAATTGGCCCCGAGGGTGGGTGGAGTGAAGCGGAGGAATTAAGAGCAAAGGAAAATGGAGTTATTCCATTTAGTCTTGGATCAAACACACTTAGACTCGAGAGTGCAGCTGTAGCAGGATTGGCAGTTGCACGAGAAAGATTCATTCTTTAAAGTAACTTTAATGGCCAAAGAATTTTCTGGAGAGCAAAAGCTACGAATCGTCCTTGAGTCGATTATTCGAAATATTCCGAAAGCGGAACAGAGTGAAAAATACGATATATCTGAAGAGGAATTTCAGACTTGGCATGATCATCTAATTCAGAATGGTGGGAAGATCTTTGACTCATCTAGTCAGTTTGGTTCGGGTTCCAAAAGAACCAAAAGGAAGATGAGCCCATTGGTTAAGTTTTTCTTAATCATCAGTCTACTGGGGAATCTAGGATTAATCACTTTCGGGCTTGTATATATTATTAACCAAGACAGTAAAAAAGATGAATGGGTACAAGATAGTACAAATTCTATCGATTCCCCGATTAACTTAAGGAATGATTCTGCAGTCCAGAATTCAGCACAGGATGATATTGAACCCTCGCCTCCAAAAGAAATTCCCCTAGAAGTGATCTTAGAAAATGGCAGGGAAAAGCCATTTAGATTACCAAATGAAGAGGATGATATTGGAAATTTGCTGGCCTCTCCCAATTCTTTACCCGCTCCCTCATTAATTCCTCCCGTTTCCATTACGGAACCTGCAAATGAAGTGAGTTTTATGGGCAAGCTATATGAGGGGCGCCATGTTGTTTACTTACTTGATGTTGGAACTTATGTGTTGGATGGAAGCGAATCTGTTCAGCAATTTAAAAAATTGAAAGAATCATTGATCAACTCCATCATCACCCTTTCCCCTAACTCCTATTTTAACCTTGTTTTGTATTGGAATTTAAGGGATGCCGCAGCACTTGGAAAAACTCTATTGAAAGCAGATCACGAAAATAAGAAATACGCCATTGATTGGATAACTAGTTTAGGAGATTCTTCTGAATCCATTAAGTCGGACAGGAATCAATATTATCCGAAAGAACTACTTTCTTTTCCTCCTGCTGCAGGGATTATTGGACCTTGGTATGGATTGAGTACTGCAATTAGTTATGATCCAGATCTAGTATTTGTTATGGCAGGTAATGTGCCGAGCTATGACCGTTCTGAAGTACCTCGTTCCCATTATGAAGGTCTCGGTAAAATCAATTTTGATAAATTGCAAGGTAATCAAGTAGATCATACAAATATAAATGCATTAACTCGTGAGACAGCAAGAAAGTGGTTTTATGCAATCACTCCAATTTCTTCGTTACCATCAAGTGAAGCAGAAGTTGAAAATATGGCCCTTGCTCGATTAGGCATTGCTTCTAACGACTCGAAAAAAGCTGTCTATCAACCGCTTGCTTGGAATAGGGCATTTGAGAATTTTTTATCAAGTTTAGAGGTAGGTTTTGATCGGATTCCAAAAACACATTTTATAGTTAATTTGCCCCAGCATGTTTCCTGGCCATCATCATTACTTAATTCGGTTAAGGAATTTGCCGAAAGTTCAAGGGGTTCTTTTTCGCAAAACCTAACTTTACCTTGATTTAGGCTTGTTGCCATGCTGAGCACGCATTTTATAAGGAAAGTTTTTTTATTTTTTTCAGTTTTTTTTGGTTTCATTATACACGCTCAAAAAGTTGAAGACTTAATTGAGGTCTCAGTTTTATCAGATGTGGAAAAGATAAGCCCCGGTGGGAAAGGTTCTATCCTTATCAAAGTAGAATTGAAACCAGAATGGCATGTTTATTGGAAAACTGCTGGGGAAAGTGGTTATCCTACCACAATAGATTGGGACATTGTAAGCGGATTTCAGATGGGAGATCTACAGTTTCCTACTCCCTTATTATATAAATTCCAGGAAATGGTAAGTTATGTCCACAAGGATACATTTCATTTGCTTTGTGACTTTCATATGCATCCTGATTTTAGATCTGATGAGAAATTGCTTTCAATAATTGGTCAATTTTCAACTCTTGTATGCAGTGAGGAAAATTGCATTCCTTTTAATCAAAAACTGACGGTGGATATTCCATTGTCCGATAAAACAATTCCAGATTCAGGAAATCAGGAAATTTCCCAACAAGTCCGAGGGCAATTATTGAGGCATCCTCCAATCAATGCAAAGATTTCGGCTGCGATTAAAGGAGATTCTGTTGGGCTACAGTTTGAGCATTCCTCCCTTTCTGGCTTTGCGTTGAACAAATTTATTTTTTTCCCTGATGGGGATCTTTTTACACACGGAGAGAAGCAGAATTTTAAATTATCCGATGATGGAAAACTTTCATTAACCCTCTCTTTGGATTCTTCATCTGAGCATATTTCATCGAACATAAAAGGAGAATTATATCACCCGGAGTTTGAACAGGCGTGGAGGATTGATCTATCCATTGACCAAGTTTTTTATGGAGAGGGAGTCTCGGATGTTATGGTTTCATCATCAAGTGAGATTCCTAAAGTCGAATCTGGTTTTAATCAGTTGCTCATCATGCTTGGTCTTCTCTTGGTTGCGATGTCGATATGGTTGTATGGAAAAACGAAATACCCCGCGAAACCATCGATGGGAAGAACTGTAGGGCGTCTATTGAGTGCGGTTCTTCTTCTTTTTGGAATTTGGTTGGGCTATCCAAGTAAACCCGCAGATACTGTAGAACAAATAACATGGAACCCTTGGTCTCCAGAAAAAGAAGAGGCTTTATTAGCAGATGGGCGAGGAGTCTTTATTGATTTCACGGCTAGATGGTGTATGTCATGCCAGGTTAATAAAGGTGTTTATTACAAACAATCCATAATAGAAAAATTTAAGGAACTTAACATTGCGACCCTTCAGGCAGATTGGACCAAGCGAGGACCAGTAATTCTTAAAGCTTTGCAACGATATGATAGGGAGGGGGTTCCCCTTTATGTTTATTATCCACCCAGACAAAAAGATGAACCTGTAAAGGATCCAATTTTATTGCCAGAAATTCTAACCCAAAAGATTGTTTTAAAGGTAATCGAGGAAGAAGAACCATATTTTGTTGCCGAAGCTAACAGTTTCTTGGGTATCTTGGGTTTCGCATTTATTGGAGGTGTCATATTAAACCTAATGCCCTGTGTGTTCCCTGTTTTGGGTTTGAAAATTATGTCTTTTGTAAAAAAGGCAGGTGAAGATACTTCAAAAGTACGAATTCATGGAATTGTTTTTGCCCTTGGAGTTCTTCTTTCCTTTTGGATTTTAGTAGGAGTTTTACTCGGATTAAGAGATAGCCTTCAAGGGGATTTAGGCTGGGGGTTTCAATTACAGGAACCTATTTTCGTGTTTGGGTTGGCAGTTTTTTTATTAATTTTTGCCATGAGTTTAAGTGGAGTTTTTGAAATGGGCATGTCCTTTACTGGGGTAGGCGGAAAACTTTCAGGAAAGTCTGGTTACTTAGGATCATTTTTCTCTGGTTTTTTGGCAACTATTGTTGCCACCCCATGCATGGCCCCGTTTTTAGGAGTCGCGGTGGGAGCGGCCCTTGCGATGCCTTGGCATTCAGCATTTATTATCTTCACCAGCATCGCACTAGGCTTAGCCAGCCCATACATCCTGCTTTCCCTTTTTCCCAAATGGATAAGCCGGTTGCCAAAGCCAGGTGCATGGATGGATACTTTTAAGCAAGCAATGGCATTTCCCATTTATGCAACCGTGGCTTGGTTGCTATGGACATTGAATAGTTTGATCTAGTTGATTTAGAGAGCTTCCTCGCCCTGCTCGCCAGTACGAATACGGACCGCCTGCTCGATGGGCAGAACAAATACTTTTCCGTCCCCAATCTTTTCAGTCTTGGCCGCATTTACAATGGTATCAATTACCTTATCGCACAGGTCATCTGGTACCGCCACTTCGACCACAACTTTGGGGAGGAAATCAATGGTGTATTCACTTCCACGATAAATTTCTGTGTGTCCCTTTTGTCGACCAAACCCCTTGGCTTCAGTCACGGTCATTCCTTCAATACCAATTTCGGAGAGTGCATCTTTTACATCTTCGAGTTTAAAGGGTTTGATAATAGATTTTATTAATTTCATTTTAAATAGATTTATGGGTGAAAATGTTTAGTTGAGCGTGTAAGCATTCTCTCCATGCAAGGCTTGGTCAAGCCCCTTTGTTTCATCTTCTTCAGAAACTCGAATCCCACCAATCAATGGAGATATAATTTTTACGATCAGGTAGGTTGCGACTACAGAAAGCACAATGGCGGCGACACATCCCTGTGCCTGAACAATTAGTTGATCTGACCATGAGTCCAGATTTATCCCTAAACCGCCTAATTCACCCTTCCAACCTAGGTAAGCAACCATGAGGGTTCCAAGAATTCCACCCACTCCGTGTACCGCTGCCACATCGAGAGAATCATCCACTCCAAGCTTTTCCTTTACGAATCCACATGCGAAGTAGCAAATGATACCTGCGGATGCTCCTATAATGATGGCTCCCATTGGCCCAACGCTTCCGGAGGCCGGAGTAATTGTTGCAAGCCCTGCAATCGTACCCGTTACGATTCCTACCAATCCCGGTTTTCCAGTTTGTTTCCATTCAATGAACATCCAAACCAAACTTGCTGTTGCTGCCGAAATATGGGTTACCAGCATGGCCATTCCGGCACTTTCATTTGCGGCGGCCGCACTTCCGGCATTAAATCCGAACCAACCTACCCAAAGCATGGATGCGCCAATCATTACCATACCTGGATTGTGTGGTGGTTTTAAAGTTTTGGGGAAACCCTGCCTACGTCCAAGCATCCAGGCAAGTGTGAGAGCGGAAGCACCTGCCGTTGCGTGAACCACGATTCCGCCTGCAAAATCAATTACTCCTTTTTCGGCTAGCCAACCTCCACCCCATACCCAATAACAAACGGGAAAATAGACGAATAATAACCAAAGTCCACTGAACAGAAGAACGGCCGAAAATTTGATTCTTTCTACAAATGCACCTACAATCAGCCCTGGGGTAATAATGGCAAATGTCATTTGGAAAATGATCCAAACAGATTCAGGAAAATCTCCATTCAGGTTTTCCACGCTTAATGTTTTTAGGAAAAAAGCGGATGTTCCACCTATCCATTCATTCTCTCCAGCTGTAAGGGATAAACTATATCCACAAACTACCCAAAGAATCGACGCTAGGCAGGCAATAGCAAAGCATTGCATAAGCACAGAAAGAACATTTTTAGACTGGACCAGCCCACCATAAAACAAAGCTAATCCCGGCAATGTCATGAAGAGAACCAATGCGGTTGCTGTAATCATCCATGCCGTATTACCCGTATCCAGGGTTGCCGTTACTGCCTCTTCTTTTTCTGGGGCAGTTTGGGCGTCTGCGACTTTCTCGATGTTATTCTGATCATTTATACTCGCATCCGGTTCCTGGGAAAATCCTGTAAATGAAAAGGCTAGGAACAATATAATTGTAAAGCAGAGTTTTGAGTTTGGTATCTTATTCATATTATTGATTCAGTGTTTAATAAAATGCGACACGATCAAATGTCATTGGAAATTAATCGATTTTTGAAATATAATTTGCACATCTTACATAACTTCTTGCAAGAATCTTGCCATGATTAAAATTCATGATAAAAATGAATAAATAACATGCATATTTTAAGGCAAGATCGAGATTGGGGTTATCGATTTTGTGAGAATTGTATAAAAAAAGACCCGATTCCAAAGAATCGGGCCTTTTAAAATATAATTTTTCGGCAAGGGCCGGTATTTTTTAGAGAGCAATCTCTCCTTTCTCACCTGTTCGAATTCTCACTGCTTCCTCAATGGGGATTATAAAAACCTTTCCATCTCCGATTTTACCCGTCTGTGCAGCACTCACAATTGCGTCCACAACCTTGGTTACAAGGTCATCGGCAACGGCGATTTCAAGTTTTACCTTGGGCAGGAAGTCTACGGTATATTCACTTCCACGATAGATTTCAGTGTGTCCTTTTTGTCTACCAAAACCTTTTACTTCGGAAACGGTCATTCCTTCGACCCCGATCTCAGAAAGGGCGTCCTTCACTTCCTCTAATTTGAATGGCTTAATAATGGCCTTAATTAATTTCATATGAGTCCTTCTTTGTATTTGATTGTATTGTGGTGTAAGACCAACGATTAGTTGGTGTATGCTTCTTGACCATGTTCAGATATGTCAAGACCTCTTTCTTCCTCTTCTTCACTCACTCGTACTCCGATTACTGATTTTAGAATGGAAAATACAACATAAGAGAAGACAAATGCAAATCCGCTCACAAGTAATGCACCTTGTACTTGCGAAGCCATCGAGAAATCTCCTTCACCGAAAATAGCGACTGCGATGGTACCCCAAATTCCGCAAACACCATGCACGGAAATGGCACCTACGGGATCATCGATTTTGGATTTGTCTAAGAATATAATTGATACCACAACGATTGCACCTGCAATTAATCCAATGATCAAGGCACTACCCACGGAGATAACATCTGCATTTGCGGTTATTCCTACCAACCCGGCTAATAAACCATTCAACGCCATGGAAAGGTCGGGTTTCTTGAGCATGAACCATGATACTGCGATCGCACCTAATGCACCTGCACAAGCCCCTAAAGTAGTCGTTGTGAAAACAAGACCCAATGCACCTGGCTCTGCCGAAAGTACAGAACCTCCATTAAATCCATACCAGCCAAACATGAGTAAGAATACACCAATTGCGGCAAGTGGGAAACTGTGTGCGGGAATTGGCTTGATACCATTTTCCGTGTATTTACCTTTTCTTGGTCCAAGTACTAAAACGCATGCCAATGCACCAAATCCACCAAATGCATGGACCACTGTTGAACCTGCAAAATCTTTGAAAGGAATGTCAAGGTTTGCAAGATATCCTCCACCCCAGTGCCAGGAACCGGCAACCGGATAAGCAACTCCAACAAAGAGTACAGCAAAGATCATGAACGAACCGAGTTTCACCCGTTCAGCGACGGCACCTGAAACAATAGTCGCACCCGTTGCAGCAAACATGGCTTGGAAAATAAAGTCACCAAACCCAGTCATGGCCAAGCTCAGACCGCCATATCCCCAGGTGTTTCCACCGTCAGCGTTCAAATCTCCAATCATTCCTCCCCAACTAAACCAACCGTTAAAATCTCCTGGATAATGAGTATTAAATCCAAAGAAGGCATAGGTAACCACACCTATAGAAATAATAAACACATTTTTAAAGAGAACATTAACCACATTCTTCTTTTGACAAAGCCCGGACTCGAGTGTGGCAAATCCAAGGTGCATTAAAAAGACCAATGCCGCTGCAATTACAGTCCAAAGCATGGATGTGGTAAAAAAGTCATATGCCGGAGCAAATTCGCCCTGAGCTTCAAGTAACTCATTATAGTCGTCAACCGGACCTGCCTCTTCTTCAACGGGTGCTTCGGCCGCGGGTGCTTCCTCGTGATCATCAGCGTGAACGGGTAGGGCGTAAGAAAAAAGCATAGTTGCTGCCAGGAGTAGAAACTTCCATGGTGCGGCACTTATGCTGGTGAGTGATGCGTGTTTTGTATTCATTGTTGTTAGTTATTGTTATTCAGTTGTTTATACTTAATGAAGTTGACATTCGAATTACAAGTTGCATGAGCCGTGCCAAGAATTTTAAAAGATGAAAAAAGTACAAAATTTCCATGAATATTTTCATTAAAGTGTAAAAAATATTCACTCCTATAAATTCTGTCTTTTAGATTCACTTAATTAATCAAGAGTTTCGTGGGGTTGACAGGCCCAATAAGTTGCACAATGATCTTGAAATGAGCCGATTGCATCTGTCCCTTTCTTTTTTCTTATTACTTTCTCTGCATGTACAGGGTACCCTGCCTGTTCCTTATTCCGGGAAAGTGGCCATCCTGGGAGTTAATTACTACGGAACCGCAGAGTTTGTATTCTCCTTACAGGATTCAAGGGGAGTGGTTCACTGGCGAAATGGAAATAGTGAAAAAGATACGATCCGAGTACCTATTCAAAATGGTCGGTATACAGTTTTGCTTGGTGGGCAGGGTATGAATCCATTACCTCCCCAGTTATTTGTTGATCACAATGAACTGTATTTGAAAGTACTTTTTGATAATGGGGACGGGCAGGGCATGCTTCATCTTTCCCCCGATCAGCAAATCACTGCGACCCCGCGTGCCTTGGTCGCGGAGATTGCCAAGGTGGCGAACACTGCCAAGGTTGCGGATTCGGTAAAAGCAGGTACGATCACGACCGCCCAGTTGAATGAGCAGATCTTAAAATATTTAAAACCGGAGATAACTGCGTCCCCTGTATTACCCCAGGAGCGTGCTCAGATTTATTCGGGCCAATCCTTTACCCTATCTGGAAGTGCGGAGGGGAAATATCTCACTTATCAATGGTATCGAAATGGACAGCCCATTTCCGGGGCGACTGGAAAATCCCTTCAGATTTCGGATGTCAATGCTAGCCAGCATAACGGTACATACTCGCTCACGGTGAGTAATGATTTTGGCTCAGTAGAAAGTCAGAGTGTACAATTCGAGGTTAATTCAACCCGCCTTTACCATACGGTTCCATCCGCATCCAATATGGAAATGATTTGGGTGGAACCGGGGACCTTTACCATGGGGCAAGCGGGGTATGAAACCGATCATCAAGTTACCTTAACTCAAGGATATTACCTCGGGGAATTTGAGGTCACACAGGCCCAGTACGAAGCGGTGATGACCGGGAATTCACAGGGCCTGAATGCAAAGCCAAGCCGTTGGTCGAATAATGATCAACGCCCGGTAGAAAAAGTTTCCTGGGAGGATACAGTGGTCTTTTTCTCACGGCTTAATCAATTGGAGCAAGCTGCCGGTCGGTTACCCACGGGATGGCAATATGTCTTGCCTACCGAGGCTCAGTGGGAATATGCCTGTCGTGCAGGTACGACTACGCTTTATTCCTGGGGGAATGATAACAATTCTACCCATGCCAATTATAACTGGGATGGTAATAGTACCTCTGGGAATGATCCCAATCAAACCGTTAATGTGGGCCAATATGCATCCAACTCCTGGGGCTTTTTTGATATGCATGGTAATGTTTGGGAATGGGTTTATGATTGGCAGGCAAATTATTCTGGTAGCCCCCAAACCGATCCTACCGGACCGGCCTCGGGCTTGCTTCGGGTCAAACGGGGTGGTTCCTGGACCAATGTTGGGCCGGCTCTGCGTTCGGCGAAGCGCGGCAACGGCGGCCAGGACTCCCGCAACAACACCCTTGGCTTCCGTGTTGGTTTCCAAAAGCAATAGCAAGGGAAGGAAGAGTGAAGATTGAAAGGGAAACCAACCCCTTACCCCTCCTTTTCTCAACCAGGCGTCCTTCGAGACACGATGGATTGCCGCGTCCCTCCCGTTGGTTGCTCCTCGCAATGACAGAGAGTGTTGTCATCGCG
>JABGWU010000022.1 GCA_018645475.1 Opitutia bacterium
GAAAATTTCTATGCGGGAATTGGAATGGAAGGTGGCCATCCGTTAATTTTATCCAATAATTGTCATAGTAATATCCGGGCAGGAATAGGAATTAGTGAGGGTGCGTGTCCGATTGTCCGTAAAAATCACTGTCACAATAATCGTAGGGCGGGAATAGGGGTGCGAACGGGTCAAGATACCCGTCCTCTTATTATAAATAATGACTGTCATGATAATGCAATGACGGGAATTGGGGTAAGTGATGGATCTTATGCCATAATCCGGGGTAATCATTGTTACAAAAATGCGTTGACTGGTATAGGACTCCAAACGGGAGCATCTGCGTTGATAATTGGAAATGAATGTAATGATAATAAAGCCGCAGGCATAGGTCATCGGGAAGTGGGAGAGACCTTAGTGATGGATAATCATATTCATCACAATGGAGCTTCCGGTCTTGGCTTTGATACGACTTCTATTGATTCTACTTCAAAATGTGTGGGAAATCGAATTCATGATAACAACTTAGTTGGAGTTGGAATACACAAGGGCTGGAATGTACAGCTGGTTGGAAACGAAATTTCAAGATCCGGGGGCATGCCGCCTTTGGTGATGATTTTTGAAGGATCCCATGCTGAGTTTACTGATAACAAGCTGACTGGGGGGGGCGTGGCGAGTATCCGTTGTGCCGGATCTGTGCTGATTGAAGGAAATGTAATCAAACCGGATGCCGGCAGTAAGGGCGGGAGAGGGCCGTCTTCTGCGATTTGGGCTTTGCCGGGAGCGGAAGTGGTGGCACATGGGAATGAATTTCAGGGATGGCGAAAGGCCCTGCTTGCTTCCGGGGCCAAAGTCATTGTATCGCAAAACCGGGGCTACATCCTGAATGCGAATCCTTTTCAATTAGACAAATCCGTTTCCGGATCCCGTATCGCTAATAATGACATTGGAACTTCATCCAATAAGTAACTCCAGTTGCATTACTCACTTCACTGTCTTCAATAAAACTTCTTACCCTGGAATAATAGCAGCGAATAAAAAAAGGAAATGAAGCTCTTTTGTATACACGGAAATTTTCAAACGGCGAAGGTATGGCAATCACTGCAAGAAAGAATGAAAACCGAGTTCTCTGACTTGGATATGATCACGGAAGACTTGTATGCAAAACCATTTCAAGGTTTCGATGACTGGACGGAAGATTTTTGTGGCAGAGGGGAAGTCAAAGCGAATGGAGAGAAATCCATTTTGCTTGGATATTCATTGGGTGGCCGATTAGCTCTGCATGCTTGTCTTTCCCGACCCGACCTTTGGCGGGGAGCCATTATTGTCGGTGCGGGTCCGGGGTTGGAATCAGAAGGAGAGAAGAAACTTCAATTAGACAGGGATCGTAATTGGGCAGATCGATTGAAGAAAGAGCCCCTTGAACAATTGGTACGAGAGTGGGATGAGCAACCTGTTTTCTGCGGAATCGAAAATTCAGCACCGCGGAACTTGGATGAGTTGGATCCTACTCAACTTAGTCAACAGTTTGAGGTCTTTTCCAAGGGACTTCAGCAAAACCTAGCACCGAAATTAGCTGAACTGAGAAGACCACCCATTTTGTTTCTTTCGGGAGAGAAGGATAGCAAATATCAAAAGATTGGCGAGGGTTTGGCAAAGTCGTGTCCACTCGTTAGTTTTGGAGTGATTCAAGACGCAGGTCATCGTGTGCCTTGGGAAAATCCAAATGAGTTTGTTCAAGCATTAGGTAAATTCATAAATTGATAAAGTCTATGCTGAATTCTTCTAAAAATCGCTGTATTTGGCCCTTGGGAGACGAGGTTTACCTGAAGTATCATGATGAAGAATGGGGGGTGCCTGTTTATGATGATCAAGAGTTATTTGAAATGCTCATTCTTGAAGGTGCGCAGGCTGGATTGAGCTGGATTACAATTTTAAAGCGAAGAAAGAACTATCGAATAGCATATGATGGCTTTGACCCAACAGTAATGGCAGCCTGGAATGATTCGAAAATTATTTCTTTGTATGCGAATAAGGATATCATTCGAAACCGCTTAAAGATTATGGCCGCGAGGGGTAATGCCCGTGCTTATATGAAGGTTTTAGAGGAATTTACTTCTTTCCGTGAATTTATTTGGAGTTTCGTAAATTATAAACCGATAACCAATTTTTGGAAAAGTTGGGATAAGACTCCAGCAAAAACAAAAGAATCTGAAAACATGAGTAAGGAACTAAAAGCGAGAGGATTTCAGTTTGTTGGGCCGACTATTTGCTACGCTTACATGCAGGCAATTGGTATGGTGAATGACCATATAACTTCTTGCTTTAGGCACAGTGAAATTGCTAATTTAAATTAGTGAATAAAACACCGAATAATCCTCGACCACCCATTTCACCTGGTTGTTCTAAAGCATTTATTTTTATAGTTGGACGTCTATTCCCTCTAAGCTTTGGTTTGGGGAGTCTTATTTTTTTAGGTTTTGGCTTATGGGCAATCAACAAAGGTATGCAGAGCGAGAACTGGGATAAGGGAACTGCTACAGTAACTAGTTCGGAAATCGAAAAGACAGAAAGCAGGAGCAAGGATGCTCAAGGTTTTACAAGAACAAGCACATCATATAGTGTCAGAGTCCAATACGCCTACACCGTGGAAGGAAGTAGTTATGAGGGAAATACCGTTGGTTTTGGTACAATGAGTCATAATGAGAGATCGGATGCTCAGGAGGAATTAAAATCCTATCCCAAAGGAAAAACTATTGATGTTTATTATGATCCCGAACACCCAAGTGATTCGGTTCTCAAAAAAGGAGTGTTCTGGCCCATGTATATCGTGATTGCCATTATGGTAATCATTTTAATCGGTTCGATTTGGGCCTCTTTTGCCCTAACTAAATATCTCAAGAAAAGAACTGCAGAGGCAATGTCATTGGTTCAGGAAAAAGCGGATGATCATGAGCATCCATTTTCCAAATACTCTTAGATTACCTTTTATAAAGTAACATGTTTACGGACCAGGTTGACA
Source organism: Opitutia bacterium (assembly GCA_018645475.1). GTDB lineage: Bacteria > Verrucomicrobiota > Verrucomicrobiia > Opitutales > Seribacteraceae > Seribacter. The sequence goes on from JABGWU010000022.1 coordinate 3,002, forward strand.
CATTTTTGGTTTAAGGAATTAACATAGTTTTGGGCTTTTCTTGCCCGTTTGATGCATCCCTGTGAGTCATTCGCCAATTCCAGAACCGCTGCGGTCAGTCTTTCCATTTCGAACTTGGAATCACTGTCAAAGTACCAGTCGCTCAAGCCGATATCCTTCCACATGAAACCTTTGGTCGTTTGTTCACGGAATCTTCCAAGGAGTGCAGGGATTCCATTGCCAATACACATAATGGGAGAATGTTGTTCCAATCCGAAAAGCCCAGCAGATTGAAGATAGGTACTCAGGGCTTCGTCGGTGAGCCAGTATTCACTTTTCCATACTACTCTTTTCTGAACATCTTTTGGAAGTCGATCATAGACAAATTTTTTGCCCAATTTAATTTGAGTCATATCTTCGGGGCAGATCAGGACCTTCATGGATGTTTGGCGAACTAAGGAGGTGATGGCTTCCCGATATGGCTTGAGATCCTTTTCAGCCATTTCCTGATTCCGAAGGTGTAGATGTTTCCATTCACTTTCCGGTTTCTCCCTGCCGGGTAATTCCCATTCCGGAGTTTTACGATACCTCGGAATCATACAGAGAAATTTTTTGTTCTCCAATTGGTTGTCCTTAAGAAATTGATGGGCTTTCTTTTCGTTAAGAATATCAAAGCCGAAAGCACCGTCGGGACCAAATTCCATGACCGGACAGGATACACCCTTGAAACGGGCCACTTCAAGTGACATGGAATCCCTGAAGAAAGTGAACTGGGATTGACTGAGTAAAGACACGATTCTTTCATCTGCCCGTTCTTCGGGAAGGCTTATTCCGTAAACGCCGAAAGGTTTGCCCGTTTGTTTAATCCATTCTTCCACACTACGAGGAGATACTAACCAGGGTCCTGAACCGTGAAGAAAGAAATCGATTTCCTTAAACAGTTCATGAATCTCGCCAGTACGACCCCATGTTCTGCGGTTTCCACCTGCCGTGGTGATTTTAAGTCTGGGAAATCTTCGAAGCAGCATCTCCTTTACACCGCGATCCACATTGCTTGCCCAAAGTGTAACTTCTGCCTCCGGCAGGTGTTTTTCAAGTATCGCAAGCAGACCAGGTGAGTGTGCGATGTCTCCAATATTGATTGTTTGCCAGCTTGAACGGAGGAGGATTCTTGGCTTTTTCTGATCATTTGCACTTGCACGGATAGCAGAGATCAATGATCCGGCAATACTGGTAGCACAAAAATGTCTGCGATTCATTTCGGTAAGGGTGGAATGGGATTTGGAATGATGGAAGGGTTCGCTTCCAAAAATCTTGGTCGCAGATCAAACATATGCATTCTTTCTTCTCTTGGAATATCTGACACATTCCATGTTTTGGGGGAAATGCGGACAACCCGACCTGGACGAATGCCTTCGAGCAGTTCATTCATGTGAGCTTTGATCTCATATCCGCTATGACCTGGTGGAGGGTTTTTGATTGTTGAAATCTTTTCGATTCGCCATGGCTTTTTGTCATTTCCCTGATCCCAGGTGCGCAAGTTTGATTCGGATACGGCGAGTAATCCAGTGGTATTTTCTGAAAAGGTTTCTTGATCCAATTTTTCGTATCCCTGATAGGGGACGAGAGTAACTTGGCCAGATCCTTTCTCCAGGTGGTTGACCTCAATAACCTGGGCAGGGAAACCCCGCTTCTTTAGATATTCGAGATATTTGTTATGTTGTCTTGCGGTCGCTCTTTTACGACTTTCTTCATCCGTCCAGATTTCGGTGATTCTGCCCGGACCAAAAAGGGTACACCAGGTAAGATTAAAGAGGATTTCCTGATTTACTTTTAAGGCATCCTTTTCCAATAAATTTGTTCCCTGCCAAACTTTAAGGGATGAATCAAAATCAAAAACCTGAGTGCCGGTTAGACCCTCTGGCTTCTCTTTTCCATTGTCTTTTCGCTTACAGGTAAGTTTTCCTTCATCGTAATCAATATGAGTAATTTGCCAGGTGGCTTTTTGACGAAGATAAAATGAAAAATCATCTTCCAGACGGAGAGCCTGATTATAGGGTGAGTCGGGTGAGTATTGATTCGGTTGATTTCGAATTTGCTGGAAATATTGAGTTTCAAGAAGTGGAACCTTATACATCCCCTGATTGCCGAGAAAAAATATACCGTGCATGTGCGTACCCAAGTCAATATCGCGGATTGGGGCAGGGGCACCGTACCTGTAAATTATACCATAGGGAAGCATTTCGAAATGATGAGGAAGGTCCCAATGATATTTATTGTGTTCATCCGAGCGGTCAGGGCGGAGGATTCCCATACGGTTCACATGATCAATCATGGTAATCTCTCCACCCATAAACTTGGCATGCTTTAGGGAGGGGAATTGATCGGGGTAAGCAATCGATTCATTTTTGTCGCAGAAAACGAAGAACGGAATTCCGCCAAGGAGCAAGAACAGAACCGCTATCAATTTCATGCCAGAAGTTCGGACAAAGGCTTGTGGCTGTCCGAAAAGGAATCGATTTCTGTTCCGGCCATCTTACCCATGGTCAAAAGTAAATTACTTAACCTGGCATCCGAGTTGAGGGGGCGGGAACAGAGGCGGTAGTGTGCCTGTGAATCAGAAAGGTCATATCCATCAAAATGTCCCTGATTGAAATCAATGTGCTGGCCATGCCGGTAGCCCAAGGCAGTTCCTCCAGCCAAAACCGTCGGGACATTCGCGTTCCCATGACTGTGTCCGTATGCCATTCCGCTCCCGTATAGACACTGCGTGGAATCAATCAGCCTGCCGTGTTCATCCTCCACCTGTGAAAGCCGGTCAATGAGGTAGGCAAACTGTTCATAGTTGAAGATATCACTTTCGGTAAGTCGACGGAGTTGTTCCGGGTCTCCATTGTGGTGGGAAAGGGAGTGTCTGGTCTGATTAAGGTTGATTTCCGGGATGGGTAATCCTTTGCCTTCGTCACCAGTACTGAAAGTGATTACACGGGTGATGTCCGTCTCGAAGGCGAGTACCATGAGATCATACATGGTGCGGAAATAATCGCCCACTTCTTGCTGGGGCACCTCACGATTTAGTTTCCTTGTTTGTGATTCTGAAATACTTGGCCGGGGAATATCCAGCCAATCCTCGGCTCTCTCAGTCCTTACTTCCACTTCCCGAACGGATGTGAGATATTGATCGAGTCTGGACCTGTCTTCGTTACCCATTTCCCGATTGAGTTTACGGGCCTCTCCCAGCACAAGATCGAGGATACTACCCGTTTTCTTCAGTTCTTTTCTTTGCTGTTCAACCCCACCTTCAGGAGATGTGAAAAGGCGCTTAAATACCTCTGAAGGTTTTTTCTCTGCTGGAATGGCGATGCCATCTGCATTGTATGAAAGGGTTCTGCCGGTATTTCCCAGTGCAATGCCAGGAAAACGGGTATGAGGTGCCTGCCTTTGGGCAATGAGTTGATCGATGGAAACGGAGTTTCGTGCAGTTGGTCCCGCCTGTGCACCCGTTAACCATACAGGCTGACATCCATGTTGGTGACCGATGGCCCGTGGGTGGTGCAGACCACTGATCGGGGTGATAAGATCACGATGGCGTTCCAATGGTTTTAGGCATTTACTGAATTGATAATCCTTTCCATGCTGAAGGATTTGATAATCCAGGGTATTTACTCCGTTGGGAAGATAAATGAACACACTCCTGATTGGCGCTATTTTTTTTGCAGATGACTTGGCATGGAGGGGACGCATACAGTCAAACATGGGCAAGGCAAGGCTTACCCCTAAGCCTTTGAGTGCATGCCTGCGATTGATCAGCCAGTTTTGTCTTCTAATATTCATTCACGATTGGGTCATCTTTTTTGAAAGAGTGGGGAAGTAACAAATGATTCAAATAAATCCTTCATGCGATAGTCTTTGTCGGAGCATGAGCTGACAATATTCTCGATTGCTTCCCGATCATCTACGGTCATTGCCCGGCGAAGGGCATAAGTTGCCAGTTTTTCAACTACAGCCTGGGCAATTGGTTCGAGGTTTTCGCAAAGTATCTTTTTGAATTCCGTAGGACCGGAAAAGGAACGGCCATCCGGTAGTTTTCCGCTGGCATCGACATCGGGGTGTTTGCCTTGTCCATGCTGCACTTCTTCAATCAGGCGCCATTGTCCCACTGCATTGTAGTTGTCAAAGGCGAATCCTAATGGATCTATATGCTTGTGACAGGATGCACAACTCGCATGTGTGGTGTGGGCTTCCAGTTTCATACGAATGGTGGCTCTTGGGCTTTCCGGAGGGTTGGGTTCGATGGGATCGACATTTGGGGGCGGTGGATTTGGAGTCTTGCCAAAGATAGCCTCGGATACCCATACACCACGGTGAACTGGACGATGACTGGTTCCATCCGAACTTAATGCCAGGGTGGCTGCCTGTGTCATTAATCCTCCACGGTTCCATTCGGGTTTTAGACTTACTTTCTGGAATTCTGCCTTTGGAAGATCGGGAATTCCATAATGCAAAGCAAGCCTTGGATTGAGCATTGACCATGTTGAATCAACAAATTCCCTGACCGATAAGTTCTCCCGAAAGACAGTACGGAAGAAATGTGTGGTTTCCAAAGCCATACTTTTTTCGAGCCAGAGGTCATATTCTGGATATAATTTAGGATCGGGCGGGAACTCGCCAAGTTTATTCAATTGCAGCCA
>JABGWU010000194.1 GCA_018645475.1 Opitutia bacterium
CAGCTAATCCTCCACCCCGTCGTGACCCTCGTGGTCCAGCCGTCGATCCTCGTTTAGATCCACGTACTTCACAACCATTACCACCTCGGTAATTTTGGTTTAATTTTTAAACTCGCCTTCGGGCTTAAGGAAGGTTGCACTCGTGCAACCTTCCTTTTTTATAGGTTTAGAAAGATTTATTATTGGCTAAATAAAGCATGTAACCCTGCTCCTAAAAGAGCAGATATAATTGAAAAAATTAAATAGGCATGGCGACTCTTCCATCGGGTGAGTTTTTCCCAACCTGAATACCAGTAGACAGATACTTCCTCTTGGTGGCGAAAGTGCTGAAGGTCCTCTAAAAAAAGAGAAACAGATGCGTAGCGCTCATATTTATTACGTTTAAGTGCTTTCATACAAATAGCCTGTAAGTCTCGAGGTATGTTTCGATGTGGGGCTACATCTCTAGGCAATGGTAATGGCTGGTCCAAGATTTTTTTCTTAATTTCATAAGGGTCTTCTCCTTCCACAAAGAATTGTAAGGTCATTATTTCAAAAAGAATGATACCTAAGGAGAAAACATCTGTTCTACCATCAATATTTGGGTCCCCTTTTGCGACCTCAGGAGGCATATACATGGGAGTTCCGTAATGGCGACCCACTGGGGTCAGAGTGGTATCAGACTTTTCGCCCTCCATAATATCTTTAGGGTCTGTCAGGGAAGGACTTCCTAATATTTTTGCCAACCCCCAATCAAGCACATAAACTTCTCCAAAGCTGCCAACAATAATATTGGCAGGTTTTAAGTCGCGGTGAATTACGCCAAGATCATGGGAATATGCAATGGTCTGGCATACTTGAATAAGAATATCGATCAGGCGCGGAAGAGGGAACTTTTCTATGACATCAGGCACTTCTTGCCGAAGATCAAAAAGGATTTCCCTAAGATCCCTACCGTCCACTTTTTTCATAGTGAAAAATAATTGTCCTTCTCGATCTCTTCCGAGTTCGTATAAAGGAACCGTACCCGGATGCTGAATATTTGCAGTGACTCTGGCTTCCCTCAAGAATCGTTTGGTTTCAATTTCTGATTCTCTTAAGTCTTGATGTAAGCTTTTAAACGCAACTTCTCTTTGCAGGTTTAAGTCTAAAGTTGTAAAGATCTTTGCCGTTCCACCTTCAGTAAGGGGTTTAAGTTCGTCGTATTTTAAGGATCCACTTTTCCATGACCGGGGAAGCAGTGCATCGGTGTCATCCGATTGAAAGATATTGGAAATCTTGGGTTCTTTTTTGATCACGCAATGGATTTACTCTTAGGATTAGTCTTCTTTCGTTGGGCAATTTTATTTTGGGTCATCATGGGAACATCCTGCCCAAGGTGTTTGCGGTTTTTTTCGCGTGCAATCTGAATTTGCCTGTTTCTTTCTTCGAGGCTTGATCGTTTAATGGGGTCTAGAGAATCCGCACAATGGGGGCAACAAATTCCAGCTTCGTATTTTTCTGACTCCATATCACTTGAGTTGAGAGGCCATCGGCAACCAAAACAAATTTTAGCTTCCCCATCTTTTAATCCGTGCACAACTGATACCCGGTGGTCAAAAACAAAACATTCTCCTTCCCAGAGACTTTCTTCAGGATCTACTTTTTCGAGATAATTCAAAATGCCGCCCTTCAAGTGAAAAACTTCCTTGAAACCATTTTTGAGAAGGTGGGAAGATGCTTTTTCACAACGAATTCCTCCCGTGCAAAACATGGCAACCTTTTTGTCCTTATGTTCTTCTAAAGTTTTTTCTACATATTCATCCCATTGTCCAAAAGTTTGCGTCTTGGGATCAACTGCACCCTTGAAAGTACCTACTTCAACTTCATAGTCGTTCCGTGTGTCTATAACGATTATATCAGGATCTTGAATGATTTCATTCCATTGATTTGGTTCGATATAGGTCCCAACTTGGTCATTTGGGTTTACGGATGAATCGCCCAAGGTGACAATTTCTTTTCGAACTGCCACACGAATACGATAAAATGTTTTTCTGGGGGTAATGCTTGTACGAAATGGCATATTTGCAAATCTTTCATCCTTTTTGATAAAAGCCATGATTTCACTAATACCATCTGCAGTGCTTGAAATCGTAGCGTTTATTCCCTCTTCAGCCAATATAATAGTTCCAAGTATATTGAATTTTTTGCATTGTGTTCTAAGTTTTCTCTGCCAATCCAAGCAATCGGGTAATTGTGCAAATTGATAAAATGTGGCTACTGTTTGCTCCATATTGACATCAAGATAATCGAGATAGGGCAGATAATCGAAATAAAAATGACCCTACTGTGGGCTAACCTCAATCATTGCTTTCAAGACTCCAGACTCAGGTATAATCAGAGATTCAAACTTTTCTTTAACTTGTGCCATTGTAATCCTGTGAGTAATCCAAGGAGCCGTGTTTATGGTTCCATCTTCAATGAGTCGTAGGATACGAGGGAAATCTTTGGGGAGTGCGTTTCGAGATGCAAGCAGGTCAATTTCCCTACGATGAAGGGCAGGGTGGGTGAACGAAATTTCCTGTGTTGTTATTCCCACATATACGAGCGAGCCCCCATAAGCCACAAATTCGAGAGCGTTAGACATGGAGTGATGATTTCCCGTTGCGTCGGTCACCACATCAAAAAATCCGCCATTGGTTATCTCTCTCATTTGTTCAATTTCAGATCCGTCTCCCTTAAAAAGAATTAAGTTTTCAACGCCATAATTTTTCCTGCAAAATTCAAGCCTCTCTACGGACATATCCATTACGGTGATTGTGGCCCCTGTCAGTCGGTTAAATTCTAGTGCGGATAAACCAATGGGACCAGTTCCGATAATTAATGCATGGTCTCCTTTTTGAGGGTTCCCACGGTCTGATGCATGGCAACCTATGGCAAGGGTTTCAACTAAGGCGAGTTGTTCGAAGGATAATTCTTTTGAAGGATGTAATTTATCAGCCCGTACGATCGAGCGTTCACAAAGCCCCCCATTCATCATAACTCCAAATACCTTAAGGTTCTCACAACAATTACCATACCCTTTTTTACATGGATGACATTCTCCACAGTTAAAATATGGTTCCAGGGAACAACGGTCACCGGGGTTTACATTATTAACCCCTTCACCCACTTCAAGTACCTCAACTCCGAGTTCGTGTCCAGGGATTCGTGGATAATCAAAAAAAGGAAATTTTCCCAAATAGCAACTCACATCTGTTCCGCAGATACCCATTTGGATCGTTCGAATTAAGGCTTCACCCCTACCGGGTTTTTCGGGTTCTTCTATTTCAATCTGTTCAAATTTTTGGGGAGCAACTAAGCGGATCGCTTTCATTTTTTATAAAGTAAAATAGGGAGAGCTTATATTTGAACTGATTTCAGCCAGAAATGAGCCATTAAGGATGCCCCATGCGGTGATGGATGGACGCCATCGCCTGCCCAATGCTTAGCTGGAGCATATTTTACTGCTTCATCAAACATGGATTGAAAAGGAACAAAAATCCCGTCAAATTGATCTGCAATCTTGCGGGCAGATTCGCGATAATGGTCAAACTCCGGGAACCATTTTTCATTAACGGCACCGCATTTAAGAACAAAGGGTTCGCATATTACAAAACGTGTTTTGGGTAAGGACTTATGGGTTCTCTCGAGTAGAGCGATGAAATCATCTTCATAGGTTTTTACTGTTCCATCATATCTTCCGTTTAAACCATGCCAGATATCATTAACCCCAATAAGAATGCTAAGTATGTCGGGTTGTAATTCGATACAATCTTTATCCCACCGGGCAGCCAGTTGATGTACCTTATTTCCTGAGATGCCACGGTTATGAATGAGAAGGTTTAATTCAGGATTTCCGATCAGTAAATGGGAGGCTGCCATCCAGGCATAGCCTCCTCCGAACGCCTTTTGTTCGTTGGCAACCTGGTTTTTTTTATCTCTGCCGGCATCTGTTATTGAATCGCCTTGAAACAGAATTTTTTTTCCTTTTGTAAGAACCAAGTTATCTGTTGTTTGATGGTTATCGCCGAAAGCATCTTTGCATATAGTTGATGCAATGCCTGTTAAGGCGGCAGTTCCAAGAATTTTTCGACGAGAAATTTGCAGGAAAGGATTTTTCATAACCTCTCAATAGGAGTACATTTGAATTCCAAAATCAATATCCAAATGAAAAAACAAAAGAATATCTTTGATTCTTGCCGATTAAAGATGGGTAATTAATTTGATGTAATGAATATTATTGAAAAACTTTTGCATTTAAATCTCGAAATCCCTTCTCCACCACGCCCCGCAGGACTTTATAAAACAGTTTTAGTAGAGGGGCGAATTGCTCAATTTTCCGGACATCTTCCCATTCGGAAAGATGGTACTATGATAACGGGTAAAGTGGGCATTGACTTGTCTTTGGATGAAGCGGTTATTGCTGCCCGCCAGGTGGGTTTGAATATATTAGCCAGTTTACAGTCTGTAGTGGGAGATTTGGATCGAGTTGACCGGGTTTATAAATTATTGGGCATGGTAAATGCAGATCCTGATTTTACTCAGCACCCAATGGTTATAAATGGATGCAGTCAGTTATTTTTTGATCTATGGGGGAGAGATTGTGGAGTGGGAGTCCGAAGTGCTTATGGGGTCTCCGGATTACCTCTTAATGCTTCTGTTGAAATTGAAGGGGCATTCTTACTGAAGGAATGAGGGTGATTCGATGGACTTTTTGGGTGGTCGGTCTTGTTCTTGCCTTTTTTCTAATTTTTTATCTACTCCATCCGGTTGTGTTGCCCGAGTATGCTCGATTCTTTCATAAGCAGAATGCAACGAAGGGTGCGGATGCCATTATTTGCCTGTCGGGTGAACGAACGACCCGAGTAGTTGAGTCTCTTCGTTTGTGGAATCAAGGTTATTCCAGCAAGCTTTTTGTAACCTCGGAAAAACCGAGAAATGCTGAGCTCGCTCAATTAGAACTCAGTCATTTACAATTTGCTGAGGCGGTTGCAAAGAGAATTAAATTGGACGCAGATTGGCAAATTTTACCTTCGCTTACAGGTGGAGCAACTTCAACTTTTGATGAAGCTGAGGATGCACTTGCATATGCAAAAGAACACAATTGGAAGCGAATTATCATTGTGACGGATGAATTTCACACTCGTCGGGCTTTCTACGCTTTTAATAAAATTTTTGCTGATTCTGAAATTAAAGTTGAGGTAGCGGGAGCAGCAAACGAAGTTTTTTCCATAGAAAATTGGTGGAAGTCAGACAGGGGAATTATGGCATACTTGGGAGAGAGCATTAAATTTCCGGTTTATTTGCTTTGGGATTCCGAGCCTGAAGTTGTGAAAAATAATTAAGACAAAATTTCCTTAATCGGTTTTGGTTTCCCTCCTAAAAAGGATGGTCTCCCGGGAAGACGGCGGATTTTTGTTCCGGTCATGCCTAAAGCGGTGGCGATGGTTGCATGTAAGTCCTTGGGTTCGTATTCAGGAAATGGATCTCGTCCATCAGCATCGGTTTCTCCTACTGCTATACCTCCCTTAATTCCTCCTCCTGCAAGCATAGCAGAAAATCCATTTGGGTGATGATCCCGGCCACCGTTTCCTTTAACCTTGGGGGTGCGTCCAAACTCAGTGGTGACTACGATCATGGTCGATTTGAGCATATCGCGATTTCTCAGGTCATTCATTAGTGCGGAAACAGTGCCATCTAATTCATTGGATAATCGATTAAGGGAATTTGTGCCACCATGCATAGAGTCCCAATTTTGACTAGAAGTTACTTCAATATAGCGAACCCCTCTTTCAATCAAACGACGGGCGAGCAAGGCACCTTGACCGAATGGATGGTTTCCATACTGAGCGCGCAGGTTTCCGGGTTCTTTTTGAATGTCGAATGGTTCAGCCATGTCACCCGACATAAACTTTATGGTCTGGTTGTAAAAATCGCTATAGGCTTTGACATCATCATGGGGAAAATAATGAGAAAATGCGGAGGAGAATTTCTGCGCCAAACGAACTCTTTTATTTAATTGTTCTTGGTTAATTTCAGGAAGTAAATCCTTAATGCCCCGAGATGCATTTCCAATGGGCATTGGGCTGTAATCAGGAGGTAAAAACCCGGGCCCCGGGTTTCCACTGGCAATCAGTACACTGGAAGGTAGTACAGGGTGAGATTTCCCTAGAAACATTTGAGCCCATGATCCCAGTTGTGGGTGAGTCATCCCGGTTTTTTGTCGATATCCGGTGTGCATGACATAACGGGCCTGGGAGTGGGCACCCGTTTTGGTAGTCATGGATCGAATTACTGACAAATCCTTTGCCTGTTGGGCAAGTTTGGGCAGTTGGTCGGAAAGAAGGAGATCAGGGCTTTGGGTTTTGATTGGTTTACTCTTTCCGCCAATGGTACCCTTTTCCTTGGGGTCAAAAGTATCGGCCTGACTCATGCCCCCTTTCATGTATAGAAAAATAACCCGTTCGCAGGGTGGTTTAACCGTAGGCTTTTTGAGTGGTTCCGTATTTTCTGCTCCTAATAAATAGGATGGTGCAAGGCTAACTCCTAATGTTGAGTATGCGGCATGTAGCAGAAAAGATCTTCTTGATGATTCATCTAAGTTTGAAAAAGTATCTTTCATGTTTCTTACCTTCTATTTTATGAAGAAAAATTCAGGCGTGTTGAGCAAAGCCCAGATTAAGTCGGAGAGTTCTTCCGAGGTTGAATTTTCCATTTCCTGCAGAAGAAGTTCTTTTTCATCTTCGGTGGGTTTACGATTTAAAATACTTAGAAAAACAACTTCTGCTTTTTTCCGTGGATCTGCAATGCTTTGAAGTTTTTGAAAAAGAAGCGAGTCTTTACCTGTTAAGACTTCAGTGGGGAATCCATTCATTAATTCCATAAGTTGAGGAACGGAACCAACCTTGCTTGATGCACCTACCACAAAAAGTCTTTCTGATTGGCCAAATTTTTGAAGAAAGTGGCCGGCAGGAGCGGGCTGGGGTAATTCGGATGCACGAGCAAGAATGATGCTTTTTTTCCCTTTTTTTGTCATCAATGTCTGTTCATAGGATGCCGTGTAATCATCTCCTTCAGTCAGGACTAAATTTCCTGTGCTAGAGTCCACCAATCGATATTTTTCATCGGTTAGGTTGTCCACAAAATGAAACGCGCTCCATCCATCGTTTACCTCGGCTAAACTAATAGGTGAGGGTTGTCGGTACCGAAGAGGGTCTTTAACCATTAGGGTAACAAGAGAGTCCCATATTTGCTCTGCTGACATTCGTCGAAGAATTGGTCCGGGGAATAAATAATCCTCCTTTTCATCAATTTTCTTACGCGATGCGAGTCGGTTGTATGCATTCGTATGGAGTATGACCCAGGAAAATGCTCTCAGATCAAAATCCAATGCAACCATGACTTCAGCTAAGGTTTTGAGAAGGGCGGGGTTGGGACAATTTTTCATTTTTACATCATGTAAAGGTTCGACAACACCCCGACCCATGTATCGTGCCCACATCCGGTTCGCAATAGCTAGGGAGAACCAACCATTATCCGGGTGAGCAAGCCAGTAGGCCAATTGTTCTCTCTTACTTTTCTTGGTTGATCCACCTAGGGAGCGACCCACAATAAAGGAAGGTTTTAATAACTCGCCCGGTTTTGCATCATCATATTGATAATCTTCGGGCAAGGGAAGGTTGGATTTTGCGTTATCAAAGGCACTGGGATGATTGCCACTGGTAATATCTTTGAACTCTGCTTTTAATTCCTTGGTTTTTTTATCTGCAACCGAAAATTTTTTGTATTTGCTACGGACTGCAGATCTGAATGTTGGGTGGTTTGTAAGCTTCTCTTTTTCTGCAAGCATACTCTTTTGTTTTTTGCTTTTCTTGATATTTTTTCCTGATCCAATTTCAAGCTCTCCTAGATAAGAGGCAAAGGCATAGTATTCCTTTTGGGTCCATTCTTCGGATGGATGATCGTGGCATTGTGCACAGGCAATATCCTTAGCCAAAAAAATCTTGGTCATGAATGCGACATGGTCTAATTTCATATCCTTATCTCTCAGCAGGTAGCCCGTTGCTGGATTTTCCAATATTGAACCCGAGGCGGAAACCATTTCATAGACCAATCGGTTGTATGGTTTATCCTGATGGATAGAATCTTTGAGCCAACCTGTAAAAAGAGCAGAGTTTATTTTACCTCCCTGCATTTTCGTTTGAATCCGCAATAAATCCGCAAAATAATTGTAATTATGGCTCACATACCCCTCAGACGCGAGTAGTTGATTAATTAAATAGGTTCGTTTGTTGGAAACGCTACGATTTACGAATGTTACCAATTCTTCGTAACTGGGAATGGTTCCCGTAAGATCAACATAAACTCGGCGGGCAAATAGAAAGTCATTAAGTCCTGAATTATAATTCAGGTTTTTTTCTATCAGCTTTTGCTCAACAGCTTGATTAATCCGTTGGACAGCCACTCGCATAATCGCAACTTTTTCTTTACTTGGATTAAAAGGAGCCGGGGGTGTACGCACGGAATAAGCTACACCTGACAGGCAAATGGTGAATAGTAAGGTGAGAAAAGTCCGCATGATCTGTAACCGAGTATTATGTGAACATAAACTTAATAATGTTCAATATGCAAATGATCGTCTCTTTTTTGGTTTTGATAAAGGGCGATTAAGCCCTTCTGCTCATCCTTGAATAATACTATACTTTATTTGGGACCATGTAGGGTGGTCGGTAGGTTCGGGAGAGCATTTTGTTAGCTTCATCGTCACCGGTAATGGTTTCAGTTTTGGAGTCAAAGTTTAAGGTTCTTCCGACAATATAATCTGTTTCCTCAAGTTTTAATCCATTTTCCTTGAGATGTTCCTGCATTCGTTCGATGTATTCATATGCATTTTTATTACCTCCAAAATCCTTATTCTTTTTATTAAAACCTGATTTTTCTCCCAATCGATAAGAAAGATTTGCCAGGTGGCAAAGTCCACTGGATACATGCCCCTCATAAACATGTGCGTCGAGATGATTTTCTTTTCGGTTTCGAACAGCTTGTATGAAATTTTCAAAAATATCCACTTTTCCACGTTTCGCTAGTGGATCTTTTATATTTTTAAGTCCGTGGCTTTTTGTTGTTTTTTGTTCAGCATTCTTATCGAAGTACACATGATTGGATACTCCCATATTTGTTTTGCCGGATAGTCCACGAACATCAAATACAAGAAGAGATTCCCCGTAATCAAATATGGCTAATTGTGTATTAGCAGTTTGCCCTTGATCATTGTATCCAAATCTTCCGCCTACACAGAATACTTTCTTGGGCCAAACCGCACCCGGTATCATCCAACGGGCAATATCCATTTGATGAACGCCCTGATTTCCAATATCCCCGTTCCCGTAATTCCAAAACCAATGCCAATTGTAATGAACAAGGTTTTCATGATAATTTTCCTTGGG
>JABGWU010000195.1 GCA_018645475.1 Opitutia bacterium
CGATGAAGATGAACAAGGTCTACCCTTCGTGGGTCGTTCTGGTAAAAAACTCACAGAAATAATTGAAAAGGGTATGGGTCTGAATCGTGAAAAAGACACCTATATCTGTAATATCGTAAAATGTAGACCACCGGGCAATCGCGACCCGGAACCCGATGAGGTTTCCGCCTGTAATCCCTTCCTCATCGAGCAATTACAAGCTATCAAGCCCAAAGTTATCGTTGCTTTAGGAAAATCAGCCTCCTCAACCCTTTTAGGAAGAACCGTACCCATCGTTAAAGAACGAGGTACCTGGCATGAATATGCAGGCATAAAGTTAATGCTTACCTTCCACCCATCTTATCTAATTAGATTTTACACTCTGGAAAACCGTAAAGCCGTCCATGAAGATATGAAAAAAGTATTAAAAGAGTTAGGTCGATAAAGTTTTCAAAGTAAACCTGATTTAGCTCTGGTTTAAATGAGTCACTCCATCAAAGCATTTTTTTAATATAATTTGTCAATTGATCTGCACTCACGGCCGGAGTCCGAGCTTTTAAATTACTCTTTTGATCAACAATTAAAACGGTTGGCATGTCTCTTTGCGAATAAGACTTATAGACTTCTTTTCCTGGGTCGATTAAGTAAGGAAATTGAACTTTCTCTGGAAACTTGCTGAGATATTTTGAAACAGCTTCTTTTGTGTCGCCATTAGTATTGATCCCCAATATTACAACTTTATCTTCATCAAATTGTTTTCTGACTTTATTGAATTCCATGGCCTGATTCATGCACGGCACACAAATATGAAACATTCCTATTAAAACCACCTTACCTTTAAAGTTTGATAACGCCATCTCTTTACCATCCATGGATTTCAAAGAAAACTCAGGAGCCTGATCTCCTGATGAAGGCATTGCGGCGAAAGAACATACGGGAGTCACGATAAAAATCACAAAGATGATAGAAGCTATAAACTTTTTCATTTCAATACTCCATAATTAATCAATTGGGACGACCTTGTTTTAAGAATGAAACACGGTTTCTTTACAACCTTATGTCTCAACTTTTCTCTTTAGATTCATGAAAAAAGGGGGTCATACATTCACCTCTTGCCTGATACCTTTATGCCTTGCCATTATGCAAATAAAGTTAACTTGGTAAACATTTAATACCATTCTAAATCAGGGAATACTGATTTGAAAGGAATATCAAAGAGGTATAAAACAGCTCATTTTTTAACCAAAACTCTCCCTTGACTTGCTAAGAGTTTTATAATAAAAATGAATGTAGTCCTTATAATATTCTTCGGTTTTATCCTAGGATTTAACTTTAGTCAGCAAAATAATTAGAGAATCCTCATTATTTGAGGTAAGCCCTCAAAAGACTTTCTTTTCAATGGGTTAGGTTCTCAATTGACTGCCAGATTGCAAATTGAGAAAACTTGTTGAAAACGAATTAATAGCCTCCGGTTTTTTAAAAAATCTGACAAATTTCTCAAAGAAATATAAGCAACGAATACTTTATGCAAGTTGCGAAATTTTGAAACGAGGGTTTAAAGAATGAAAAAGACATTTCTCCAATTTTTGTTTGCCTTAGTCACCCTGTTAACTTTCTCTATTCCGGCCTTTTCCTACCAGGAAATTAACGTTCAGAATGGAGGAACGATAAAGGGCAATACTAAAATGATTGGTGGCATGCCCTACCCCCGTGTTTACCATCTGATTTTATTCCCCAATATTGACATGTGCGCGGAAGTCGATACGGATGATGAAATGAATCGAGTCCTAGATGATTTTAAAGTTTCGGATAAAGGGGGCCTTAGAGATACGATTATAACCTTAGAACACGTTGATGCAGGTAAACCTTTTAATAAAGAGCCTATCAATATTGTTTCTGAAAATTGTAAGTTTTTTCCGGATGTCAATATTATCCGCCAAGGAGAAAGCTTTAAGATAGATAATATCGATGCGGTAATGCATAACAGTCAGGTCTACCAAAAAGAAAGAGGTAAAATTCTGTTAAATATTCCTATTCCTGCCGAGGAAGTTTCTGAGGGAAAGGTCACTTTCGA
>JABGWU010000196.1 GCA_018645475.1 Opitutia bacterium
AATACCGCAGCCATCCAAATTCTCTTAGTTCGGCCACGTAAACGGACAAGCCGATTTTTGACATGAGCCTCTGCTTTTTGCAGATCCATCATAATTTCAGCAGAAAGAGATTTACCGACATCCTGAAAATCCTGACGAAATTTCCTCAACTCATTTTGCTCTTCTAGATATACTTCAAGTGTCTTTCCACCCTGTGCCTCACCTTGGTGCATTTCGGCCAACCGATTTTTGAAACGAGTTACCATGCCTTCCAGCTCTTTCTCCAATTTCGCTTCATCGGCTAATTCTTCGGCCCACTCCTTATATTCATTGTAAACATTAATATCGTCGGCAGCTAATTCACCTTCCAATGTATGCTCCTGAGCCAAGTTAAAAAATTCACCGATTAAAGCGAGCGAACCTTTCCAATCATCCGCCGCACGAAATGAAGCAATTTCTACCAGTATTTGCTCTAGCCTTGCTTTTGCATTCCTTCGTTCAACTCCCTCCCGCACAGCCAAAGCATTCTCCCATTCATCACCTTTTGGCTGAACGACCCAGTCTGTATCTTCAATATCGACCATCAAGTCAAGAAACTCAGCTTCCCGACCGGAGGATATTAAAGTGGACAATTCCTTAATTTTGTCCTCAAGGATTTTAACACTAAGTTGACCAAAGTGTCTTTTAGCCGCTCCATGATCTGGATTAGCTTTTAAGATCATTTTTAAGATTTTAAAAGTCTTTTCCTGATCTCGACTTCGAGCTGCCGTACGGTATTCCCTAAATAAAGGACTATCCTCAGTGATCTCCTTGTCATACAAGCCATTCAGCAAATCGACATGTTCGTCCGCCCATGTTGGCCCGATGTAAAGGCTTTTTTCATCACACAAATTCCTCCACTTGCCATCATTGGCAAATGAAAGTTTTTCCATCAGGGTAAGAACATCTGGTGGTTGCTCCGCAAGTTCACGAGCGGCAAAATCTTTACCGGAACGAATAAGCGTTACACAATGTTCAAGTCTTTCATCAATTTGAGTACGAAATTTTGCGTATTCTTTGGCTAGGGCATGAAAGACGGGATCAGTTGTACCTTCTTCCCTAAGTGCTTTTTCAATGCGGTCAATTAAACGGTCAATATTCACAATTCTGAAATTTTATTTTTAATGATATTATAAATTAATAGTGAGTAACTATAAAAGTTAGAAGTTCGCTGGGGGGGCAAGCCGTAAAAAATCTGACTGCTTTTTCCACTGATCATTCGTGTCTTTTGAATAGACAGCCAAAGTCCAGGGGATTTCTGAAATAATCTTCTTGAAACGCTCTGCAGTCTGCATTGAGTTCCCCTTGATAATACTATCCTGACTTTTTAAAATTTCTTGGTTTATTGATCCATATGCCTGCGACCAGAATTGATTCTGTCGGATATCTTTTTCTTTTTGCTTATATATCGAATTTTTTCCCAAATCTGAAATTGTGGATGTGGCCAAAGACAAAGACTTTAAATTTAGTTTGGAAGATGGAATCAAAATTCTTTGCAACTCCCTGTAATTATCATGATATGATTTTAAAAACTTACTTAATTGTGGGTTCGTCGAAGACAGGCTAAGAATTTCCTTACTTAATAATCCAAAAGGTTTTTCTGGTAAAGGAGAAGCAAGGTTAGCCCTGATTCCTTGCAACCCGGTCAGAAGGTTTTCCTCCCCTACCCCAAGGGCTTTTTCGGTACGAAGCAAAAGGGATAAAAAGTCAAAAAGTAGTTTTGCATCCCGCAAAGCTTTATCTTCCTGGTAATTAAAATCTTTTTGAACACTATCAAAAATAAACTTTTCAACCTCAGATGCCAATCTAGTCCAATAAGCCAGTAAAAGTTTTGGGTCAGTTACTAATTCTTGGTTATTATAAATTAATTCAAGTTGCCCTCTTAAATTTTTGAATCGCACATCATCCCAATCAAAATTCTTTTGGATAAAAAGAAGGGGTAAATTATAAGCATAAGATCCAAATGAAGTACCGGGTTGGTAAACAAGAAGTTCTTTGGAGCCACTTCCATATTGTTCTAAATTTTTATAAATTTCAGGATCGGGAAAACCCGCTCCCAATTGACTCAACCTGTCGTCACACTTTTGCTTTTCTTTCAAAAAATCATCCGAGATGGTTCGAAAATAATCCAAATCTAAGGAAACCTTGGATTTAAAGGGAAGATTCTCGTCTAACTGTATCAATGCGGTAGGCAATCCAGAAAGCTTTGCTTTTGAAGTATCTATAAAGTCACGCCAAGTCGGTTTCCTAAAATAAACTTTTGATACATGCGGAGTTGAGTCCATTACAGAAAGTGAAAGATGTAAACTTTGACCTTCAACACTCAAAAATGTAAAGAGTTCCTTTGCAATGTTCTGATTATCAATAAAAATTTCTTTTTGCGTAAGGGAGTAATTTTGTCCTATCTTAGACTTTTTATCAAGGCTTGCGTGTTGATTGGAAAGCAGTAATAAATCCACACATTCTCCGCTTTCCGAAGCCAACGGTAAACGAATAATTTTTCCCCGATTAAGAGAATTCCAAGCGTGTGAGGCATTGTAAGAAATCTCAACACATTTGCCTTCAGTTATTTCAAAATCAAAAGAATAACTGTTACCACTTGTGAATGAAATTGAAGCGATTTTAACAGGGTCTAAGGGATGTTGGCTTATTTTATATTCGTAAGTAAATTCTTCGACCAATGCCTCGTTTTTAAATTGTTCCGGTGAGAATAACTCTCCTTTCTGATAATCGGTCATCCATGTAATGGGATTTCCTGACCTCCTTGAGTTTTCCTGGAAGTAGGAAAGTAAGAAATTAGCTACTTTTACATCGTTATAAATAAAAGACTTTCTTGAATCGTCCACTTTCCAATTTCCATTTTTCTGAACCCCAGGAACCCAAAAAAGCATTTTCTTTACTGGTCGCAATCCGAGAGGAGAAAGAATCTTAGATGTAATTGATTCAACTGGCTTCTCTTCTGGCAATTCAAAATCAAGAAATGTGATTTCATTTCCATCCTCACTGAGACGAATATTGAGATCAATCTGCTCTTCTCCTTTTTCCAAAAACTCATACAAAGACCTCATTTTATCAGCTTCACTTTCCCTAAATGTGTAAGCCTTTCTTTCAGTTCCATTAACCGGAAGTTGAATCCGCATTTGCTGGGGTTCAAAATAAGCAGAACCCGCCCCTTTGACTTTTAAGGGTATCAATCGACCAGCCGGTTCGGATGGTTTCACCGTTGGTTCATCAAGAATTTTGTCGCCCGGAAGTTCAAAAGGTTCAATGTAAACAACTCGAGAATCTTCGACTCTTAAGTTGAGAGGAATTTTTTGACCGGACTGTAGAAGTTCAGTCAATTTTGTTAATCTATTAGCTTCCTGTGCTTTAACCTTCCTTAAATCGTAGGAAAAAGTATCGTCTCCAACCACAAATGACACATGATCATCCTCTCTGGTGATCGCAATAGTTTCCTCCCCCTCGAAAGTAATTTCCTTAGCTCGACCCCGATCTTTGGGTTGGGGAGCTATGGCTAGTTGATCAAAAGTTAATTCCCCTTTCTCTTCAGTAATAACAACCTTTAATTCATCTCCTTCATCGCTTTGATCCAAAGCCTTTTCAAATCGATCAAACTGGTCATCTTTAATTTTTATCTTTAAAGGTTCTTTCCCTCCAACATCTAAGCTTACCCATCGTAAATAAGGATGTTTTTGAGATATTTTCAGGTATTCGATCTGATCTAATTGAGCATAAGATCCCTGGATAACAGGTCGGATAGATTGAACATCTACATTTTGGGAATCATCCGATGTAATAATTGGTCCATCTTTTGCAGGTGATCCATCTTTATTAAACCAATCACCTAAATTGTAAGCCAAGCCTACAATCAATGCACCAAGCAGACATAAAGCGGTAGAGATAACGGCCAATTGTAATAGCCAAGGCCTTTTCTTCTTTTCTTTTTTTGTGGAGGCTTCTTGGGCCTTAACAGTAGAACCACTTGGGGAAGTACTCAAATAAGCTGACCCCTCTCCCTTTATTTGTTGAACCTGTTGATGACTGAGAGGAGACCGGGTAACCGAAGAAGCCCCCTTCTTGACTCTTTTTGTCGGAGGGGCCGTGGGTCCCTTTCGGGCAATGTGGGATAGAGACATATCAACCTCATCAGAAATAGCACTTGATGTCCAATTTTGTAGGTCAATATAATTTCTTAAATCACTTTGCTTCAAGCGCTCGCCAGCAGGTTGACCCTCGATCCCCAACCAAGCAAAAGATCTTGCATCATCGTTACCTTGAAGAAATGTAGTAAATGAATAATCCCATGCATCGAGTGAAATTTTCAACAGGGCACAGGACTCTGCAAATAATTGTAATAAATGAGTGCTCTGAGCTGGTACATTTTCTAAAACTATTGGTTTGACTACTCCTGGAGATACCAAGGTTGCCGCGTTACCCGGATCGTTGGTAAAGCTCAACCAATTTTTACATGGAACGAGTCCCTTAGATTTAAAATCCGTGAGAGTAACCTCTTCTCCGGGGGTCAAGTATCTTGGTCCATCCTCCCATTTTCGTTTCCATCCGTTCCAATTTAGGAAAATTTCAGCCGGTGATGGACAGGTCGCAATTTCAAAACCATCTAAAACTAAATGGTGGGCAAGATAGTTAGTTCTATTCGTATAATCAAGACCAGCATCACAGATTTTAGAGAGAACAAAAAATTCTTCTGATCCTAAAGCAATCTTTCTGTAGATTGAAATATCAACCTTGTTACCCCCAACCTGTTGGCCAAAATCATAAACACTCAGTCTCTCCAACTCGCGAACTAAGCGATGCCTAAGATCTTTATGCCTCGCTACTGTACAATAGCCCGTTCTCCCAGGTTCCAAACCTTGGGGCGTACTTGTAAAAATAAGCTGTTGTGCCATAAAAGGACAATTGCATCCATTATGTGCCGGAAGCTACAGGCAACAATTCTGGTTCAACATGGTGAAGCATCCATAAGGTTGGAACTTCGACCATCACAGGGTCAAGTTTATCGGGATCCGGAGCAATGTATTTTTGTCCGTCCAATTCAACTCGTTCTGGGCTGTGCCCAAATGGACTGACTGGGAAGTACCGAACATTTTTAGATAAAGCTTCAGAATTAGCTACAATGGAAGGGTGCATGTCCATCATATATTCTCTTAAAATTTCGGAATTCTTTTCCACAATATCCAAATCCAATTTCTTGTCTTTCACCGGCCAAAGAATCCTTTCCCAATCTAGTTGGTCTTTTAGAATATCGCACTTACCGATCATTACCGCAATTGGAACATCAATTTTTTCCGCGATGCTAATATTTTGGTTTTGCTTTACCCTAATTTCAAGCTCAGCCATGATCACATCCTGTTGATCTAATCTTTTCCCACTGCCATCCATTCCAAATTGTGGATCTTCATGACCTCTTAAGGCACGACGAAATTCGGGACTGGCGATGGGGTCAAACAGAAAGAAAATACCTGAGGAACTGGCAACATGAAGAGTTCCCGGGCTTTCCTCGTTGGCAATGCCAGGTTCAAAATGCTCGCCAGCATTATCGTAAAAAATAAGCGAACAATCGTGACCCGTTCCGCGTGGATCGGAGAGGCTGAATACAAAAGGACGTGGCAATGCAACCACCCGATCGTGCCTTTGTAAACGTTCATACATTTCCCCTTCAAGTTGGGTCTTAATTAACATCGCATCTGCCGAACTACTTCCGGCAAATAAACGATTTTTCATCGAATTTAAAATCGCATTACAACTTGGATCAGCATCCCGAAAGGCAATACCAAACTCGCGAAAAAGAGTACGCTGCAACTGACGAACTAAGACACTCAGATAATAAGACTTTCCTGCACTAGGGGCCCCTACAATTGAAAATATATGATGGGTTACATCCATAAAGCCAGGGGGTAATTTACGGTGGCAATGCGGACACCCCACATCTGTCGTCGGCAACCCCATCGCGTCCATGGCTTGCCCTTTGGAGTTAAACTCAGTTGGGACAAAACGAAGCATTGCATCTTCTCCAAGTTTTCGATCTCCACGTAAATCCTCGTGAACCGCAATGCTCAGGACATCTGCACGATCAAATTTAAGCCAGCAAGTCGGACAGGTAAACTCGCCACGATCGGGATCCACCACGATTTCCTCTTGGTATAGAGCTTGTTCCTCTTCCTCATCCTCTTCTGCTTTTTGTAAAAACTCAACTAAATGAACCACCCAAAAAGGTACATCTAAACCGACTGGTTTTATAGCACACTCCGAGATATCGGCACCAAACTCTTGAATTTTCTCAAGAACTTCATATCGGCTACATTGAACATAATCAGTTCCCGTTCGCCCATTTGCCAAGACCCACTGCCCCTTCTGGATTTGATCGGCCCATGACTTTGGGTCCTTCCCGGCAAATACAATTAATGGATAACCCATGAATTGAAGAGGACAGACTTCATCATCTTCAACATTAAAAGGTTCCGCAAATGGCCCACCGTTCACAAGGAGTTTTTCATCTCCTTTTTTATTAGGAACAATTCGAAAGGCATTACCTGATTTCTTAATCATGCAAGCCCCCTCCCAGTCTTCTCCACCTGGAACTTGCCAATCTGCATTACCCATGCAACCCACAATAAAAGGAAATTTGTCAAGCATTCGAAACTGTCCTTCAAGACAGTCAAAAATACCAATAGAACTTTTTCTACCAAGCATACTTAGAAGTTTTGTTTTGGGATCATTTAATAATAAAATTCACTCACCTACATGGTATGGAGTTTCCTGTCATCTTGGCAAAACAATTTTACTCTTAACCACAAGAGTTTCAATGAATTCAGGATTCAGTTCGATTAATTCCAAGTGGATTATCATCTCTCAACTCCAACGGTAGTTGATCATCGGGAAATCCCTGATAACAAACCGGGCGGGCAAATCGTAATATTGATGCCGTACCAACTGATGTCGAACGACTGTCCGTAGTGGCAGGATAGGGTCCACCATGAACAATCGATGGACAAACCTCCACTCCAGTTGGAAATTGATTGAAAAGCATTCTGCCCACTTTGGTTTCCAAAATGTCTAAAATGCCATTATATTTACTTAGACTTTCTTCCGTTCCAAATAAACTAGCTGTTAACTGACCTTCCATTCCTTCAATTACATTAATTAATTCATCTGTATTTGAATAAGAAACCAATAAGGAAGCTGGTCCAAAAACTTCATCGCTGAGCAGAGAATTATTGAGAAAGCATTCCACATCGGCATGTAATACACAGGCACCCACCACGGATGATCCGTCTTTATTGGAGTCACTGTCACTTTGTAATAGTTCCTCAACGCCTGCCTGACTGCTTAATTGTTTAATTCCAGAAACATAAGATTCGCAAATTCCATTATGAAGCATGGAAGCGGGACTGAAAGTCTTCATTTTCTCGACAAATGAATTACGAAATACTGCACCAAGTTCGTTATCTGGATAGAAAACAATACCAGGGTTTGTGCAAAATTGACCAACCCCCATGGTCGCTGATGTAAATAATCCATCGGCAATTTTCTCCATTTTTGCTTCTTCTAATTCTGGCAATAAAAAAAGAGGATTTATACTGCTCATTTCCGCGAAAACTGGGATCGGATCTGCTCGATTAGAGGCAAGATCAAAAAGGGCACGACCTCCCTGCCGAGAACCGGTAAACCCCACGGCTTTTATGAAGGGATTCTTTACCATAGCCTGACCGATGGTTCGACCACCCCCGAAAATAAGGGAAAAAGCACCCTCCGGTAATCCATGCTCACGAACCGCATCCACAATTAATTTACCTACAATTAAAGCCGTGCCCGGATGCGCATGATGCGCTTTTACAATAACCGGACAACC
>JABGWU010000197.1 GCA_018645475.1 Opitutia bacterium
AATCAATACCCTGGCTAGTGCAAATGATGTCTGTGATGAACTGAATCACTCTCTGGTGGGTATTGCTTTTGATGTTTATCATTTATGGTGGGATCCAGATTTGGAGGCTCAGACTCATCGTACGCTCGATGCTAACCGTTTGTTCGCCTACCATGTATGTGACTGGATGACGCCCACCACCGATTTACTTAACGACCGCGGACTGATGGGAGAGGGCTGTATTGATCTTCGCGGTATTCGGGCAATGGTGGAGAGCGGCGGTTTTAACGGGATGATCGAAGTGGAAGTCTTTTCCAACCGTTGGTGGGAAAAGCCAGCCGACGAATTTTTACAGTCAATTCAACATGCTTATTTACAACACACTTAATTAATTATGAAAGAACATAAATTGGGCATTATTATGAACGGCGTCACTGGACGCATGGGAACAAACCAGCACTTGATTCGGTCAATCTGTGCCATTCGGGATCAAGGAGGTATCCAGGTTTCGCCCGATGAAGTAATCACAGTTGATCCGATACTTACCGGGCGTAATGAGAATAAACTTAAGGCTCTCGCCGAGCGTACTGGGGTCAGCCGCTGGAGCACCAATATTGAAAAGGCCCTGGCGGATACGGATAATCAGATCTTTTTTGACGCCAGTTCCACTTTACACCGCTCGCGCTTTGTTGAGATGGCTGCAAAAGCGGGCAAAGCAGTTTACTGTGAGAAACCCACAGCGGTCACCACGAACGAAGCCCTTCGTCTGGCTCGACTATGTGAGGAAGCGGGGGTAAAAAACGGAGCGGTTCAGGATAAACTCTGGTTGCCTGGGATTCGCAAGCTCAAGACTTTGATCAATCAGGGATTTTTTGGAGAGATTCTATCCGTCCGGGGAGAATTCGGTTACTGGGTATTTACCGGGCATGATGAGGATCAGCCAGCCCAGCGGCCCAGTTGGAACTATCGAAAGGAAGACGGCGGAGGTATCATGATCGATATGCTCTGCCATTGGCGCTATCTGGTGGACAATGTGTTTGGGCCGATCAAAAGTATCTCCTGCCGGGGGGCCACTCATGTCGGTGAACGAATTGATGAACAGGGAAATTCTTACAAATGCACTGCGGATGATTCCTGTTATGCCACCATGGAACTCGAAAATGGAATCCTTTGCCAGTTCAACAGTTCCTGGACGGTGCGGGTGCGCCGGGACGATCTGTTCGTTATGCAGGTTGACGGAAGCAAGGGCTCGGCAGTCGTTAACCTGCGTGGTTGCAAGACCCAAGGGCTTGGGGTCACGCCCAAACCGGTCTGGAATCCAGATATCGAGCAACCGATCAACTTTTATGAAGGTTGGTCGGAAATGCCTGACGCCACCACCTATGATAATGCTTTCAAAATCCAATGGGAACTCTTCCTTCGCCATGTCGCCCTGGATGAACCCTTTCCCTACGATTTAAGATCGGGTGCAAAGGGTGTTGAGTTAGCCGAGGTGGGTATTCAATCATGGGAAGAAAGGAAGTGGATTGATTTATAATCATTCCCTAATCATGCCTGCGGAATTTACCAAAGAAGATGACTCAAGGGTTGGCATTTTTCAGGATAAGCTTATTTTAAAATAGCATGAAATTCTTAAGAATTGTTTCCCTTTTGGTTTTTACATTTTCTTCCCATTTGCTGTTTTCTCAAAATGGAGACAAGGCAAATGAGAAAGATATAATTTCATCTTTGAACTGGAAAAAATGGTCTCCGGATGTTGTTCCCGTATTTTCTGCGGAGGAATCTCTCAAGCAGTTTAAAGTGGCTCCCGGTTTCCGGGTGGAATTAGTTGCTTCTGAACCCATGGTCAAAGATCCGGTCTTTGTGGACTGGGACGACGAAGGGAGAATGTGGGTAGGGGAACTGCGGACCTACATGCGCGATATTGACGGTACCGGGGAGAACGAACGGATGAGCCGGGTCATGGTTCTTGAAGATACAGACAAAGACGGGGTTATGGACAAAGCCACGCCATTCGTGGATGACATGATCAATGTAAGATGTATTGCATTCGTGGATTCAGGTGTTTTAGTTGTCGAATCTGGTGGCCTTTGGCTTTGCAAGGACAAGGATGGAGACTTGCGATGTGATGAGCGGAAGAAACTGATTGAATTTGCCACCGCAGCACACAGCAATATTGAACATGCGGAGAATGCCCTTCATTTTGCACTCGATAACTGGATGTATAATTCCAAATCCTCCCGTAAGTTGGCATGGCGGAATGGAAAGCTTATCGAGATGCCTGCCAAAGGAAGAGGGCAGTGGGGGATGGGGAGCGATGCTTATGGACGCTTATATTTTAATGCCAACAGTAATTGGTTTGAAGTGGACTGGGCGACATACGACCGTCAGTGGCCAAGCAAGGGTGCGAGTGTGAAACCTCCGACGAACCGTGTATTTGGTATTCGGCCAAATACCGCCCTCAACCGAAATTACCGCCCTGGGCGAATTCTGGAGGATGGCCGGGTCGCTAGTGTAACCACAATCAGTGGCTTGGCGGTCCACAGCCACGGGGCATATGGTAAAGATTGGGAAGGAGCGATTTTCTCGATGTCTCCGGGAACCAATACGGTGGGTGCTTTTCTTCCAGAGAAGCCTTTTCCTGCTTCCGATAAATATGCCCATCAATTATATCCTGATGCAATCTGGAAAGAACGTGAATTTCTCGCCAGTACCGATGAACGGTTCCGCCCGGTCAATGCATCAATGGGTCCGGATGGTTGTCTTTATGTGGTCGATTTTTATCGCGGAGTGATTCAGCACAAGAGATATCTCACTTCCTATTTGCGTCGTCAGTCGGCCGAGCGTCAGTTGGATAAACCGATTGGGCTAGGTCGTATCTATCGGATTGTTCCTGAAAAGCATAAAAAAGTAAGTGCGCCAGATGGATTGGTTGCCGGTTTGTCCCATCCCTACCTCTGGTGGCGTTTACGCTCCCAGAAACGAATAGTGGAGGGGGACCGACAGGATCTTGTAGAAGAGATACAAAAACTTGCTGACAATAAAAAAGCCGATCCTCATACCCGCGTACATGCTATGTGGACATTGGCCGGTCTTGGTAAATTGAAAGAAAAAACCGTCCGTCTTGCCATCGAGGATAAACATTGGTTTGTCAGTATGTCGGGTTTAAGACTAGCGGGTGAGAGTAAGGGTGTGGCCGATTTTTTCCCCGATGAATTTAAAGCATTAGCGGAACAGGTGAGAGACCGTAAGAAAGCCCCATCGACTCTCGCATCTTATGCTGGAATAATAAGCAAATCCGGTTACCCATCCCGTGCGGTTAAAACCTATAAGGATAAGGAAGCGGACTGGGTGAAAAAGGATAAGGAACTCCTTACCGCCTACCGAAAGGGGCGGGACCACTATACCGTAAGTTGTGGAGCCTGTCATCAGGCGGATGGTAAGGGCTTACCAAACATGGCTCCCACATTAGCCAAAAGTGAATGGGTGACAGGGGATGCCAAGCGGTTGATTGGTGTGGCCGTGCATGGACTGATGGGACCCATTAAGGTAAATGGAAAAGCGGTGGAAGGTGTTCCTCCAATCATGCCCGCTCACGGGTTTATGAAGGATGATCAACTGGCTGAGATATTAACTTATGTCCGCAATGCCTGGGGCAACCGTTCCGGCTTGATAACCACTGACGACATTGCCGGGTACCGAAAAAACGAGTCCGACCGGGTCGCTCCGTGGACTGAAGGAGAGTTTTAAAATCCCAATCCTTATTTTTTAGAAGAGAACCCTCTTTTTCCCTCTGTCATCCCGAGGGCTGAATGCCCGTGGCGATCCACTGTGAACCAGTAATCGAACAGACAAGCCATCCGCGTCGCTCCGAGACACGATGGATTGCCGCGTCGGACTAGTCGTCACTCCTCGCAATGACAATGTGTGTGTTACCCTCGATCCGTACTTTTAACCACTCCAAGTTTCCCATCGCAAGGACATAGCCCGTGGCGATCCACTTGTCATCTTACCAATTTTATTGATAATTAGCACCATCCTCCTCAAGTTTGATTTTTAATCTTCTTACCAACAAGTTTCTTATTTTAAAATCATGAAAACCAACCGAAGAACTCTTCTTAAAACGGCCGCATCGGGCGCGATTGCTGGCACTTTACTGACAGCTCCAAAATCTGCCCGTGCCCAAACTCCTATGAAACAGGCAAATCCGGAGTTTCGGATTAAAAATGGACGGATCAAACAGTCCATCATGGGCTGGA
>JABGWU010000198.1 GCA_018645475.1 Opitutia bacterium
AATATAGATTCCCTGGCAAAGGGAGGAATGAAATTTCACAACGCATATTCGATGGGCTCATGCTCGCCCTCCCGCACAACCCTACTTACCGGAAAGTATCCATTCCGTACCGGCTGGGTAAGCCATTGGGATGTTCCGCGTTGGGGGGTTGGTTATTTTGATTGGAAGAAGAAGGAAAACACAACCTTTGCCCGAATCATGAAAGAACTCGGATATGCAACTGCAATTGCAGGGAAGTGGCAGATAAATGACTTCCGAGTGGAACCAAATGCATTAAAAAAACACGGGTTTGATGACTGGGCTTTGTGGACAGGCTTTGAGACAGGTAATCCACCAAGTGACAAAAGATATAAGGATCCATACATTAATACTCCAGAAGATGGTAGTCGTACTTATGCCGGCAAATTTGGGCCCGATATTTATACCGAAAGACTAATCAAGTTCATGCGAAAAAATAAAGATGAACCCATGTGTCTATACTACCCAATGCCTCTCCTGCACAGACCGTTCGTCCCCACACCTGATGAGCCCAGTGCAAAAGGGGCTCTCGGTAGGCACAAGGCAATGGTAAGATATGTTGACAAAATGGTCGGTCAATTAGTTGATGAATTGGACGAACTTGGAATCCGCGAACAAACCATCATCTTTTTTACCAGCGACAACGGAACAGATGTACTCATCAATGGTTCATTAAACGGAAAAAAAGGAAAGGGTGGAAAAGGAACCCAGACCGAGGCTGGGGTTTGCGGACCTTTCATCGTCAACTGTCCAGGCACAATACCTGCCGGTGTGGAAACTGATGCACTGACTGATTTATCGAATATGTTACCAACTTTTGTCGAACTGGGAGGTGGAAAACTCCCCAAGGATCTAATTGTCGATGGAAAATCAATTGCTCCGGTAATTCTTGGGAAAAAGAAGGATTACGACAGAGATTGGATCATGGCCCTAAGCTACGGGAAGGCGAGATTAGATGAGCAAGGAATCCTGCCAGGGCAAAATTTTGGCCCCCGTGTAATCCGCGACAAGCAATACAAAGTATGGGTTGACCAGAATAAAAACATTACACGGTTACACGATTTAAAAAAGGACCCAGCGGAAGAAAAAAACCTGCTCAACAGCAAGCAAAAGAAGGACAGAAAAGCCGTCGCCAAATTCAAAAAAGTCATAAAAAGTTTCCCAAATTCAGATGGTCGGCCATTGTACGAAAAACGCACAGCAAATTCATGGGATAGAAAATAAAATTATCCATAACCAAAAAATATTATTAAATGAATAAAGTCTTCTTCGGATTCTCCATTTTCATTCCTCTCTTTTTATTGGATACATCAGCTATTCATGCTGCTGTTCTTAACATAGCAAAGCCTGGTATTCATCCCTATGTCAACCCGGCAGGTGGTCGCGAAAACCACGAGCATACTGATCAAAAAGTAAACGAAGTTAGGGTTTATGACTTTTATCAAAGACAGGCAGATTATTACATAGCCAATCCTGATAAAATTCCTGAGATCA
The DNA here is from genome assembly GCA_018645475.1 of Opitutia bacterium. GTDB lineage: Bacteria > Verrucomicrobiota > Verrucomicrobiia > Opitutales > Seribacteraceae > Seribacter. The sequence goes on from JABGWU010000198.1 coordinate 1,513, forward strand.
TCCCCTCATTCCCCGGACTTGATGCCGGTTTGCATGGGCACTGGGGAAAATATAATCAAAATAATCATAATGACGGGCGTTGGAATGAAGGAGACACCGGGGAACATTTTGCCCATGTCGTAAAGGGCAAGGGATTGAATGTGGAAAAAGGAATTTGCGTAAAACTAGGTGATGAACAATTCCTTTCCACTTGCTTTGACCCACAATCTCTTTCCTACCGAACTGTGTGGCAAGATGGATGGATCAAATTTCAACCCTTTCGATGGGGTTCTTCTAGAAATGCCAATATTGAGGGAACTCCATGGTTCACCATTGCCAAAGCTAATATGCCTGAAGGTGGGAAATACCTAGGCTTGCGTCGCTTTGGCAAACGGGTGGTATTTGAATATAAAATTGGAAATACAAAAATACTGGATGAACCGTGGGCAGGAAAGAATGCTTTTTATCGAAGAATCGACCTGCATAACTCAGCCGATAAAACAGCTATCCCATGCCAAGTATCAGATGCTGCTTTAAAGGTTAAAGTCATCGAATCCAAAGGCATTCAGAAAGCCAGATGGGAGAAGGGTGAAATCGTTGTTAATAAAGCAACTGCAAACGCATATTTCATTATGCGGATATCCAAGGAACCAAAACCAGACGATGAAAAAGTTGTGCT
>JABGWU010000199.1 GCA_018645475.1 Opitutia bacterium
AGGGGTACCTCTAGTTTCTGCGGCAATCTTTTTAAATATTTCAATCGCCTCCGGCTTCAAATGTTCAAACCGGTTTGCCAGTTTTGCCAGCCCTTGAATAGCTGCAGCTCGGCTGCCCTGAGGTGCACCATATTCCGCACCCTGCATAATTGTTTGCCATGCATTCTCATCTTCAAGATTCGCCAGAGCCCTGAATATTGCTGCTCTGCCCATATCATTATGCGAAGGTCGATCGAGAAAACGCTCCAAAAAATTTCGGCAGTCCTTCGCCTTGATTCTTCCCAATGCTGCAAGTGAGACCGCTTCGACACGATAAGATGGGTCCCCTTCTGCAACCTTTTTCAAGCATCTCGCTACTTTTTCATCACCCGAGAAAATAGCTAAGGCCTGGATAATGCCCCATCGAATTTTTGCCTGTTTGTGATGATTCAATGCTTTGATTAGAGCATCACGGGCAGCATCTCCACTGATTTTTCCCAAAGCTTGTGCTATTCGGTGGGCCACTCCCCAATCTGTTTCGCTTTTTAAACACTGACTGAGAATTTTAACATTTGCAGTCTTCGTTGCCAATGACTGCGCCGCCTCAATTCGACCTATCGGATCGCTATCTCGTTTTAACTGTTCATGCAACATGGATTGTGAAATATCCAGTTTCACCTTCTTAACCGGGCACTCGTAATCAGGGTCGAGCCTGAAGTAAAGAGGTTTACGATTTAACTTGAAGCAGAATTTTCCTTCTTTACTCTTGATTTCAATTGAAAATTTTTCTGATCCGCGTGAAAAATAGAATTCCAGTTTTAGTGGCAACTTAAAAAGAAGCTCATCGCCTTTCTTTTCTGCTTTTTGAACCTGCTTAATCGTTACTTCGGCTATTTCTTTGTCCCAGGAATAACTCAATTCCAAGCTCGGATAGCCCCCGCGATAGATCCACTGGCTCATCCATTCATCGAAATTCTGCCCACTGACTTCCTGTAGACATCGACTAAGATCAATGGTTTCAACCAATCCTTTTTCATGGCGCTTCAAAAACAATTTTAGCGCCTGGCGAAACTTGTCCTCACCTATAAGGTTTTTCAAATAATGTAAACGAACAGCACCGCCAGGATAAAGATGAGCATCAAATAAATCTATCGGTTCCTTATAAATATTAGTGACTATCGGGCGTCGGTACCGGTTATCTTCACTGAAATAGGTTTCAGCATCTTCCAGTAACTGGTAGCGAAATTCTTCCTCGCCTTTCGACTCTCGAGTATAAAGAGCATCAAAATAGGTAGCGAAAGATTCGTGCAACCATGCATGAGACCAATCCTTCGCTGTAACAATATCTCCAAACCACATATGCGCCGCCTCGTGAGCGACAAGCCCATTCGAGTCCAGATCCAGGCGGGCACGGTCATCGTGCAAAGTGAGATCGGTTTGCGTGGTAACAGTAAAGTTTTCCATTCCCCCAAAAACAAATTCGGGAACAGCAATTTGCGTGTAATGTTTATAAGGATATGCATAGCCGGTATATTTGGAAAAAAATTGCATGATTTTTCCGGTATCCTTAAATGAATTTCTGCCTTCTTTTTCCCTGCCCTTTTGCACGTACCATTTAATATCGATATCGCCGACCTTGCTTTTATGCTCCACAAATTCGCCTGCAACAATGGAAAGCAAATAGGTGGAATAGGGAATTTCAAGTTTGTAGTGATAAAAACTTTTTGAGGCGGAACTTGTTTTTTTCAAGAGACGACCATTAGACAGACCAAACATTCCTTTAGGAAGGTGAAGCTTCACCTCTGTCGTCTGCTTAAAGTTAGGCTGGTCGAAACAGGGAAAATAGTATTTTGAATCTTCATCTTGCCCTTGCGTCCAAACGGTTTTGAATCGGTTGGGATATTCCTTATCTGGTTTAGTGAAATAGATTCCAGCCGCTGGCTTGGAAACCGAATGGTTTAACTTTACTTTAATCGCCGTTCCTGCTTTTAACGATTTAGGAAGCGAAACAATTACCTTCTCTCCGGTATTTTCAAAAGAAGCCTGCTTGCCCCCTACTCGTACCTGGTCAATTTCCAGGTTCGCCGCATCCATTTTAATTTCTTGAACACCATTTGCATGCACCAATAACTCGTAGGTCGTACTACCCCAAACCCTTTCTTCTTCCCAGTCAAAATTAAGCTCCAGCAAAAGGTGCTTTGGAAGGATCGGTGTATCAGGTGCAAAATGCGCCTTGGCTCCTTTTTGGGCAAAAGTCGTTCGATCCAAGACTCCCCAGTGATCAGACTCCCCATTAAAAAAGTGGCATTTGCAATATCGTGTCGCTCTCATCAATTCACCTAACCCTTTTTGAAAAGAAAGAGTCATTCTATAAGCCTGCCCGGTGAATGGCAAGGTCTATAGGAAGGAGAATTTGGCTTTTTACCCCCTTAAAGTTTTATGAGACAATAGATCGGTAATGGAAAATTCATCATCAAATTTTGATCCGCAGGTTCTTGCCCGTATTTCGTCACTGAAAATCACAGCGATGAATATGGTCGATGGGATACTTACAGGCCAACATCGAAGCCGTCATAAAGGGTCAAGCGTAGAGTTTGCCGAGTATAAAGATTATTCCCCCGGCGATGAAATCAGACATATCGACTGGAAGGTGGCAGGAAAAACCGACAAATACCATGTCAAACAGTTTGAGCAATCCACTAATCTTAAATGCACGATTCTTCTCGATTCTAGTGGGTCGATGG
>JABGWU010000200.1 GCA_018645475.1 Opitutia bacterium
AACCCGCAACAGGATCATCGCTGAGGCGATTGAGAGTAGGTATGTTGATGACGTATCTACAGAGGATGGCATGCGGCTCTACAGGGTTCCGGACAAATTCAAATTAGTTGAAGATCTGAGGGCGGGCAAAATCTCAAGAGAGGAACTCTCGGTCTTGCAGTCGAAGACCGAACTATTCACCGGTTGGTGCAAGAGTTTTTACCCCAATGGCCAGATAGCGCATCTGTTTCAAGCCAAGAACGGCAAGATACTTGATGCTTGGTCATGGTACCAAAGCGGAGAGAAGCAGATAGAAGTAAAAAACAAGGACGGCGAACTATGGACCGCCTTTGCTTGGAAACCCAATGGCGAGAAGTGTCCTGTAACCAACGTCGTGAACGGGAATGGGGTTGTGGTTGAGTACAAAGAGGACGGGACCGAAAAGCGACGCCAGAGCTACAAGGACGGCATATCCGTCCGAAAATAAAGCAGCCCAAAGGCGTCCCGATACTTCTCGTACCTCCCCTTGCTCTTTGAGTTGTGCGGATAGAACTTGGCGGTAGCCGAGTGCAATAATTTCTCCTGCGGAACCAAGTACCAAGCGTCGTGGTTGGGGATTCTGACGGCTAGGTAATCGTAGTCGCCCTTGGTGTTTACCTTCCCTGCCCTCTATCATGATAGTGGTAGTCAACTTTCAGCAATCAACTTGACTACATCATTAAATTACAAGATCAATAACATCATTGCACTTATTGATACCAATTAAATAACTTATACTTTCATTTCGTCTTTTCCTGACATTAATCGACATCCCACAAATCTCATGCGTTTATTAGTGAAATTCACAGCAATAATTCTCATATCGCTTGGAACTGTATATGCAAACCCGACCGATCTTTCTAGCCCGCGGACCGTTAACAGCAAAACCGAGACCGCAAAGCAGAAAATCGTTCAACTTTATGTCGATAATGAGATAACCAAAGAAGAAGCACTTCGTTTATTGAAAGAACAAAAAACAACTAATTCCTTGAACGACAGTTTTTCTACTAAAAGCCTTAAGCGTTCTTCTAATGAAACTAGTAGTGAAAATACTGACATTAAACAAAAACTGCGTATCTCCAGGATTAAATTAGAAGGAGTTACAAAAGAAATTTTAGCATTAGAGAATCAATTAGAGAATAATAATTTCAACAACTATTCGAGTAAAAGTTCAAATATAAAACCAATTGCCAATAGTGACGATTTTACTAGTCAAACACCTAAAGATAGTGGCGGTCAAGGGAACTACAGGACCCTACTGGGCAGTAGTTATTATTTATTTGGTTTCATGAGAGATACTGAAGACACATTGGAATACGAGCGACATTCAATTAAAGTGGCTCAATCTCTAAAAATGCACCAAAACTTTAACCTTAATTATGACTTTTTCTTTGGTAAATCAAACTGGGTCAACAAATATTGGTATGCTAGTGACCCTGAAAGAATCTTCACTGAAGAAAAAACTGCTACTGACTTTGGTTTTAATTTTGGTGCGCGATATCACTTACCCATTCAATTAGAAAACAAGGTATTGAGGGTCATTTCGCCATTTATTTCTGCGAAAATGGGATATGAATATAGAATAGGAGATCAAATGGTAGGTATTCCCGGGACATCCATATCATTTACGCCCGTGGGAAATATATGGCCCTGGCACTTAAAGCTTGGCACTGAATTACTGCTCTTCGATTCATTTTCTATAATTCCTTATTTTGACTACTCAAGTGCTTTTGCATCTGATTTGGACTCAAGTACAATGTTAGGTCTAGATTTCGTTTATTTTTTATCCAATAGATTCGCTTTAAAAGCGGGTTATATGACGGGTGCCGATAAAGGAAAACTTGATCTACAGTTTGTGATCCAGCATTAGCATATCTACAGCTCTTTGGGCTGTTACTCTCGTATCGAAACTACACAAGCGTCCCCTTGCTCTTCGAGTTGTGAGGATAGAACTTGGCGTTTGCCGAGTTCAGCAATTCCTTCTGCGGAACCAAGTACCAAGCGTCGTGGTTGGGGATTCTGACGGCTAGGAAGTCGTAGTCGCCCTCGGTGTTCACCTTCCCTGCCCCGCATCCCGTTCCGACTTGGTAGCGGTATGTCTGAAAGACGGTAGTGCCTCGAACTTGGACTCTGCTCAAACCTTTGCGTCCATCCACGATGGCGTCGTGTCCGGCGTTGTCGCAGATGGGAATGGAGACGGTGTGACCTCGCCTCATGCACTCGAGTTGGAACTCTAGCTCATAGACTGCCCCAGCGGCTTTCATTCATTACAAAATTGAGGCTGTTTTATAATGGATGAATTCAATTGCTTTGTGATATCTTACCATATTTCCTCTTCATCTTTTCTTTTCAATTGCAAGTCTTGTTCTTTCACCTCCAACCCAATCTAATCATGAATAAAATCCTAACCTCGACCGCACTGCTTGCGGCATTTTCTCTTTTCGGCTTCTTGCCGACTTTTGGAGCTTCTCCCGCCAACCTATCCATAGAAAACCTGTTCGGGTCCGATTCGGAAATGACCTTCCGTTTAAACATCAAGGAAATTAAGGAAAGTGGGTTCGTGAAGGGGCTCATGGATAAAAACCCCGAGATTGTCGAATCGATCGAGGAAAACATGGAA
>JABGWU010000201.1 GCA_018645475.1 Opitutia bacterium
CAAAATATTTTAATTGATCAGACATTTCATTATTCCAAAGACCTTGTTTTTTGAGGTCTTCCACCAAAAATCTATTTAAGACCATAAAATCACCAGAAAGATTACTTTTAACAAATAAATTCTTGTAAGTAGGCTCAATGCAAGGCGAAGATCCCATGATGTTAGAAATTGTTGCCGTTGGTGCAATTGCAACAACATTACTGTTTCGCATTCCGTGTTTGGAAATTTTATCACGAACAATGGACCAGTCCATCTTTTCCCCCTTGGGCACTTCAACTTCTATACCCCGTTCTTTTTCAAGCAGTTCTATTGTGTCTTGAGGAAGAATTCCCCTGTCCCACTTTGATCCACGGAATGATGAGTATGTGCCACGCTCACTTGCTAAATCACTCGAGGCTTCGTAAGCGTAATAACAAATAGCCTCCATGAATTCATCATTAAATTCAATTGCGTCTTCGGAAGAAAAAGAAATATTTTTTCGAAACAGAGAATTTTGGAGTCCCATAACGCCCAAACCAATCGGACGGTGACGCATATTAGAAGTTTTAGCTGCATCGGTCGGATAGAAATTCACATCAATAACATTGTCCAATGCACGAATCGCAATACGGATTGTTTCACGCAATTTTTTGTGGTCCAATCCTCCATCTTTCTTGAGGTGTGAATCTAAAACAACCGAACCTAGATTACAGACTGCCGTTTCATCTGCACCTGTATTAAGAGTAATTTCAGTACAAAGATTGGAGCTATGTATGACTCCGGCATGATCTTGAGGGCTTCGCACATTGCAAGTATCTTTAAAGGTAATCCATGGATGCCCCGTTTCAAAAATCATTTTGAGCATCTGCTTCCAGAGATCAATAGCAGGCATGGCATGGAACCAGATTTCACCCTTTTCTGCTTTTGCTTCGTATTCCGCATACTTGGCATCAAAAGCTTTACCATATAAATCATGTAAATCGGGAACCTCATTACTACGAAAGAGCGTCCAATTCCCCCTAGATTCCATCCGCTTCATGAATAAATCAGGAATCCAATTTGCGGTGTTCATATCATGGGTTCTTCGACGATCATCTCCGGTATTTTTACGAAGTTCAAGGAATTCAAGGATATCGCAATGCCATGACTCTAAATAAGCACAACCCGAACCCTTTCTTTTACCTCCTTGGTTAACCGCACACAATTGATCGTTGTGCATTTTGAGAAAAGGTATGACACCTTGGCTTTCTCCATTGGTCCCAGCAATATGACTGCCAGTGCCTCGAACAGATGTCCAACTTCCGCCTAGACCGCCTGCCCATTTCGAAAGAAATGCATTCTCTGCAATGCCTCGGTACATGATTGATTCAATGGTGTCATCAACCTTATAAAGGTAACAGGAAGAAAGTTGTGAATGAGGAGTTCCTGAGTTAAAAAGAGTAGGTGTAGACGAACAGAACCTTCTACTTTTGTACAAATTATAAAGAGAAATAATTTGATCTTCAGGACTATCTTCATGGGCAAATACCCCCATTGCCACACGCATCCAAAAAAGTTGAGGAGTCTCTAACCTCTTAGGTTTCTCATTTGTTTTATCAACCACAAGATAACGGTCGTACAAAGTTTGAATTCCCAAATAATCAAAATCTAGATCTGCTGAAGGATCAATGGCATCTGCGAGTTTGTTGATATTAAGTTTGAGCAACTTTGCATCGAGTCTGTTGATTTCTACCCCTCTCTTGAGGTACTTTTTCAGTCCGCTCACATGAAAGCTTTTTAAATCTTCGATAGAATTAACAGAGATATTCCAACCCAGGACCTCTTCATAAACATAAGACAGCAAAATACGGGCAGCAAATTTTGCAAAATCACCGTCTTTTTCGATTAGAGTTTTCGAATTAAGGATAATCGTTCTTCGTAAATCAACTTCACTAATCTCAGAAAATACAGATCGACGTAAACTCTCTTCAATTTGTTCTGATGTGAGGCAAAGATCTAATCCGATTGAGGCAAATGAAATTCGTTTCTTTAAATCAATTCCATCCCAGAAAAAAGTAGATCCATCACCCTTCTGGACAACAATCATAGAATCCTGCTTTACTTCATCGTTTCCGGTTCCAGTATCTCTCTCAATTCGACGGCGAGCCCGGTATAAAATATAAGATTCAGCAATCTTAAAATGACCAGTTCTCATTAGCTCTTCTTGAACTAGATCTTGGACATCCTCGATATTTATGAAAGCTTGTCCAGTAGACAAAGCTTTCCGGGTAACCTGGCGGGCTAGTTCGACCGCAGGTTCAGAATCAGATTGTAGAGAAAGGAAAGCCTTACGAACAGCTACTTCGATCTTGGCCGCATTCCAAGGTACAACCTGACCGCTTCTTCTGATTAAACGGATTTGTTCGACCATGTGATCGTCTGAAACCGTTCCGCCATCATTTGATCTGCATATAACTAAACTCTTAGCAACATCATAGGCATCGTTTTCCACCAACGCTTTTTCGATTAAACGATATAATTCGTCAAAGGAGAGGCGGGGGGCACCGCCTTCCTCCTCCTCGGCCATTCGCTCAATTAAGCGATCAGCGACGATCCGGGCAGACTCCACCACGAGTTCCCGGTTTTTTGGAGTATATATTTCGTTTTCTTCCCTGGATATCATTAGGTTGGTTAATGCCTCCCCAATGACTTCGGCCACCTCGGCGATATGGAAATCACGATCACCCGCGCCATCTGTAATACGTACCTTAGGTACTTCAAATCTATTATCTCCCAAGCCTTCAGCCCAATCAAAACGGGGCTTATTTTCACTTGGTGTTCCTGCTGCTTTAACGAGCAACTTATCTTCATCAAAAATCGTATTACGCATATATATTAATTCCTTCCGTCAACCACACATTACAAATCACCAAAAACACCGCCACTCAAAGCTCGTCGTCAGAAACTTCTGACAATGCGGAAGATTTCTGATACTCAGTTACCCGACCTTCAAAGAAATTTTGCTCTTTTTTCACATCCATGGTTTCCGCCAACCAAGGGAATGGATTTTCCAAGCTAGGATTAAGAACATCTAGACCGATGCCATTCAATCTACGATCAGCAATAAAGTCGATGTAGGTGCAAAATTCATCAGAACTAAGTCCTACAGAATTTACTGGGAGACAGTCTCTAATGAATTCCTTCTCCAACTCAACTGCTTCTTTCATTAAATCAGTCAATTCCTGTTTAAATTCATTAGTCCAAACATCTGGATTTTCATCAACCAATACACGGAACAGATTACGAAATAATTCGATGTGGTTCGATTCATCTCTAAGAGTATACCTAAACATTTGACCAACACCGGGGAACTTATTTTGCCGAGCTAAGCTCAAAATCATACCAAACAAACCATAAAACTGCGTGCCTTCCATGCATTGACCAAACACAAAAATATTTTTCGCAAACTCCTGCTTCTGAGATGTTTGAGTAAGGTCCATATCTCTCCTCAAACTTTTAGAAACACCTGTCACAAACTCATTTTTACGCCGGATGGTTTCAATTTGCTCGAACATCGCCTCACACTCATGGGGATTAATTCCCAACGAGCTAATCATGTATAATAAACTATCCGCATGTATATTTTCTTCGTGTGCATGCCTACCTAAAACGAGTTTAAGCTCCGGCGCGGTAACCAACTCACGAACAACATGTTGAATATTATCTCCAACAATGCCTTCAGCTGCTGAAAAATATCCAATCCCCATCATGACAATCCAACGTTCTGCTTCGCTTAACTCTGTTTTGCTTTTCCACTGCTCCACATCTTTCTGCATGGGAACATCCTCAGGTTCCCAATGATTTGCCTTCATTTTGCGATAGAGATCGTACGCCCACTGGTATTTAAGTGGAAGTAAATTGAATGTCATTGTGTCTCGCCCGTTAATGACTTGCTTTTCATGGTATGCCTGCATCGCTTTTTCTTCGTTGAGAAGAAATGTTTTTTCGCCAATTTTGAATTCTTTATCCATCGCTACTGCCCCCTGTGTTTTTGTTTTTTTATACTAAAATTGAAAAGTTTATTAAAATTATAAATGTGCGTCGGGATTTCGTCTGAATAAATAAGAGAATCTCGGTGCATGGATTGACTTTGTCGGTTGAAAAGAGAAAAGAAAAGAAAAAAATGTAATTTGTTTAAAAAAAATATTAACATACACACAATATATAGTACCTCGAAGTGATTAGTGACACAATATGGGGTGGTGTTAATAACTTTACATCATTCTTTTGAAGGAAGTAAAATATCTAATCGAGAACTTTAAAAACACAAGAAAATCGTATTTTTTTAACTTTTCCAAGACAAAGTTATTGGAAGTTATTCAATTACTTATTAACAAAACAAAATTCATAATTTACTGTCTTCCATCAACCACATTAAAAAACATAAATGTATTTAATGTAACTAATTAGTTAATAATTTCCGGAATAAACTAAAGTACTAAACTGACAGATAGAAATAGATAAAATAACATGGGTTTAGACTTCCTTAAATGACTTAAAACAAATCATTCCACCGCATATTTGGTCTAGAATCTGTTCGTTGAAGGATTGCTAAAATGTCACCAATTAAATAAATTGATCCGGTAATCAGAATTGTTTTATTTGAGTCCTGACGAGAAAGTTCAATCTTCGCTTTATCTAAATCAAAATCTAAAACTGAACCCTTAAATGATTTAGGAATTAAAGAACGTAAAAATGATAAGCTACACGCCCGAGGTTGATTAACTTCAAATAGTTTAATCGAATGAGCTTTCCTCTGAATCACATCCATAATATCCGGTGCTCGATCCTCTCCAAGAACACCGACCCAAATTTCTGGCTTTTCAGATAGTGTTTCCAAGTTTTCTTCTAAACACGCAGCTCCAGCAGAATTATGGCATGCATCTAGAATGATGGTTGAGGAAGCATCAATGATTTGCCAACGACCAACCATCTTGACTTTTTTTAATGCTTCAATGCAAAGATCCTTGTTAACGGGAATCTCATTTTCCAGCATTTCGCTTGCCCTAAGAGCAATGGCTGCATTTTGGCGTTGATAAGATCCTTTCAAATTTGTGGAAGGGAAACTTTCATATTTCATTTCATCAATTCCACTGACAGGTGCACCCCGCTCTTCAGCAATCTTTTCAATCACACCCGATGCACAAAGAGGTAAAGAACCAATCAGCACGGGTACTTGATTTTTAATAATCCCTGCCTTCTCTGTTGCAATTGCCTCCAATGTATTCCCTAGGATAGCACAATGATCTTTCGAAATCGTAGTAATAATAGACAATTTTGGCAAAACCACATTAGTTGAATCTAAGCGACCTCCTAAACCAGTCTCAATAATAGCGAGATCAACCTTATTTTTCTTAAAGTTCAAAAATGCAATAGCAGTCATGAATTCAAAAAATGTGGGATGTTCACCGCCCTCTTTTTCCATTTTACTGGCAACCGGTTTTAATTTCTCAACCCAGAACTCAATTGCATTTTCAGAAATATTTTCTCCATTTATTCTAATTCTTTCTCCAAGTTCGACCAAATGTGGAGATGTAAAGAGCCCAACTTTATAGCTATTCGTTTGATAAATAGAATCCAGCATCGCACAAACTGAGCCCTTTCCATTTGTACCTGCAACATGAACAACCGGAAATTCCTCCTGTGGGTTCCCGAGTAATTGAACAAACTTTAACATCCGATCGATGCCAAAACTAGATCCACGATTTCGAAGATCGTATAAATATGAAATTATATTATCCACCAAATTATAATGGTGAAAAAAAAGTATTATTTAGCTTTCGATGATTTCGGAGCCTTCTTTGGGACAGGTTTGCGAATAACTGTCTTCTTCGTGGAAACTGACTGCTTTTTAGAGGGATTGACAATTTCAGTAGGCTCCTTGGTATTTAACTTGGTGCCCAAGTGACCAATAAGAGTAATCAAACGGTCTCGTAAATCATGCCGCTCCACAATTTGGTCAATTAACCCATGTTCAAGTAAAAACTCTGAAGTTTGAAAACCCTCTGGCAAATCAGCACGTGTAGTCTCCTTAATCACACGCCTACCCGCAAAACCGATCAAAGCTTTGGGTTCAGCAATAATCACATCACCTAGTGTTGCGTAACTTGCCATGACACCAGCCATGGTAGGATTTGTTAAAATGGAGAAATAAGGAATCTTAGCTTCTGCTAATCTAGACAAAGCTGCACTTGTCTTAGCCATTTGCATTAAACTTAAAATCCCCTCGTACATACGAGCACCGCCAGATGCTGAAACCACAACCACGGGCATAGAATACTGTAATCCACGCTCGATAGTACGAGTAATTTTCTCGCCGACAACTGACCCCATACTTCCGCCTAAAAACCGAAAATCCATAACCGCAAGACAAACCCATTGACCATTCATCTTTCCTATTCCGGAAACAACCGCATCTTTCAATGATGTTTTCTTCTTGTTTTGCTCCAATTTATCTTTGTAAGCGGCCAGTCCCTTAAAATTAAGAGGGTCCAGAGAGGACAAATTATCATCGCATTCAACAAAAGTTCCACGATCAACAAGAGAATCAATTCGATCGGGTGCCGAAAGTGGGAAATGGTATCCACTTGTAGGTACGACCATTAAATTCTTTTTTAATTCCTTCGCAAAGACCATGTCCCCTGTTTCAGGACATTTGGTAAAGACCCCCTTGGGTACACCTTCTCGTGACTTTACAACTACTTTGGAATATTTTGGTTTGCTAAAAAATGCCATAATTAAATCTTTTGTTATCCATGTCCCAATGTGGCAACATAAACATTTTGAAAACCCTCATCAATAAGTACTTTTGCACATGCATCTAAGGTCGCTCCCGTAGTGTAAACATCATCAATCAGAACAATTCTGTCCTTATGTTCTAAACCATTTTTTGCCTTCAGGGCAAAGGCATTTTTTACATTGTTCTTTCGCTGCCTCATATTGAACTTGGTCTGAGTGGGTGTATTTCGGACACGGGATAAAGCTTCAGATACAAGAACACTCTCACCCATTTCTTTTTTTAATGCATTTGCAATCCAAACGCTTTGATTAAAACCACGCTTTGTTAAACGCTTGGTATGCAATGGAACAGGGATTAAAACTGAGTCTTTAAGAAATTCCTGATAAGATGGAATCCTTCTTAACCACCGGGGTAAATCTTTTAAGACATCTTTTACACCATGATATTTTATTTCATGAATTACTTTTTTCCCATTCTGATCGAGCAGGAACAGACACCTACCCTTCAAAAAACGAGGTGGATCCTCCCTACAGGCTGCGCAAATAAGACCATCAAAATCGAATCCGCTCATGGGAATCCCACAATACTTGCATCCATTCTTGTAAATCCAGGGTAATAAATCCTCACATTCCAAACACATGTATGATAATCCATCTTTGTAGGGTGCTTTTTCACAAACCGGACAATTTCCCGGGAAGAAGAAATCGGATAAATAATTCAGGTTTTTTTGAACAAATTCATTCATTCCATTCACCGGGTCTGGTGTAGAAAACTTTTTCTAACGAAAGTCCTTTTGCGGGTGCACTCACCACGACCTCTGTCCGTTTTCGAGTTTCAAGGATATCCTTAATGAATCGGTACTTAATTTTTCCACGCCCCACCTCGAACAAAGCACCTACCATACTCCTTACCATTTTATAAAGAAATCCACTGCCCTCTACCCAAAATCTGATTTCATCACTCGATGAATCTATTTCCATTTTCCAAATTTCTTTCTCCGGATTCTCTTTTTCTCCCTTCCCTCGGGAAGCGGCAAATGCAGTAAAATCATGCTTACCCACAAAAAACAAGGCTGCCTTTTTCATAGCATCCAAATCAATCCTCTGGTTTTTAAGGGATAAACAAAATCGTTCATCTTGCGGCATTGCCCATCCTTGAACAGCTCGGTAAACATAACGCTTCCCTTTGGAAGAACTCAATGAATGAAAATTTCTCGATACTGGTTCTAATATACGCGGACTAATATCAGATGGTAAAAAAGATCGAAGGGCCTGAAGCATATTTTCGGCCCCGTGTTTCCACTCTTGATCAAAATGAAAAACCTGACCATTTGCATGCACCCCCCCATCAGTTCGCCCCGCACCAACCGTACGTACGGGGGTCGAAAAAATTTGAGCAAGGGCAGTCTCTATTGCATCCTGAACCGCATCCTTAGTTGGCTGTTTCTGCCAACCGGCGTACTCCGTTCCGTCATATGCACAAACACATCGCCAACGCTGTATAAATCCTTGGTCTTCTTTCATGCAAATATTTTATATTCCAGGTGGAGCAATAATCTTTCGATTCTCAATAAAATCATGTAAAATCAAGCCCGCTGCAGAAGCGTCTATTTTCCCAAGGTTTTGCTTCTTCTTTTTGGCCGATTGTTTTCCTATTGCCTGCTCCGCGGCCACGCTCGTCAATCGCTCATCCACCCGATGAACAGGGATTTTAAATGTTTCCTCAATAGTTTTTATAAAAATATCCACCTCTTTTGCACGAATACCGACGGTTCCATCCATATGTATTGGATAGCCCACTATAATTTCATTAATTTTTTTTTGCTCCACGACTTCTCGAAACTTCTCCAAGTATGAAGAATCATCCACTCCTGGAAAGGCTCCGATAGGCAAGGCAATCCCCAAGTCATCCGCCCAAGCCAATCCTATCCGCTTGGTTCCATAGTCAACCCCAAGATAATTCGGCATATCCTTTTACTCTAAGTTAAACCCGGATGTTTATCCCCAACCTGTTGGGCCAGTGCTTTCACTTCCTGAGCACGATCTTTATGACAAACCATTGTGGCGTCTCCTGACTGCACTACAATTAAATCTTTTACTCCTAATAAAGTTATACAGTGTCCGTCTTCAGCAAAAGATAAGTTATCTGTTGAATCCACCGCTACACCGTCCCCTTTAAAAACATTTCCGCTTTCATCAGCGGGATAATGTCTCGCAATCGCAGGCCATTCTCCCACATCATCCCAGTCAAAATCGGATTCTAACATAACCACCCCGTCCGCTTTTTCCATTACGGCAAAATCCACCGAAATCTTTTCCAATTTGGGATAAACCTTTTCCATTGCTTCAATCAATGAACCATTTTTACTCCAATCTTCTCGTAAAAGATCTAAGCCCCCGGATAATCCTGGTGCATGCTTGGCGATAGCAGATAATATAACCTTTGGTCTCCATACGAACATACCGGCATTCCAAAAGTAGCTGCTCTCTGTCAAATATTTTTCCGCGGTTTCCAAATCAGGCTTCTCTACAAATCGATCCACCTTAGAAACCGATCGACCAGCTGCAATTTCCACTTCTTCCCCCCGACCAAGATATCCGTATCCAGTCGATGGAAAAGTGGGCTTGATTCCAATCGTAATCAAAAAATCATTCTTTTCTGCCGCTTCAAAAGAACTGTTTAAAACCGAACGAAAACCTTCGCCGTTATCAATCACATGATCTGCCGGTAAAAGAGCAAATGCAGCATCCTCATCCTCATGAGACACCAATAATGCGGCCAAACCCACTGCAGCTGCAGTGTCTCTTCCGACCGGTTCTCCGATCACTCGGTTAGGAAGAAGGGTCGGACAACTCTCCAAAACTGCATCACGCTGTTCTACATTGGTTATAACAAAAATATTTTCCTTGGGAACCAGTCCATCCAGGCGGTCTACCGTTTGGGCAAGCATGGCAGAGTCTCCCACAATCGGCAAAAGATGCTTTGGACGCGTTAATCGACTCTGGGGCCAGAAGCGCTCACCGCGCCCCCCAGCCATGATCACTACAAACCTGTTGTTCATCCCTTCAACCCATGCCATGCCCCTAATGAATGGCGAGTATAAAATCCGAATAACACACCACACTTGCCATATGATACAGGATTCTCTATACTCATCACTTTAATTTTTATTTATATTAGGCATGAAACGTAGCCATAACTGCAATCAACTTC
>JABGWU010000202.1 GCA_018645475.1 Opitutia bacterium
ACAAAGAAGTAAAATCAAAGGGCTTCAATCGCACCGAGCATACAATGCCCCACCTTGACTGGTTTGAGGCACCCAAGAAGAAAAATGGTGCCTGCATGCTATTGATTACTGGTGGTGGCTATAACGCATGTGTTGATGGACTCTGGATTAACAGACTGGCAAAAAGATTCACCGATCTTGGATATGTTTGCGTAAACCTCACTTATCGCACTCCCAGGCCAATTGGATTACCCATCTACCAAAGTGCGTGGCAGGATGGTCAGCGTGCTGTTCGACTGATCAGGAGAGCGGCCAAAGATCGTGGCTTTGATCCAGAGAAGATTGGTGCCCTGGGGTTCTCAGCGGGATCCCACATGACAGTATTACTCGCAACGAGTTCCCTTACTCCGGCCTACCAACCAATAGACGAACTGGACAAACTACCCTGCCACATCAACATGGCCATACCTGTATATACTGCTTATGCCCTAACCGACGGTCTCACCGGTAGGAATACCCGTAATGGCGATGGAATCGATATTAAGCTTTCAGATACATTCAAATTTGATGCCAACACCTGCCCCATGGCACTCTTTCACGGAGGCACAGATGTTTATTCTCCAAATGGCTCCATCCAAATCTACCGGGAACTAAGAAGAATGAAAATACCAGCCGAGATCCATCTATTTGCGGATCGGGGCCACGGTTTTATGGGTGACCCCAACAAGGGTGAGAATGGGACTGCCTTTGACCACTGGATTGATCGAATTACTGAATTTATGCGTCAGATGAATTTTGATGGGCAACTGGGTAGAGAAGTCGATCTAATGTCTCGTTTTAAAAGCGATGAATATCGAATTAAATATCGTAAAGAATCAGTCTGGCCTGATGGTAAAATCCCTGACTTGCAAGCAAAGCAAAATCAGCCGTACCTAGAGTGGCACATGCCCAAGGAACTCAAAACCAAGGCAATTCAAATAATCTATTCGGGTGGAGGCTACGGTGGTAATTCTCCTGATAGTTTCGAGGTCGCACCAGTACGACGTTACTTGAATAAAAAAGGTATGACAGTAGTGACTTTAAAATATCGTAGTCCAAGACCACTTGGTGGATTAGCGAAGCACACTACCGCATGGCAGGACCTTCAAAGAACAATCCGGATCGTTCGCAATCAGGCGGAAAAAGAAGGATTAGACTCCAATCGTATCGGGATCATGGGATCCTCCGCTGGCGGACATCTTACACTGATGGGAGCCACCAGCTCGAAAAACCGCTCTTACCTGGCGATCGATAAGCTTGATAAAATCCCTTGTAATGCTCAATGGGCGGTAGCTATCTATCCTGCTTATGCATTAACTGACGGTATCAATGGAGGGAATAAAAACGGAGGAAATGAAAATGATGTACGAATCGCGCCTGAATTTTCATTTGATCTGGCAACTTGCCCCATGCTTTTTATCCACGGAGATGAGGATGTTTACTCTCCTATGGGATCTGTGAAATGCTGGGAACAGCTTCGGCGAATGGGCATACAGTCTGACCTCCATACCCTGGCCAAAAGAGGTCATTGCTTCCAACGCAAAGCAGCTCCAGAAACCGGAAGTTTTACTTGGATGAATCGAATCTGGGAATTTATGAACCACAAGGGGTTTAATAAATAGAGGATATAATCAATAAGTTTTCAATTCGATTACTGAATACAGTCCAAAAAAAGAAATTTTAAATTTAAAGGTTGATCGTTGAAAAAACATTCCACCCACAGCAATGTGTTTAAATTATTTTATCTAACTACATTATGAAATTATACCAAATCCTATTTTCTATTCTAATCATTGGGAATCTTCATGCAGCAAAACTGGGAAAAATGAAGGATCTCTTCGCAAAAGATGACTTCTCACAATGGACTAAGGTGAATGGTGAAAAAGTGGACAAGGGATGGTCTATTGAAAATGGTACTACATATCGCCACGCTAAAGGTGGAGACATCATAACCAAAGAAAAATTTAAGGATTTTGAATTAACCTTTGAATGGAAAATTTCTAAAGCGGGGAATAGTGGAATAAAATACCGGGCACGGGGAAATCTTGGACTTGAGTATCAGGTATTGGATGATCAAAAACATCGGGACAATAAGAACCCGACGCACCGAGCAGGTTCCCTTTATGAATTAGTAGCTGCCCCGGATTCAAAGCCTTTGAGACCAGTGGGTGAATGGAATAAAGGTCGGATATTCGTTAAAGGAAACCAAATCGAGCACTGGTTAAATGGAGAAAAAGTGGTCGAAATTACTTGGGGATCTGAAGACTGGAAAAAACAATTCCAGAAAAGTAAATATAAAAAACATAAAGGCTTTGGAAACTGGGAAGGACCTATTCTGTTACAGGATCATAATGATCCAGTTTGGTTTCGAAATCTAAAAATTCAAAAGCTCTAAACTTTTGCAACAGTCAGGAATACCCAGCTTAAACCTGAGTAAACTATCTGAACAGAAACTTATTCCGAACTTGTTATCGAGTTCCCTGCAAAGCAGAACCTGTATAAAAAATAGGCCAACAATGCTCCAATAAATTGGGCAAGGCAGAACAAGGCAACATCGTCCGGGTTAATACCCGCAAAGGTATTAGAGAATGAACGCCCAATGGCCCCAGCTGGATTCGCAAAGGAAGTTGATGAAGTAAACCAGTAAGCCCCGCCGATATATGCAGCCACCACTGAGGCAACCCGGTCCTTGGAGGAAAGAAGAATCACGAGCAATAGTCCAAAGGTCGCGAAGATTTCACTGACAAAAATATTCGTCCCTTCCCTCTCTTTTTGTGAAAAACAAACGGGATCTAACTCAAACATATAATTGGCAAGAATCACTCCCGTAATCGCTCCCAATATTTGAAAGAAGGAGAAGGTAAGGAAGGTCTTTCCGGTAATTTCACCCTTAAGATAAAAGATAAAAGAAACCACCGGATTAAAATGTGCGCTGAATGCCTGAAACACGCTGATTAAAAAATAAAGGGCAAAAACAGTAGCCAGAGTGTTCACCAATAGAGTGAGCGAATCGTTTGCTGTACTTAGTTGCTCTCCCATAATTCCTGAACCCACCACCGCACAGAACAAAAATCCAGTTCCTAAAAATTCTGCTACAAATTTATTCATAATTTAATTCCCCTGGGATAAAAGGGAATCTGGTAAAGATTGTATGTATGCTTTGATCTCATCACGCACCTCACGATAACAATTTAACTGGGCTGCACCTGAAGCACCCTGCTTCTCTAAATCACGAGCAAGTTTTGGGGGATCCCGAAAGCCGACATGGACAACCTTACAGTCTCCATTAAAAATAGGACAGGTTTCATGAGCATGACCGCAAACCGTTACCACATAATCGAGGGCTGCTTCTTCAAATTTCTTAATGTTTTCAGATTGCTGCGATGATATATCTACACCCGCTTCCGCCATTACTTTGACCGCGTTGAGGTTCAGTCCATGTGTCTCAATTCCCGCAGAATAAAAATCGAGGAACTCGCCTTTTAAATGTTTTGCCCACCCTTCTGCCATCTGGCTACGGCAGGAATTACCCGTGCATAAAAATAGAACTTTCTTTTTGTCACTCATAAATTATGACTAAGTACAGCATGCCTGTTCCCGTTGCTTTTTTCTTAATTCATCCGGTTCGCAGGAAGTAATCTGACTTAATTTTTTGATATCCTCCCGAAATGAGAAATCATTCTTGATTTCGACTTCAAGCCACTTAAACATGCTATTCAATTCAACCGTCTCCTGCGATAACCGATAATGGACCCATCTACCGTCCTTTCGGCTTTCAACAATTCCGGCTTGGAACAAAATCGACATATGTCGGGAAGCTGTTGCCCCCGAAACTTCAAGCAATTCAATAAGTTGACAGGCACAAAGCTCCTCCCGCTGAAAAAGAGCGTGCACCATACGCAACCGGTTTCGGTCACCTAATGCCTTAAAAGTATTGGTAAGAGACATAGATGATGAATGTATATATTTAGTTATTTAGCTATTCAACTAAATTAATGATTAGTCTTAAGAAGGATCGTTAAAAAATAAGACTGATTAACAAACGATTTTAGGGAACAAATATTCTAATCGTTACCGGGAAACAGCGAACTCAAAACAACTTCCCGGATGAGTGATTTAAGACGATAATTGTAAGTTTTTGCCTTTTTCACAATCCGTTCGATCTCAAGCGTATCCCCCGGCGTGAGTTCCCTAGAGGTAAGAAACCGAAGAAGGTGACTTGCAAAGGCCCTGGCATAGCGGTCCTTCTCTTTGAGGAGCGAATCCTTAAAATCGACCGCATCATTGTAAGTATGCTTTCTCATAAGTTTCCCGCTTGAATCAACTTCTCGACCGTTTCGGTATTTCTCACGCCATCGGCCAGTAATATCAAAATTTTCCATAGCGAATCCGAGTGGATCCAGCTTGGAGTGACAACCAGCACAATCAACATGCTCCCGATGCTTGGCGAATTGTTCACGAATGGTCATGTTCTTTGAGTTTCCATCATCCGTGAGGGGCGGAACATCATTGGGAGGAGGAGGCGGGGGATCATTCAGGATGACTTCAATGATCCACGCACCACGGGCAATGGGATGAGTGCGCTTGGGGCCGGAGGTCATGCTGAGCATGGCCGCATTGGTAATAATTCCCCCGTACCTAGGGTCGGACAGGGCTACCCTCTTGAAACTCTCGGAACGTAACCTTCTTCTCATCTCGTTATCGAATTGTTTTTGAGCCTCCCCCTTGAGCTTATTCGGATCCAATGCCTTGGGGGCCTTCCTCAACGCATTCATGGAAGCCTTGAGCTTCTTTTCCAACTGCTCTTTGGTCTTTCTTTGGTCATGCGAAAGGGCTGCAAGCAGTTCCTTATTGGAAACGAACAATTGGCTGCCCCGGGCTGCTTCCTCGACCTCTTTTTTATTCAAAGCCCGGTCATAGAGCCTTGCCTTGTCTATGGTTGCGGTTAGGTGCTTACCTCCGCCCTTGGGGAGGTGGCGCAGGCCAAAGATGACTGACGACTTGCCCTTGGGGAAGGTTGCCAATGATTTCTTGTAGGGTTTGCCGTATAACTCACCGTTACGGTAAAGTGTGATCATGCCGTCGGGTTGGTAAGTCATGATGAGATGAATGATCTGGTTGACCGACTCCTCGGGCTTGGATCCTGCAAAGTCATTGGTTCGGCTGAATCCGTTGCTCCCGGAAATCCAATGTCTGGGCATTCTTTCTCCGATCACGATGGTATCGAAGAAATCGCCCGGTCCCTGGATGCCCATCAC
>JABGWU010000023.1 GCA_018645475.1 Opitutia bacterium
AGGTTTTACCCTTTCCGTTGACCAAGACCCGGATCTTGCCCAATTCATATTCGATCGGCAGGCCGATCCATCTGTTCAAAGCCATCTCGGATTCGGGTTCGGAGAAAGAAGGACCGTCCGGAAGTTTCACGCGGTGCCCCCCCTCTTTTACAATCCCAAGACTAATCATATGATGACCGATCTGAAAGGACGGACGACCCGGTGTAAGCTCAGGCTTGGCAAACTGATAGCGTAAATGCATTACGAACTTCTCCGGTATCCGGTTAATATGTGGAACGGGTTCCAAACACAGGTGGTGATCCCGTTTAAGAACCTTCATTGCTTCCTCCTTGGATTTAAAAAGTGGACCAACCGTTAATATCCCATCCTTGATCTTCTTCCCCTTGGGTTGCCCCCAAAACTCTTTGTTTACAGCGCCATTAAAATCATCAGAGTAAATAAGTTTCCCTGACTTAAAAAGTTCGGACTTGAACTCAGTTGGAGGGGATTTACTGGATGCACCCCTGTCGTTAAGTAGGGATAATTCTGAACGCCTTTGTTTTTCGATTTCAAAGTTATTTATTGGATCGGTTGGATTTTCAGAGGCGAAAACAGGACACAGCGTGGAAAGAAGGCAATAGATTGGAGGAAGTAATTTCATAATATTTTAAATGTTCTGAGCTTTCATTTTCTTACTTTTAAATCTTTTCCTTCAAACAAATTCTTACCATCACATGGTTCAAACTCCTCCGCATCCACACATACGCATACTTATTTTTTGTCGGCAATCAGAAATGGGTAAATCCACTCATTCTTTTTTAAAATCGAAATACTTATGGTTTCTTTACCTTTTTACCTTTTGCATGAATTTGAGGACTCCAGTCGGGAATCCCTTTTGCAGCGAGTTGTTTATCATAAAGTAATTGGAGATGGTGATTACCCGAAGCAATGCGGGGCAAGCCTTCATTGACGAGATAGCTCTCTGTCGAGTCCCACCATTGATCAAATTCCTTTTTCATTCTTTCCGCCACTTCAGGATGCACTTTGATTAAGTTTTTGGTTTCACCAGGGTCTTTTGAAATATCACTCAACCACGGACCTGCACTGTCCATTTCGAAAACAAGACGCCAACGCTTATTACGAACGGATGCTCCGTAATACTTTGCTTCCGCGCGAGTGGGTTTTCCTCTTCCACCACCACCCCAACGTCCTCGATGAGAAAAAAGCGTTCGATCTTTCCATTTTGATTTGGAGTCCTGCAACAACGGTACAAGTGACCGGCCTTTTGGAGTTAGGTTGCTCCTGGGAATTTCGACACCGGCAAGTTGACAAAAAGTTCGATATAAATCGACATGGGCAGTTAATGCGGATATATCCACACCCTCTCCCAGCATTCCTTTCCAATACCAAAATGAAGGAACACGCGTTCCTCCTTCCCAGTTGGTATCTTTGGTGCCTCTCATTCCGGCATTCCATGCTATCAACCGCCCTTTCTCTTTATGACCGATGCCTTTCATCGCCATGCCATTATCCGTCATAAAAATAACCAGGGTATTTTCCAGCGCATTCCACTGCTTCAGTTTATCCATTAGAATGCCCATATTATCATCAATATTTTCAATCATACCATAACGGGCAGCCGTAGAATTATCGTAACCCTCATCAAGGAAACGCATTTTATATTTTTCTGGGGCAATCAGTGGACCGTGCGGGGCATTAAGGGAGAGATAAGCGAAAAAAGAGTGCTCATTGTCATACTGATTTTTCATCCAACTAATCGCTGCCTGAAAGAACAAATCGGTACAGAATCCCTTGGTCTTCACGATGGTCTTGTTGTGCAAAAGTACATTGTCGAAATATTTATTGTTGGCATTTTCCTTAAAGTCTCCAAATCCAGATTGCCCTATGCCCCCGGCACCATGCATGAGTACTTCATGAAAGCCTCGGTTTTGAGGTAAATATTCATCCCCGTCTCCCAGGTGCCACTTCCCAAACAATCCAGTTCGATACCCACCTCTTTGCAATGCCTCTGGAAAAGTTGTCACTTCCGGTGCAAGACGGTCTCGCTGCATGAGGGTATGACTCACACCAACCTCAAAAGGTAAGCGACCACTCATGATTGCCGCCCGCGTGGGTGAACATGTGGGACTGACCTGAAAATCGGTAAATCTTGTAGAAGCTTTGTAAAGATTATCAATGATTGGAGTACGCAGAATCTTATTGCCCATGCAGGAAAGATCTCCCATTCCCTGATCGTCCGTAAGAACAAAGATAATGTTTGGACGACTACCTTCGAGTGGCTTTATAGTTTTACCTTGGGCCAAACTGCTGCATAGAACCAGAATTGTTAAAATAAT
>JABGWU010000203.1 GCA_018645475.1 Opitutia bacterium
CTACCCCCCTTGATCCTCGAAGCAAGCCTGGTACTCTTGCACCAGGTGCTGACACCGACCAAGATGGTGTACCTGAATCCTTAGAATCCTTGTATGGATTAAATCCTGCCAATTCTGATACTGACGGCGATGGATTTAGTGATGGTGAAGAAATTTCAGCAATGACGAGCCCGACCAATCCAGCGAGTAACCCTGGAGAAATGGGCGGACCTGCACTTGCAGTTGCACCTGGAGTTGCCGGTGGGGTTGCCGGATTAGTCGGTGGAGCTGGAGCTGGAGCTGCTGCCGGACTTGTTTCCGGTCGTGTTTCTCATCCCTTAGGATTGGGAGTGGGAGCAGCATGTAAGGATTGTGGAGACGAAGGATGCGATGCGTGCGGTGATGGACATGGGCACGACGATGATGAATGGGATTATGACCATCTTCCTAAAGATGGAAACCTTTACATAATGATGCATGTTGACGGGAGTGGTTCAATTTTGAGCACAAGAAAGGCATTAGATGAGATGAAAGACACTCTTCTTAAAAACGCGTTGCTTCCTTACTACAAAAACGACGAAGATCTTTATAACCGACGAGTACTTGTAGTGGATGGAGAAGGAGAACGCACACTTAAATTCTTCGCAGACGCGGCCAAAAAAGAAAATGTATTGGCACTTGTATTTCAGGACGAAGCCCAACCCGCTTACCATCTACCTAACTTTAATCGCAAACCAGAGGATCATTACATGGATGATCTCAAAGACCTTCGCAAAGGACTTAATGGATATGGCGGACTTTATCGTGGTATTATGTTCCAAGTGGATCGTGGTAAAACATTTGCAAAGTCATTTAAGGAATTTGTTGAAAACGCATGGCGTGGAGATGGATACCTCTCGGGTGCTGGTCAAAATTTAAAACCTTTTTATTGGCAGGAGAATGGCGACCATATTCGCAATCGTGATGGAATCGTTTTCAGTGATGAATATCATGTCAATTCTGAAGGAGATCCTGCATATTACATGAATTTAATCATGGAAGCTTCACGCAAAATTGGCTTGGACCTTGGAAAATATGGCGGAGGCCAGGAGGATGGTCGCTACAATTCAAAAGTAAGCAATACATCTCAAAACACCTCCACAATTAACAAAATGTGTCCCGTCAAAACGGATCGTAAGGCTAACCCATCAATAACCGCGAAGAACTCCAGGGGTCAAACTGTTGCATTTTGCTGCAAGGGCTGTAAAAATAAGTATGCATCTGCTGATTGATCTTAACAATTACTGAAATTTCCCTGTATACTTCCAATATAAAAAGGGAACATAAATTTTCAAACAAAGGAAGTATGGTATGAATACTAAGACCATACTTTCTTTTATTCTTTCTTCGACCCTTGGGTTGGCTGTAATAGGAAATTTATTTCTCGGGAATCTTCTTGTCGCGTCCGTCCTTGTTTTCTCAGGGCTTGGGGTTGGCGTATTAGTCCACCTTGCGTTTTTCGAGGAAAAGAAGAAAAAACCTAGTGGAATAGGACCGATTCCTTGGATTAATTTGGGAATGTCTTATGCCAGTCTTTTATTGAGCTTGGGTTCATTTTTGTTTCTTTTAATTAATCCATCTTCTCCTTCAGAAGCAACTATTGCTAAGGCAGGACAATCAGCTGGTCAGGAAACGGAAGGATCAAAAGTTCCTATCAGTGACGAGACAAATGTCGCCTCAGGGGGGGAAAGAGCTCGACTCGGAAATAGCGGAGGTGGAGAAGGACTTGATGCGATGGGAGGGGCAAACGCGGATAATCAGAATGCTATGCGGGAAGCACAGGTAGCAAATCCAGATATTGCAGGAGCAGAACAGGGAATTGCAGAGAAAACTAAGGTATCCGCTCAAAATGTGCAGGAAGTTGTGGAACCGGCCGAATTTGATCAGGGAACAGCAGAAGCTGAGGACCTTCTTTTATCACGAATTGGTGAAGATCAGCAGAATAAGGATATTGGTGATCCCAATGCTTTGGTTTTTGATGAAAATGAAGATAATGCCCTAGCATTTGACCCAACCGTTTTTCGTGGTGCGGAGGATCCAAATGATATTTTATCAAAAGCAAAAGGAGATAAAATTTCTAATTTAAGAGCAGCGGTTAATTCCTTAGGAGTTTCCGTCCCCAAGTCAATGAGTGGTCGTTGTGATAAAGTTGGACGTGTAGCCAGACTAGCAAGGGGGGGAGTCAGAAACCCTGAACGGGTCGAAAATGCGGTGACCAAAGCATTGAACTGGTTGAAACAAGATCAAAATGCTGATGGTTCTTGGGGAAATAACTCAAAGGGGGCCATGACCGGTTTTGCACTTCTATGTTATTTAGGGCATTGTGATTTAACAGATTCACCTGAATATGGAGAAGCAGTTGCCAAAGGAATTAAATATCTTGTTGAACTTGGAGATGAAAAAGATGGCTGGCTCTATGTGACCAATCATAAACACGGTTCTGCATATGCCCATGGAATTGCAAGTTATGCACTTGCCGAGGCTTATGGAATGACTGAGAAAGCTTTCATCTTACCAGTCCTTCAAAAAGCAATACATCGAATTGTCGCAGGTCAACAAGGCGATGGAGGATGGGTTTATATGGTGGAACGCCCAAGTGTTGATAATGTACGAATGGTGGATTTTGGTAACAAGGGAGCGAGTGATACTTCAGTAAGTGGTTGGCAGTTTCAGGCATTGAAAGCTGCGTACAATACGGGTGCCGATTTTCCTGATATTGAACCCGCACTTGAATTAGCAGTTAAAAACTTTTACCGAGTTTACTCACCCGTAAATGGTGGCTTTGGTTATCGAAACAAATCAGATTCGAAGAAAGCTAGCCATAAATTGACCGGTGTTGGATCCCTAGGTTTGCAATCATGGAAATTTGGCCATCCTTCACAGGAAGAAAAGAAAGAGACTTTAAAAAAAGCAATGCAACATATTTTAAAAGATAATTTGTCGATGGAATATCATAGTGGAGACGCAAACTTGTACTCCTGGTATTACGATGCACAGGCATTATTTAATTATGGTGGAGCATTTTGGACGGCTTGGAATCGAAAAATGGAACCCATGCTTCTTAATTCCCAACTTGCGAATGGTAGTTGGCCCAAAGAGGGTGGTGGAAAAACTTCAAGCCAAGGTGGGCAAGATGCAGAGGTCTACCGCACAACTCTTTGTACGCTGATGCTAGAAGTATATTACCGTTACGTTTATTGACGGTTTTGATTTTTACGCCTAATGTAAACTAGGTTTATGAAGGTCGTTTATCTATACTTTTTGCTCCTGATTTTCCCATTGCTGGGAGAAATACCGATAAAAAAAGCGGGAGAATTGAAGGGTATACTTTCCTCAAAAGGTGATGCTTGGGTTGAGGTCATTGAAGATGATGGCTTGGTGAACCGATATCTTGCCCAATGGCAGGGCGGTTCTCCATCTCGTGGAGGCGGTTTTCATTTAGAAAGTTTAGAGAAGTTTAAAGAATTAGTTGTCGGAAACCGAGTTTACTTAAATTGGTTTTGGGATGGCCATTTACGTGTGAAAAAAATTAAACATATCAAACCATTTAACACGGCTGGAGTTTTTAATGGAGTATTAATTAAAAAAGGGGATAAGTGGATCGATGTGGAAAATGAGGAAAATTTAACACCTTGGCGCTTTTATGCCCGCTGGAAGGGTGGATTACCTGAAAATGGAGGAGGGTATCATCCGAAAACATTAGAGTTTTTTGATAATTTTGAAATTAATGACCCCGTTCGTTTTGTCTGGAGTTACGACTACCGTCCTCGGATTGAACATTTCATCGAGCAGGAGAAAGACGATGTATTTATTCCATTTTATGAAGGTAAATCTAGTCCTGCTTCTCCTAACATTCCTGAACCCTCATCCCCTGCGACGAACCCTTTTGATCAAACTCCTGAAACCAATCCTTTCGATCAAGTTAAACCCGCAGTCAATCCCTTTGACCAATTACCCGCATCAAACCCTTTTGATCAGGTTCCTGCCTCAGGAAACCCTTTTGAACAAGCAACACCAACCCCCGCTAATCCATTTGATACAGCATCTCCGACTCCGAAAGAGGGGAATCCTTTTGACCATGTGAGTGAGTTAAAAAAGCCTTCGGGTAGCCCTGTTGAAGCGAATCCTTTTGATAATGTTTCAAAGGAAAAACCCAAAGAAGCGAACCCCTTTGAAAATATGCCACTTCCCGGTAATCCCTTTGACGCGATTCCAAAAGAATAAAATTACCTATCGAATAAAGGGAATTGAGCCTGACAAACTGGGGTCGTCTTGAGTGGTAATTCGTGAACCATTTGATAAAAGCCATTTGGTTTCACTCGTAGTTCCTTCATTCCAACTTCTTTTCAATTTTGTTCGCTTTCGGTCAATTCTTTCGTCCAGCGGAATGATTTCTTTGGATTGATTACTTGACCAAAGGATATCAATAATTACACCGTTTTCATCCAATCCCACAATCTCGACGGATGCACCTTCCCGGTCGAGTCTGGATAAAGTTTCTGGATCCAAACTGGTATCAATAGCGAGGAGGGTTTCATCAGCTAGTTTCCTAGCGTCGAATACAAATGCCTCATAGGTTGGGCTAAATTTAGTTTTTAGTAGAAATCCATCCATGTTACGAATGGCGATTTCTTGAATATGAGAAGACCAAATGGGCATGATTTCATTACCTCTCTCATCGATAGCGTAAACTAAAGCAGGGGAATTGTTGGGATTTCGATAAGATGGAATTTTACGAATTTCGCTGGCGGCTGCATCAATAGCTCGTGAAAATCCGTCTGAACTTGCTGGATGAATAGTTTCCAGTCTCGTTTTGTCTGGCATATTGACGACCAGGGCATGGGTTTGTGGGTAATAACTATATTGTTCATCACAAAGTACTCCGTCCTGATCAAAACAACCTTCCTCCCTTAATAGTTCATCGATGGTTAAAATTTTGCCCTTTGGATGGTAGTAGGCCCGATATGTCCCGAGAGGCTTTCCCTTTTTAAAGGCAGCATCCAGACGTAAATGATTGACCACATCAAGTTCACCGTGGTCCATTCCTTCATCATGAAGTTTTTCCTCATAACGAATTACATCACTAGGAGAGCTGGGGTAGTAAAGCTTGAAGGTTCCATCCAATTCTCCATTTAGATAATCTTTCTCATAAACAAGTTCTCCCGTTTTTCCAAAAGCGGTAAATAATCCGTTTCTTTTACCTTTCTTGTAGCTACCTTTTAGAAGTTCTAATCCAGTATCTTGCCAAAATGTGAAATTTCCATCTTTAAAGCCATTTACAAAACCGATCTTGAAATGGGATTTACCATTTTCATGGTAATCAACAATGTAAGCCCGTTTATCTTTACCAAATGGTTCTTCTTTTCCCAACTGATATAAAATTTCTGTCCCGTTCTCATCTTTTCGATATTCGACATCATCAGGATGTAACTCCTTTTCTGAGCAGGCAAAGAAAAAAAGACTCGCTGCCAAGTGTGCAAGTAAAAGAACTTTTTGGCCAGAATAATGGAGCGGATTCATCATGTAGTTTTTTACAATAGCGAAATAATGAGAATTTTCGCAATTGTAAACTTACTGAGTGCGTGACCTTACCTGTTCGGCGATTTCCAGGACATCGCTCGCGGGTAAAGTTACAATCTCAGAAGGTCTTCCACCCACCATTTTATAAACCACCACACCCAACCATTTTCCATTTCGATCAAAAACTGGAGTACCTGGACTGGTATTTTCTATCACAAAATATTTTCTTGGCTTTTCAATTACTGCGTTCACACTGCCTCGGCGTAGGGTGGATTGACGGTAGAGAGTTTGCCTTAATTTACCGATGGACACCACCTCATCGAGAATGAGAGGGGCGTTATCTTTTCCCGCATCGGGAACTTTTGAGAAAATTACATCCTTGTATTCCTCCTTTCTTTCTTTGATCGGTAAAACATAAGCAAGGTCCAAGTCGACATCCTTAAGGAGAAGTTTTGCGGGAACCTCGGTGCCGTCTTGCATGAGCAGCATAACCTCGGTGTAATTCACATTGACCGAAGCACCAGGGGAGCGAATCCGGGAAAGAATATTGGCAGTTGGGTCAACCTTGTTGAGAGAGAGGACGGTTAATCCATCCTTTGCGATAACAGTACCGAGAGCTTCGAGTTTTTGTTCCTGTGGAGGAAGGCTTCGTCCACCTGCACTTATTTCAAGTTTTACGGTTACAGATACCCAGGTTACACAATTGGCATTTTCCTTGAGCAGGTTTCTCCATAGTGATTCTGTTTTTTTTGCAAATACTTGAAATGAAACTCCAAAAGAAAGAGCGAAAGTGAAAAGTAAAAGTTTTTTCATAAAGGAAATATCTCGAGTTTTTTTAGGTGTTATCCCAATCGGGTTCAAGTTCTAGGAAAAGAGTGTGAATCCCTCTTTTGACAAAGAAAATAATTCGTTTCTCTTTTTCTTTAATCCATTGATTCATCTTTTTTTCAAATAAATCGACTTCACTCATGCTCTCTCCATTAATCCTAAGCACCAGATCACCCTGCCTCAGACCAGCTAGGGAAGCCCATCCTGCGGGTTCCACATTTTCAACTACTAAGCCAGGTTCTTTTTCCTTGAGTCGTTTGCTGACCCGGTCTCCAAAAGATAATTCGCGAACCGTAAATTCGAAAGTCTCTTCCTCGTAATCGGGTAATTCATTAGAAGGATCCGGTCGTTTTTCCAAAGTCACATTGAGGTCGATCTTTTTTCCATCTCGCATCCCAGAAAACAAGGCAAGTGAATCGGGTTTGTATTCTTTAATCATATTTCCAAAAACCTCTGCATCTTCAGTGCGGTAAGCCTGGATAATTTGTCCATCGATCCTAAATAAAAGATCACCTGCCTTCATGCCCGCTTTTTTTGCAGGTGTTCTTGGGTATACCTGAGCGATTCTTACCCCCCTTGTTGTTTTAGGCATTTTAAGGGCTTCGGTAAGTTCCCGGGTTAATACTTGAGTGGACACACCTAACCAGGGTTTCCATGCCTGAACGGGTCGATTTTCCTCTGCTTCCGGTCCAATTTTTACCACTGTGAGCAATTGAGCCATATCGCGTTCAAAGCTGACCAGAGTAGATACAGGTTCTTTTTTTCCATCCGTTATTTTTTTGGATAATCGAACCAGGTCTTTAATTCCGGTAACTGGTAGTCCATTAATTTTTGTGATTACATCTCCACGAATAAGACTGGGTTTTGCACTATTTGATGGACCACCTCTCCCCACAGAATGAATTTGCGCACCTTCTTTTGACGAACGACGTGCTTCGAGGGAAGACATTAAAGTAAAATCACGAACAGTTAGACCCCAACTTTTTAACTCCCTTTCCTTGGCAAACGCAGATTCACGTGTGGCAGTAGTTAGAATCCATGTCATTTTTTTATTCTTCCGAATTCCACTAATTTTAACTTTCTTTCCAACCTTCATACCATAAGATAATTGGTTGAAGATGGGTAGATCCTCAGCAATACGGGCCATCACTTTTTTCCCATCGTAAGTTTTGATCATATCCCCGGCTTTCAATCCGGCATCATCTGCAGGAGAACCATCAATTATCCCTGCGACTAATAGACCTTTTTGGTTGGGATCGAGTACAGGTTGACATTCCAAACCTGTCCAGCAACGGGAAATAAATCCATTCTCGTCTAATTCTTTGGATACGGAGCGTGCAAGGTTGGAAGGAATCGCACCCCCTAAGCTACCAATTCCCACTTCATTTATTCCAATAATAAATCCCTTTTCATTCACAAGTGGCCCACCGCTGTTTCCAGGGAAAATGATTGCATCATGCCCCAACCAGCGCACTAATTCCCCCACATTCTCTCCATCCAGTCGAAATGATCCCTGATTCGGAGAAATCAAAGCGACATTAGAAACGATGCCCCGGGTTACAGATTGGGATAGTCCGGCCGGGCTTCCCATGGCAAAACAAACATCTCCAATTTCGACCTCGTCCGAATTTCCAAATGTGGCCACGGTTAGAGGTTTACTCGTTGGAGGACGGTCCTCCATGCGCAATCGTAGAACTGCCAAATCAGTCATCGGATCAGCTCCCAGCAAATCTGCCATTACTTCCTCCCCGTCATGTAAACGACAAGTTATCCGAGTTGCTTTGCCTGCCACATGATGATTGGTCACAACCCGTCCGTCCGCGGATACGATCACTCCACTTCCGGTTGCTCGAGACTTCATCATCCGGCCACTTGAACCCTGTTCCGAGACCACTTCAATTCGAACGATTGCCGGGTATACCTCTTCCACAGCCTGGGCGAGGGGGAGGGGAGTATCTTTTTTCTCGTCTGCACAAATTAATTTGTACAGAGAAATGAAAACGAGCAGAGCAAATGATAAGTGAGTGAGCTTCATAAAATATATGTAATAGGCGTAACCGAGGCATTCTTTCGTTTGAATACAACCTCGACAATGTAATATGAATATTTATCCTTCAGATCAGAGCAAAGCAAGGAAACAAAAGGAAAAGACACATGAAAGATAGCACCAGTTCCCCTCATATTCTGTCCGAGAGGCAGAGGAAATTTCTTGGATTCGTTGCCTGTTTTGCAGGTGCTCTGTTACTCGGTTGCTTATTTGCTGCGGTTATTTTGATCCTTAATCGTGCCTTTGATCTATTTGGAGGAGTTATCTGGTCGCTTGCGATTTCAGGCATGCTCGCAATCTTACTCCGCCCCATTGTTGCTTTTTTTGAAGAGAAAGTAAAATTTGGCCGTTTTTCATCCATTTTATTGCTCTATGCTTTGGTTATCATAACTGCTGGTTCCGCGACCTGGTTATTGGGGGGGAAAGTGATCCACCAAACCAAGGAGTTTCTGGGTACAGCTGCTGACTGGCCCGAGCAGCTTGAAGAAAAAGCGAAGCAATCTCTTCCCCCCGAGACCTGGGAGTCAATTTCTGGACAAGTTGATACATTTAAAGAATATTGGAAAGATATTTTGGGCGAAGAAAAAACTCCTATTCTTGCCCTTCCCACAGATCAGCAAGAAATTTATGATTCTTTAAATATTGAACAACGAGAAACTTTTCGAGCACTTGATCCCGATGAGCGAAACGCCCTTTTTGCAATCGAAGATAAAAGTGAACAAATAGAATACCTTGAACGCAAGGCTACCGAGATTCACAACCGGGCAATGGAGGCGATGGAAAAACAAGGGGGTGACATTGCGGAAAAATCGGCCGCCGTTATTAAATCTGCGTGGAGTGGATTACTTGGATTTTTTGCACAAATGACTTACCTTGCTGTCATTCCGATCTATCTTTTTTATTTCCTCAGTTCCAACCGTAATCTGATAGATGATTTAGAGAAGGAACTCAGCTTTCTTTCAGACTCGGTTAAAGAGGATGTCATTTTTCTCATCCGTGAATTTGTGAGCATTCTGGTCAGTTTTTTCCGGGGTCAGCTTTTAATTGGGCTTTTAATGGGTGTTGGATATGCAATTGGATTCAGTATTAGCGGTCTAAAATTTGGTATTACCCTGGGCCTGCTCTTTGGCCTGCTTAATATTGTTCCCTACCTTGGCTCGATTGTGGGGATTGTGACCGCTCTGCTTGTTTCCTATTTACAACCCGGTGGGATTGCAGAGAGCGGGGAATGGAATGTCCTGATTGGGTGTGGAATATCCTTTGTAATCGTCCAGGTAATTGAAAGTTATTATTTGACTCCCAAAATTATGGGCCAGCAAACCGGGCTTCATCCCGTTGTGGTCATGGTTTCAATCTTCTTCTGGGGCACAGCACTGGGGGGTATTTTGGGAATGATTTTTGGTATTCCACTCACTGCCTTTATCATTATCACCTGGCGCCTGCTTTGCCGAAAGTATTTTCATCGAGCAGATTGTTAGAAAGAATGTTTCGAAAGGCAAAGTAATCTGTTTGCTTTCTGAACAGTTTTACAATCCATCGGGTTTCTCTAAATTCGCGTTCACACCTTGTCAACGCGAGGGCTTAAGCCCGTGGCGATCCACTGTGAACCGGGAACCGAATCGCACTCTCCGAACGCACCCATTGCACCCAGTGGATTGCCGCGTCTCTCACTTCGTTCTTTCCTCGCAATGACATGGTGCTTAGTAGTCCTCGAACCTTACCACTCATCACTCCACAATCTTGTCATCGCGAGGGCTGAAAGCCCGTGGCGATCCACTGTGAGCCGGTGAGCTAACCGCATTGCCCGTACGTGCCCATTGCATGCAGTGGATTGCCGCGTCTCTCGCTCCGCTCTTTCCTCGCAATGACAAAGATCGTGTTGGAACCGAACTGCACACCCCCATTCCTTACCACCCATCACTCCACAACCTTGTCATCGCGAGGGCTGAAAGCCCGTGGCGATCCACTGTGAGC
>JABGWU010000204.1 GCA_018645475.1 Opitutia bacterium
AGAAAAATTACTTACGGAGGGATTCCTCAACCAATTAAGCCAATGCAAATTGAGCTTATTTGCTATTGATGAAGCGCACTGTGTCTCACAATGGGGTCATGATTTTCGACCTGAATATCTCCAGTTGAGAGTCTTAAAAGACCGGTTTGCCAACATCCCCCGACTGGCATTAACAGCAACGGCTGATGGCCCAACCCGTAAAGATATTATCGCGCGTTTAGATTTAAAAGATGGGCGTTTATTTATTTCAGGATTTGACAGACCCAACATACAGTACTCCATCGTCTCTAAAAATAACTCCAAACACAAGCTGTTAAAATTTATTGCAGACAATCATGTGGGAGATTCGGGGATTGTTTATTGCCTGTCAAGAGCGCGAGTTGAAGCCACCGCTAAATGGCTCATGGAGGAAGGATTCAAAGCCCTGCATTACCATGCCGGAATGGATCAATTCCATCGCGAAACGAATCAGGACAAGTTCCTGAAAGAAGAAGGTATCATTATGGTCGCAACGATCGCCTTTGGTATGGGTATCGATAAGCCCGATGTCCGTTTTGTCGCTCATCTGGACCTACCTAAAAGTTTGGAGTCCTATTACCAGGAGACCGGACGCGCAGGCCGGGATGGACTTAAATCTGCCGCCTGGCTCGCCTATGGACTGGAGGATGTCGCTAAGATCAGTAATTTCATTGAATCGTCTAATGCAAAAGATGGGCAGAAGAGAATCGAACGACAGAAGCTGGATGCCCTGCTCGGTTATTGTGAAACAACTCGTTGCCGGCGTCAGGTGCTTCTCGAGTATTTTGATGAAAAATTACTTGACCCATGTGGTAACTGCGACACCTGCATAGAGCCCGTAAAATGTTTTGACGCTACAGTGGCAACACAAAAAGCCCTTTCATGTGTTTATAAAACAGAAGAACGTTTCGGAGCAAGCTATGTTATTGACGTCTTACTGGGGAACAATACAGAAAGAATCACAAACTTCGGGCATCAAAAAATATCAACTTTCGGCGTTGGAAAAGAATATTCCAAAGATCAATGGCGATCCATATTCCGTCAACTAGTAGCCAAGAGATTGTTGCTCGTTGACATCGAAGGCCATGGTGGTTATCGCCTGGGAGAGAACTGCAAACCCATATTTCGTGGGGAAGAAACCGTGCTTTTGCGGGAAGATAGTTTTAGTAAAAAAACAGGCCGCACGAAGGATAAAAAACAAAAAAAACAAAAGACCCGTGCAACGCTCAGCAATAAAGAGGATGAGACTATTTTTCAGGCTTTGCGTGCCCACCGTCTGGAGTTAGCGGGCGAGCAAAAGGTTCCCCCATTTGTTATTTTCCACGACACTACATTATTAGAAATGGCTCAGACAAAGCCTGCAACAACTACAGAATTTGGTCAGTTGTCTGGAGTCGGAAAAGCCAAGTTAGAGCGTTATGCTGATAGTTTTCTAGTAGTCATAAAAAATCACTCCTAGTAGACAAAAGAACCTATATGCAACCTCAATTTCTTTGCCACCAAACCCACAACTCTTTTTGTTGCCTCTACCTTATGCTAAGATGAGAAAAACAACTAATGAACCCAGAGAAAAGCCATGAAAGTCAAAGAGTTGATGTCAAAAAAGTTAACCACTGTCAGCCCCAATGACAAGTTGGATCGAGTATTCTTTCTCTACAATTTCGAGAATTTTCGTCACTTGCCCGTAGTAGAAAATAACAAGCTGGTCGGTATCCTCTCAGATCGGGACCTCAAAAAAATTCTTGGCCCCAAAAAAACCATCGTTGAGAATCCGGATGGCACCACTGTCCAGCTTTCAACCCGCAGGGTTAAAAACATCATGCGACGGGGCGTCATGACCATCGAGCCGGAACAACGGGCCGCCGATGCTGCAGCAATTATGGCTAAAAACAAAATTGGCGCTTTGCCAGTTGTCCATAAAAAGAAACTGGTCGGCATTATTACCGCCACTGACATTCTCAAAGCTTTTGTAAAACTCAGAAACGATCTGGATAAAATTTGAAGGGGTAAATTTCATGAAAAACTGGTTCATGCTGTCTCTCATCGGACTCGACCAGCCCAGCATTGTCGCCCGCTTGAGCGCAGGCCTCTGCAAGAATGGCTGTAACCTAGGCGACTCGTCTATGGTCCGTCTGGGGAAATATTTCACCATCATGCTAATGGTCGAACACAGCGCGGGAAAAAACTCGGTGGAATCCATCATCGCTTCCATTTGCGACCCCCTGCAACTCAACGCTCACCTCGTGCCACTGGAAGATGACAACACCCAGCACCATTGTGAGCCGGATGTAAGAATCAGCCTGTTTGCTGAAGATCGTATGGGAATCATCGAAGATGCCACCACGCCACTGGCTCAGGCTGGATTGAATATCCTGCACCTCGAATCTAATGTGGGGGATGATGACGAGTCCGGCACCTACTACATCCATCTAGAAGGCACTGTCTCAAAGGGATTGGACGCGCTCTACAAAATCCTGGAAGCCCTGGAAAGGGAAAAGGGTATCAAGTCTCAATTAATCCCAATCAACGCTCAAATAACTTGATTTTACTTTTAGAGAGGTGCAGCAGGCAAGGCAGAAACGGTGTGATTAAACCATATCACCATCATCGTCACCACCGAGACTAATCTTCTGCTCTTCTTCGAGTTTCTTACAAACTGCAATAACTTTCTGCTGGGCTTTTTCCACGTCCTTGAGTTTCGTAGGTCCGAGGGATTCAAGGTCTTCCTTCAACATTAGGCTTGCACGTTCCGACATATTATTGAACAGTTTTTCCTTCAACTCATCGGAAGCCGTTTTCAAGCCGATCAACAAATCTTCCTGATTGATTTCTTTCATGATGATCTGAATACCATTGTCATCAATTTTCAAAATATCTTCGAAGACGAAACGCAGGTTGCGAATTTCATCA
>JABGWU010000205.1 GCA_018645475.1 Opitutia bacterium
AACCGGTCAATGGAGATTCCTTGAATTTTTCAACTTCCCTCAAAAACTTTGGTTACGGATTATTTACAAAATATATGCTCCCCTTGCAGGTTGCAGGTTTCTTGCTCCTCGCCGCCATGGTTGGTGTGATTGTACTGAGTAAGAAATCCAGTATGGAGCAGGAAAATTAAGATGGAAACAGTATCACCTCAGCATTTCTTGGTCTTAGCCTTCCTTCTTTTTGGGGTTGGTTTTTTAGGCGTGGTACTTCGACGTAATTTACTGCTTGTTCTGATGTCTCTTGAACTCATGCTAAATGGTGTAAATGTTGCCTTGGTTTCTTTTTCCCGAACAAGTCTTAATTTGGATGGTAGTCTTTTCGTATTTTTTATCATGACTGTAGCTGCAACCGAGGTTGCGGTGGGTTTGGCTCTTTTGGTTGCACTTTACAAAAAAAGACAAAGTGTTTTTTCGGAAGATATTTCGCTCCTCAAAAATTAAGATCATGGAAACCGAAACTGTTGTATTTAGTCTTCTTCTTCTTCCTTTTCTCTCTGCATTGGTTACCCTGCTTTGTTTCAGGAAGTTTGGAAACATTGCATCCCTTTTATCGGTTGCAACTTCTGGAGGGATTTTGGTTTTTTCCCTTTTTCTTATTTTCAATGGTGAAAATGATGTGTTTAGTTGGCAGACCACTTGGCTACGGATGTCCAATTGGGAATTAGGGTTTGGTTTCTTAATCGATGCCCCTGCTCGTCTTCTTCTTTTTGTTGTATCCTTTGTCGGATTCCTAATACACATATTCAGCCTTGGCTACATGGCAGATGACGAAGCGAAAGCCAGGTATTTTGGCGGATTGTCTGTATTTATGTTTTCTATGATTGGTATTACTATCGCTGATAACCTGATCATGATTTTTGTTTTTTGGGAACTGGTTGGTTTTAGTTCTTATCTTTTAATTGCTCATTACTTTACCACCGAAGAAGCCGCTCAGGCTTCCAAGAAAGCATTTATCGTTAACCGTGTAGGCGATTTTGGCTTTCTCATTGGTATTATACTAACCTATTGGACTGCTGGAACTGTTAATTTGGTCGAATTGGCTGATTTAGTTGATTTTGATCCCACTATTATTTCTACGGTATTAGGGTTGGCTTTGGCTTGTGGTTTTATCGGGAAGTCTGCCCAATTCCCACTTCATGTCTGGCTTCCTGACGCTATGGCTGGACCTACTCCTGTTTCCGCATTGATTCATGCGGCAACCATGGTGGCCGCTGGGATTTATCTTTTAGTTCGAATTGACTTTATGTTTACCGTGCAAGTTCTCACATTCTTTGGGATTCTTGGTGCAGGAATGGGTTTGTATGCTGGTTTTTGTGCTCTTGTACAGCGAGATATTAAGAAGATTTTAGCATACTCCACTCTTTCACAATTAGGATATATGACGGCTGCGTTTGGTCTTGGAATGCCTGGAATTGCCCTTTTTCACTTGATGACACATGCATTTTTTAAAGCTCTCATGTTTTTGGGTTCCGGGTCTGTAATTCATGCCTGTCATCACGAACAGGACATATTTAAATATGGTGGGTTACGGAAAAAAATGCCGATTACCGCTCTGACTTTCCTGGTTGGGGTTTTGGCCATAAGCGGGGTGAACTTTTTATCAGGATATTACAGTAAGGATGCTATTTTACTTACCGCTTATAATTCGAATATGCCCATATTTATATTATTGTATGCAGGGGCTATATTAACTGCACTTTATATGTTTCGTTTATATTTCATCACTTTCGAAGGCGAATCTCGTTCTGACTCTTCTTCTCATGCTCATGAAAATGGTGCCTTAATGACGGGTCCTCTGATTTTGCTTGCGATACTTTCTGTGTTCGGTGGGTACCACACTCTGTTTCCTGTATCAATCGTTGAAAGTATACTACCTGATATCGAATTAGTTGCAGCTATGCCAAATCATATGTGGATGATAGTTCTTGGCACTTTTGCTTGGGTTGTGGGGGGAATTACTGCTAAGAATTTATTTAGTCGGGTAGGAGAGGATGATCCGCTCGAGCAAAAGCTTCCAGTATTTTTTGCCTTGTGTAAGAGTAAACTTTTCTTCGATCAAATTTATGGATTTTATATTCATCGAATCCAGGATCCATTCACTCGCTTTATTGAGGTTATGGAATTGCTTTTTATATCTGGTTTAATGGTTCGTGGATCCGCAGGAGTAGCAGGGCTTTTTGCCTTAATCGGTAAAGCTTTTTATATCGGTAAAATTCATGCTTATGCTTTTTGGTTTGTTGCCGGAACTGTAGGTTTTCTAGCTTATGCAGTTGGTATTTTTGGAAATTGAGGATTTGATATAATGACAACTGATCAAATTTTACTTCTTGGCTCAATCGTAGTTCCAGCATTTGTCTCGATTATTCTTTTCTCTGGAATTGGTCGAAATGAATCCATTGTCAAAAACCTAGCCTACATTGGATTCGGGTTCCCTTTTATTTCGGGCATCCTTTTATTTTTACATTTTGACGGTTCAAGCGGTGGTTATTGCTTTGAAATTTTCCATCCTCGAATGGGTCTCCATGAATTAAAAATTACATTTCATCTAGGATTGAACGGTGTGTCCTCACCCTTATTTGCCATGGCCGGTATCGTAGGACTAGCAGCTGGTTTAACTGCGATTCATTCCGGTGCTGATCGTCTAAGACTTTATCTTGCCCTTCTGCTGACCATGCAATCGGGATTAATGGGTCTATTTGCCAGTGTTGATATATTCTTTTATTACCTTTTTCATGAGTTTGCCCTCATTCCAACCTTCATAATGATTGGACTTTGGGGAGGTAGAGATCGTAGGAGTATTGCATTAGAAATCACTATCTATCTGACTCTTGGTGCCTTGATATCGTTAGGCGGATTAGTTGCATTAAATGTAATGGTGGATGCCGAAAAATTTGATTTCCCATCCCTTTCTTTAGCTTTGTCTGAGTTTGCTCTAGCAGAATCCACGCAATTTAAAATTTTTGGGCTTCTGCTTTTTGGTTTTGGAATACTCGTGGCGTTATTTCCTTTTCACACATGGGCGGCTAAGGGCTATGAATGTGCACCCACTTCTGTCTCCATGTTACATGCCGGAGTTCTCAAGAAATTTGGTCTCTATGGATTGATTCAAATTGCGGCTCCTTTACTCCCTGATGCTGCTCTGGCATGGAGTCCCTATTTATTGTGGCTCGCTTTGGGAAATATTATTTTTGTTGGTTTTGTTGCTATTGCACAGAAAAACTTGAAATCCATGGTTGGTTACGGATCGGTAATGCATATGGGCTATTGTTTCTTAGGAATTGCGGTTTGTTCTTCTTTGGGAGCAGGATCTGGAGTGATGTTGATGGTTGCACATGGATTGTCTGTTTCATTGATGTTTCTTCTGTCCACATATATTCATAAAAGAAGTGGTACTTTTGAAATGGATGAGATGGGTGGACTGGGGAAAAAGACACCTGTTTTAGCTTGTTTTTTCGTTGCCGCATCTCTGGCAACTATCGGTTTACCTGGTTTCGGTAATTTTTGGGGCGAGTTTGGAGTTTTTCTTTCACTTGGGCAAAATCCCGACCATCATTTCTTTTTATATTTAGCTGCATTGGGAATAATCATATCTGCAATATTCGGATTACGAGCCGTTGCCAAAATTTTTTATGGAGCAAGCTCTGGTGATTTACTTGAATATGAAAAGAAGAATCCAATCAGCGATTTGAGTTTTTCCGAAATTCTTCCTGCTGGATTAATTATGTGTGCTCTTCTGTTTCTGGGACTTTGGCCGAGGGGGATTTCTGATCGGATTGATCAAGAGATAA
Organism: Opitutia bacterium; assembly: GCA_018645475.1. Taxonomy (GTDB): domain Bacteria; phylum Verrucomicrobiota; class Verrucomicrobiia; order Opitutales; family Seribacteraceae; genus Seribacter. Next base: position 3,828 of record JABGWU010000205.1, read on the forward strand.
GTTCTCGGTATTCGCAGCTAACATCTGACGCGTCCATGTCATTACCTCCATGCTGTTTATTGAAGGAGGGCGATTTAGAAAATAATCAGTCCTTATCCACTCCTTTGGAAAAGATACCTGCAAGTAAACCTTCTGCTGAAAATTAAGATGGAAGCCTATTTAAATTTCTCAAATTCAAACATTTGGTCCGAAATTTGGCCGGAAATGGCTCTAGCCTTAGGGGCTCTTTTGATTCTCGGGATTGATCTTTTTCGGAAAAATGGATCCACTTCATTGACTGGAATGGTGGCGATCATTTTTCAGACTGCTCTTTTGATTATTCATCTTATTGATTACCTTGCCTGGCATCACACTTTTGATCGTGACACATTTTCGGGGATGTTACAGCAGGGCATTCAAGGAGATATCATGCGAAGTTTCTTTTTACTATCCTCTCTTCTCGTTTCTATTTTGGGACATCAATATTTGAAGGGAAAGAAACTACGAACTGGAGAATTTCATCACCTTACTATGCTTGCGACAGCGGGCTTAATGCTTTTGGTGCAAAGCAATCATTTTTTAATGCTTTTTGTTGCCCTCGAATCTGTTGCTGTTTGTTTTTATACTTTAGTTGCTTACAACCGTGATTCATCAAAGTCTCTAGAAGCAGGTATTAAGTATTTAATATTCGGTGCACTTAGCTCATCCATGCTTCTTTTTGGTATTGTTCTTCTTTATGGTGTAGGTTCAAATCCGGAGGTGTGGGGGGCAAGTTACGATAATTTTGCAGGACAAGACCCATTAGGTTTCCAATACTTGGGAAATTTATTAGAGGCTAATCCTGATCATTTATTGTTACGAGCAGGAGTTGTGTTAATCATTGCAGGAATCGCTTTTAAGATCGGGGCGGCTCCATTTCAAATTTGGGTTCCTGATGTTTATCATGGATCCCCAATGCCTATCACAGCTTTTCTTGCGGTTTCTTCAAAGGCAGCGGGTTTTTTCATTCTCATTAATTTGGTAAATGGTCCATTTTTAGGATTGTCTGACTTTTTACTTCCCTTGTTTGGATTCATCGCATCCTTTACAATTTTATTTGGCAATCTCGCTGCGTGTGCGCAGAGGAACTTGAAAAGAATGTTAGGTTTGTCAGGCGTTGCACACGCAGGATATCTTTTGGTTGCGGTAATGGCATCCATGCATTTTGCGGGTGATAGCGATCGTGCGATCTGGGTTCTTTTCTTTTATCTTTTTGTTTATCTTATCGCATCCTTTTCAGTTTTTGGAGTTATGGGACTTGCTCAGTTAGAAGATGATACAGAGCATGAATTCTCTCATTATGAAGACTTAGCAAAAAAACACCCTTGGTTAGGATTTGTTTTAGTATCAGGAATTGGTTCTTTAGCAGGAATTCCACCCTTTGCTGGCTTTGTTGCTAAACTTCTTTTGATATCAGTAGCTTACCAAGCAAACCTGTACTTCTCACTTGTTGCTATCGTTATTGGTGTAGCCATTTCAATTTATTACTATTTTGGTTGGATTCGTGAAATCACTTTTCATCCCAAACCTTCTTTCTCTGATGAAGATAGTGAAGAAAAGAAAGATCCATGGTTACTGGCTTCTCAAGTAGGAATGTTTAAAATTTGCATGCTATCCCTTGCCATTATTTCTATTGTTTTGGGACTCTGGCAAGGATCCTTTGGGGACGCATTTTAAATTTTCAAGTGGTGCCCGGGGCGAGACTCGAACTCGCACGCCCTAAGACAATAGATCCTAAATCTATCGCGTCTACCAATTCCGCCACCCGGGCTAAAAAAAATAAACTAAGGAATTTTTTTGACGAACTCAATTCAATATTCCGTTTTCTTGAAATTTATAAAAAATCCGTTCTTGCCACTCGAATGTAGCTTAACATACTAAATCGTATGAAATCCACCTGTTTATCCTTATGCAAACAAGGTTGGTTTGGTGTCCCGTTATGTTTTCTTGGGATAGCCAGCCTTGCATTCAGTCAACTTGTCCAAGAAGCTGAAATTGAGTCTTTGCCGCCTGATCAGCAAGTTCAATTTATTAATTCCAAAATAAAGGATTTGAATGGTCGGTTAAAGCTCGTTCAAAACGGTCAGAGCGGGAATTCATTTCTTTTGAAAAGAGAATCTTCAATAGGAAACTTGAACCAGTTGTTTTCTACAAATGGTAAAAATGATTCTAATGCTTTATCGATTAAAGAAATGATCGATCAGGCGGATCAAACTTGGGAATCTCGTTCCAGTGAAATTTCCCAGGGAGTTACATCTATTGATTCCCGTTTGAGTGAAGCCAATCTTATACTAAATGATCTAAAAGAGAATTTTGCTGGAAGACTTGATGAAGCGGCTCCTGCTTTGAATGTTTTGCAAGAAAATCTATCGCGTACTGAATCCGAGGTGGATGCATTAAGCAATTTATCTAAAAATGCTGTAACGGATGCGACTCGGGCATATTCAATTATTCAGAATGAAAGTGATCGTTTAGCGGTTAAAGCAGTTCCAACTGTTCCCACAGAAACCTCAAATGCTGGTAACTATTCTCCTAAAGCGAAGCAAGTTGCGAATGTTATAAATGCCAAAGAAGCTGTACCCTTGGGGGCATCAAGTCGATTTTCTCCTTCTATTAACACTGACGCTGGTTTGGTGACGGTAAGGGGGCAAGAAAGCGTGAACGGTGATTCATCTGAAATTATCAATCGATTAAAATCTGAACTTGCGGTTTCAAAATCAGTACAAACTGAATTATCTGCTGATACTTCTGATTTGCAGGGTGATTTAAGAAAAGCTTATCGGGAAATCGTTTCCTTGCAGGCAAATCTAAAAGAAACTCAATTGTTGGCCACGGAATTAGAAAAGTCTAAAAATTCGCTTTGGCAAAATGAAAGTGGTGCAAGACCCACTGCTCAGAGTGTGAGTGGTAAAATTAATCGTTTAGAGAGTGATTTACAACTTGCCCGTGAGGACCTTCGATCTTCTCGTCAAACGCTTCTCATCGAGCAAGAACGTTCAAATTCAATGCTTCGATCTGTTACCAATGAATTGGAGAGAACCCGAAAGGAGCTTGATTCGGCAAGAACCGCAACCTCCATGTCAAAGTCTGATTCCATGCGTTTGGCTTCAATGGAGCGTGAACTCAACCAGGCCAGACGGTCTTTGCAAATGGCACAAATGGCACCGATGGATTCAACCAAAGAAACTTATCTGACTTTGCAGGACGAACTGCGAAAAGCCTTGGGTGAAATTACAAGAATGCAAGTTGAGCTTAATGAAAAAGATGAACTCGAGGCTCAATTAGTTAAACTCCGCAGTTCTATGGAAGATTTTGGAGATTCTCCAAGTCGTAGTGCTAGCCCAGAATATGTGAATAAACTTTTAATAGATTTAAACGCTGCTAAAAGTGAGGTTGAAAAAGCCAAATCTTTAAACCGTGCAGGTCGCCAAGATCTTGTTGAACGGGTGGCAAATTTGGAAAATGAACTTAAAATTTCAAATATAGTCTTGAAGAAGACTCAGGCTGAATTCGATGCTTCTCAGGAAAAGATTGCGAGAAGAGAATTTGAATATGCTTCTACCATTCAACGATTGGAGGAGGATGCACAAATGGCTCAGGATTCCTTACGTGACGCCTCACTCGGTAAATTGCCAGCGATACCTTTCGTAGATGAAATGGAAAGAAACCTTGCTGATTCAGAAGCCCGTATCCAAACATTATCGTCCCGATTTGAAGCTGAACAGAGTAAAGCAACTGACTTGATTGAAGGTTTACAAGTTGAATTAGATGCTGCGGTGGTAAGGCAAAAACGAGCTTTAGACCAATTGGCAAAGAGAGAGATTGAATTAGAAGGTAAAGATCTCGAGCTCAATCAAGCCAAGGCCGATGCGAAAAAACTTAAAGAAGAACTGGAAGTCGTGAAAGTAATAGCAGGACAACTTGAGGATTTAAATAGAGTTCTCGAACAAACTAAAAGAACGCAAAGCTCTCAATCGGGAACTTTGGATCAAACGGTCGAGTCTCTTCGCGAGGAGCTCAATCAAGCAAAAGTTGAGTTGGTCTTCGCTCTTGAGGACAATGAAGAATTTAAAACGGATTCAGCAAAAATTATTGGTTCTCTCGAACTTCAACTTGAAAATACTCGAAATGATTTGTTGGCTGAGCAAGAAAATCAAGCTGATCAAGCGAATGAATCAAAGGAGCTTGTTTTAGATTTGAAAAGTGAACTTGATCTTGCTCGTTCAGAAATTTCTCGGATGAAGACAGCTGGTTTGGGTGATTCTGTTGAAACTAAGCAAGCTGTATCACAACTCCAGGAAGCACTTGGAACAATCAGGATTTTGCAGGAAAGTTTGGAACAGTCTGAAAAAGTGAATTTGGAGGTGGATAATTTGCGGACAGAATTGGCGAATACTATGGAATCCCAACTATTGGAACTTCAGCGTGCTGATGATGAAAAAAATATTCTTCGAAAACAGTCCGAAGATTTAGAATCTGAGATTGCTTTGCTTCGTAATCAAGGACTAGGTGCAGGTATACAGTTTCAGAAGTCAAATGCTTCCTTAATGGAGGAACTCGAAGTTTCTAAAACTCGAATTGTTGAATTGGAGAAAAGGGCTGCGATGACAGAAGATGGTGAGGTATTATCTTTAATTGACTTAGAGGAAGAGTTAGCTGCTGAAAAACTTCGTAATCAGGAGCTACAACAAGAGGTTTCGCAAAAAGCAATTGGTAGAAGTAAAACTGTGGAATTATTAGAGAACGAGTTGGCTGCTGCGTTAAAGAAGCTGGATGATATTGAGATTCAGGACAAAACAAGAGAAAACCAAATTGCCAGCTTAGAAAAAGAGATAGCACGCACGAAATCATTAATTGATACTAAGCCCAATGTAGAAACAGCAATGGATGACAATCAAATTGCGATGGTTTCGGAATTGGAGGAACAACTAATGGAGGCTCAAGACCGACTTGCAAAACTTGAGAACATGCCAAAAGAGTTACCTCCTGAAGTAATCCAAGATGATGAAGGTATTGAAAAATTAGAAAATGATCTTGCACAAGCCGAGCAGACAATTGCCGCTTTGCAAGTATCCCTTGATTCCCAGGATAAAAGGAGAACTGATTTACAGGTTCAACTTTCTAATGCCATTAAAAAATTAGATGAGTTGGCTCAAGTTCCAGATACACCACCTGTAAATGTCCAATCTTCTGAACTGGGTGAAGCAGAAGATTTTATCCGTATGGAAAACGAACTATTGGAAGCCCAAAAGACAATTGATGAATTGATCGCTCGGACAAAATCGGAGAAGTTGGAAAGAGAGAAACTCGAGGACAAATTGGCAATGGCCATGCAAAGTATTGATAAAATCGAAAATAATAATCTTCCAGATGAGGAAGTTGAATTAGTTACGAACGACACCGTAGTTGTTGAAGATTTAAAATCTCTTTTGGATTCAAAGGACAAGAGACTGATTGCATTGGAAGAAGAGTTAAGTAATGCAATTGTAGAAATGACAGAAAAGGAGGCTGAGCTTGAAATTGCGGCGGGCATACAAGAAGACATGGAGATTTTGGCAAATAAATTAGCGAATGCTGAAAAGTCTTTTGCTGATATTGATCGTAATCAGGTAGTGGAACCCAAGGAATCTGTTGTTCAGCCGATTAGTGATTCCGAGCGGGAGCTACTGGAAGGAGAGATTAATCAATTAAAAACAGAGTTGTTAGCGGCAAAAACGGAGAGCCCCTCCGGTACTCAAGATGATAAAATTCTTGCTGAGCTTCAACAGCAGTTACAGAATGCTGTAGCTGAGAGCGTTGAAATTCAAACTGAGTTAGAGGAGACTAGAACCCGACTTTCTCTTATGGAATCCGACTCGCAACCTACGGGACGATCTCCTGAATTAGACAAAATTCTCGTAAATGCTAAACAAGTAGAAGATCAGGCAATGTTGCGAATTGGTAACTTAACCACAGCTCTCCGAAATTCGGAGGAGTTGAGAAAGGAAATGGAGATGTTGCTTCTAGAGGCTGACCAAATGAACAACATAGAGGTTGAGAGTCCAAATGTAGCAAGTGACCCTAGATTCATTGAACTTCAAAAAGAGTTATTGCTTCTTCAGCAGGACCTACTTGCTGCACGAGAAATTGAAGAACCACGAGTACAAGCTTTACAGATGAAATTAGACGCGAGTCAAAATGACAGTTTACGTTTGAATGATGAGTTTAAGACTGCAATGAAAGACTTTTCTAATTTTAAGGAACAAGTTGCCATCCTAGAAGAGGAAAATCGTAGATTGCAAAAATTCGCATCTTCCCCAACTTCAAATCAAGATCGCGAAATGAAAGCTTCTTTACAAAATAGAGTTAACGATCTTTCAAAAGAAAACGCCAATCTCAGGATGCAGGTTGGAGAACGCGATAATCGTGTTTCCGGATTAAGGGAAGAGTTGGCTCGATCTCAAATGAAAGTTCCTGGTATAACGCCAGACAACGCTTCGCTCCGAGCTCAGATCGTTCGTTTGGAAGGAAGTACACAGGTTGCTCGTGATGGTGAATCACGTGCTAAAATGGAGGCTCAAAGGTCATTTGGTGAAGTACAGGCACTTAATCAGAAAGTTAGTTTACTTGAAGAAAGCCTAAGGCAGGTACAATCCCGGAACCGAGGAGTGCCTTCATCTATACCCAGTTATATTCCACCACAGGTTGTTGTGAGCAATACTCCCAATGCCGCAGATGGTGCTGAGATTTTACGTTTGAGGGAACAAAATCAAAGATTACAAAATCAATTATTGTCATCTAATACTATTCCACAGAGGGATCAATTGGATCGAAAAGTTCGTGATCTGAATCAAAAGAACTTAACGGCACAAATACAACTGGATCAAGAACGGGCCCGCGTTGAAGATTTACGTCGTCAATTATCAGAAGCGAGGGATATTAAACAGGAGGTTGTGGAACGTGGACAATCTGCAAACATGAAAGTCAGTTTATTAAACAATGAATTATCTGATGCACAAAGTCGAATTGCCTCTTTGGAAAATGCTTTAATTGCAGCCAGGGAAGCTATTC
>JABGWU010000206.1 GCA_018645475.1 Opitutia bacterium
AAGGAGGTGAGCCTCAGAATATTCAGAAAATAAGCGGAATCCGCGTCGAGTTCTCGGTTTACCGTGAGCTGATACATAATTCCCTCGTAAATCCCGAAACTCAACCCTGAGATCATCCCATAAAAGACCGCCGTGCGTGGAATGAGAAGGCTACCAGGCCTGCTCAAGACGAAAAGGACGACAGCAAGCTTGCTAAACTCCTCCGCAAGACCGACCCCGAAGAACATGCCCAGAACTCCCCCGATGCCACCCTCTGCTATCAGTTCACGACACCATGATATCGGTTGAAACATGCTAAGGACAAACAAGGCGGGCATGGAGAGAAAGGAAGTCAACAGAAAGCATTTAACCGCCACCTTGGTCTGGACCTGCTTAGTGTGAAAAAGGTCGTGAAAAAGAAAAGCCCACAGGACTGAAGCATACAAGGCAACCACGACGTAGCCGAGTTCCTCCATGGTCGATGGAAGAAGGAAAATGGTGAATATCGGCAACAAACCCACGAACATCAGGATCTGGAAAGGTCTCTCCTTGAGCCAAGCCGCTCTTTTTATCTGGTCCCATGGCCACAAAATATCCTTGCCCAAGCTCTTTATACCCTCCGAGATTTCGCTGATTGAAAAGTTGCTCTCGAGCTCGACCCCGTTCGCCTTGAGAACATCCTTCAGGGATCTGTCCTTGGAATCATTGGCATTCGAATCTTTCGCCAAATCAGTTGGCAAAAGCAAACCGGACTCAATGTACTGCTTTGCGACCGAAGGCTCGTATGGGCCGTATTGCGTTCCGTTGCGAAAGACTGTGATCATGTTATTGCGGTTAGGGACATCAGTTTATCGCCAAACCTTGGATTTGGTTCGTTTCGTCGATCAATCTGTTAACTGATGAATTTTCGAACGAAATCAAGGGCACCCTTGGTTGGTTTGTTGGGCTTGGAGCTTTGAGAAGGTTTATTTTTTAGAAGATCCATTGTGAGAAAAAACTATTCATTTCATTCAACTATTCATCAAACACATTATTTCTTCCCTTACTACCTCATGAGGAAGATTATGCCCTGCTTTCTCGACTACGCGTAAAGTTGAGCCTTCAAAAGAATCATTGAACGCTTCCGCTACATGCAAAGGACAAACAGGGTCTTCACTTCCCAATACGATTCTCAAACTGCCAACCATGCTTGAATTAAAAACAAATGCTTCTGTCGCAACCAAGACAGGAGAAAAAAAAGTCACTTGGAGGTCAGGGTTATGGTAAGTCTCAATATGCTTCAAGAACAGGAAAGCTCCAGCGCTTACCGCGATGACCTTGCTTCCTCCCCTTTTGATGAATTCACTCATTAGAGAAGAAAGTTTTCCTAACCTATCTCGGGGCAAAACGTATTTGCTTATCTCCATTCCCGAGTAAGGTATTTTCAAGTCAATCAATGCCAACCCCAAACCATTGGTGAGCCTCCCGCCTGCTCCGGTTACGTAAAAGGCTTGCGGAGGCATACCTAGCGAGACGGCAGGCGGGACTGTCTCATTACTCTTAGGTCTTAATTCCATAGCATAATATAAGGGTTAGTTTGTTAATATGATAGTTGGATCTGGTGATCATTGAACCCCAAAATGGTTGGTCATCCCCAGTTCTCCACCTTGAATTTATTTACTAGGTCTACCAAGCCTCCATCGTGACCGATGCCCATGGCTTCGAAAAACCATAAGTCTCCGTCTCTCACCAAACGACCCATTTCGATACAATCTTTCCCCGAGAAATCATCAGTAAGAAAAAAGCGGCAGATTTCTTCCTCGTTCCATTGGTTGCAAATCCGAATGTAAGGGGTTGTGTTCTGGCACAAATCTTCTTTTTCTCCTGATCCGATACTAAAGTCCGTTGATGCAGAAAAGACGATTTGCTTGGCCTTTGGATTCAGTTTCTCAAGATCAACGAACATCATATCATAATACTCCTCATCATCATTACATTCATCACCTTCGAGATTAATGGAGCCATCGGGTGTCTCATGATTGCCGAAATATACGAAATAACGTCTCTTGTAGGCATACTCCCCTTTGTTGTCATCTGGGTGAATGAGGAACTTTTCGTTTTTGGCCAATACGAAGGCACTCAAATCTACTTCCACAATCTTGTGTCGCTCGACTAGATCGACACGGATTTTAGTACATGTGATCTGAATTCTATCGCCCCGTTTCATTTAACTGAATTATTCCAGAGGTAAGCTATTGGGATTGGGCTCCAATTCGTCATCAAGACTAGTGCGCATTTTCAACAACACTTGTGCGTCGCATTGCTTGGGGTGGATGATAACTTCCGTAATGCCTTTAAAAACCCCTGGATCTGACGCTTCCGTGCAGACTACAAATTCAAGTCCTTTACCCCGCACACGCTGTTTCCTTCTCGTACTATCTTTAATTGCCTTGGCTTCATCGAGCCAAGAATCCGTTGGGGTTCCGTTCGTAAAAATAAATATGTTTGGACAATAATCTCCTCTATGATCAAATGTTCTTTCTTGGGTTTCCTTCTTCATGCATTGAAGAGCTAAACGTAATCCTGCTCCGAGGTTCTTTGATTCCGACCGGGCAATTTGAATGTCCGGGATTTCAAACTCCACGAGTTCGGTCAAGGGCATCAACTGCTTGGCCTGCTCATCGAAACTGATTACGCTAAGCCAAACAGACTCCAATGAGTAGGGACAAGATTTCATAGAACTAATCAACTCATCTAG
>JABGWU010000024.1 GCA_018645475.1 Opitutia bacterium
ATATTAAGTTATACATTTTTTGAAATGACATGCCAGATTGTTTGGAAACTAGATCAGGAAGTTACCTTGCTAAAAATAATATCTCCAAAATGATGGCATGTGAAGTGAAAAAAGATTTATTTAATATTATAAGGCCAAGTCTGGTCATAGCGGGGTATGAACAATAATGTGTGGTGTAACCGGGCTATTTGGGCCAATAAAAAATTATTCTTTAAAAGGTGCTGCGGAATTGATGACGGATTCTTTGTTTCATCGCGGACCTGATGATGATGGAGTATGGGTGGATGCCGATTCAAGGATCGCTTTGGGCCATCGCCGGCTTGCCATCCTTGACCTTTCTTCTAAAGGTCATCAACCAATGTTGTCCTCAGATGACCGTTATGTGATGGTGTTTAACGGTGAGATTTATAACCATCTTGAATTAAGGAATGAACTGGAGAAAGAATCTGCGAGCTCTACTCCTCAGTCATGGCGTGGTCATTCTGACACAGAAACTCTTCTCGCCTGTATTTCCCTTTGGGGGATGAAGAAGGCCTTGGAACGTTCTGTGGGTATGTTTGCTCTTGCCGTGTGGGACCGCTTGGAGCGCCAACTTTATCTGGGGCGGGACCGGATTGGTGAAAAACCCCTTTATTACGGGTGGGTTGGTGGCGCATTTGCTTTTGCCTCGGAACTCAAGGCTTTAAAATGTGTTCCGGAATTTGCCAACCCGGTCGACCGGAATGTTCTTGCGCTTTACCTGCGGCATTGTTATGTGCCTTCTCCATACTCGATTTACGAAAATATATTTAAGCTTGAACCGGGTTGCCTTTTGACCATCACAGATCAGGCAATAAATAATCCCCCCTCGGCAATACCAAAAGCTCCATTACACGAGAATGGTTTTATTCTAGATCGTTGGTGGTCGTTGGAGTCAATCGTCTTGGACTGTGGACAGAATCAAATCACCGATGAACGTCCAGCTATTGAAATGTTGGAAACCAGACTGATCGAATCTATTAAACTGCAATCTATTGCAGACGTCCCATTGGGAGCATTTCTTTCTGGAGGGATAGATTCATCATCCATCGTTAGTTTGATGCAACAGCACTCTTCCCGGCCAATAAAAACATTCACTATTGGTTTTGAAGAGGATGGATACAATGAGGCAGTTTATGCAAAAGATATAGCAAAACATCTCGGCACAGAGCATATTGAGTTATACATGTCATCTTCCGATGCTCTTTCGATCATTGCAGATTTACCTCAAATTTATGACGAGCCTTTTGCGGATTCTTCCCAAATACCAACTCATTTAGTTTTTTGTCGGGCAAGATCAGAAATGAAAGTGGCATTATCTGGGGATGGGGGAGATGAACTATTTGGCGGTTATAACCGATATTTCTGGGCGCAGCGAATCTGGAATAAGGTGGCCTGGTTACCTAAACCATTAAGGTCAATATTGAGTAATATAATTACTACCATCCCTACAGGCTCTTGGGATTCTTTGGCTAAACCATTCAATGCATTTCTCCCTTTAAAGAAAAGACAGACGCTAGTAGGTGATAAGGCTCATAAACTTGCATCCAGGTTAAAAAACGTCAATGATCTGGAGGAGTTATATTATAGCTTGGTGTCGGAATGGGAAGATCCTGCAATGGTTATACTCAATTCCAAGGAGCCCTCGAGCGTTATAGAAAAGCAATCTTTATTTTCAGGCTGGGAAGAAAATGAGCACCGCATGATGTATTGCGATGCAATGACTTATCTTCCGGATGATATTTTATGTAAAGTGGATCGTGCGGCAATGAATGTGGGGCTTGAAACGCGAGTTCCTTTCCTCGATCATCGAGTTGTGGAATTGGCATGGCGTCTTCCCTTAAATCTGAAAATTCGAAATGGGCAGGGTAAGTGGGTGTTGAGGCAGATCTTGAATAAATACGTGCCCAAAAAACTGATTGACCGTCCAAAAGCCGGATTTGCAGTTCCTGTGGGAGAATGGCTTCGCGGCCCCTTAATGGACTGGGCAGAAGCTTTGCTTGATGAGTCGCGCTTGAAAAGAGAGGGTTATTTCGACCCGAATCCCATCCGCAAAAGATGGATGGAACATAGGACAGGAGCACGAAACTGGACGGCATCACTTTGGACTGTGATCATGTTTCAAACTTGGCTTGAATCCCAGAAAACTTGAATTAAATGAGGGTAGAGTCCCTTGGGTTTAAAATCACTGTCGGATTTTGATATCTACAAATTTACTGGATTTCAAGGGATATCATGAGATATTCTTTAGAAGCGTGCGTAAACTGCCGATATATTAAAAAGTTATAATATTCGGTTTCCTTGTGTCCCCACTATATCAATGAATAACCTTTCCAATATTAAACTTGCAGTCGTTGGACTAGGCTACGTTGGGCTCCCGCTCGCTGTCGAATTTGGCAAAAAATACCCTGTTGTGGGATTTGACATTAACGAAGAGCGTGTTACCGAACTTCAATATTGTCAGGACCACACTAAGGAAGTCGAGCCCGGAGAATTCAAAGAGGCCAAATTCCTGACCTTCACCACCAATCCAGAAGACCTTCGAGCTTGTAACTGCTTCATCGTCACTGTGCCCACACCAATTGATGAGCATAAACGTCCAGATTTAACTCCCCTGATAATGGCAAGTGAAACAGTCGGTAAGGTCTTAAAAGCTGGAGACACCGTGATTTACGAATCTACGGTTTATCCGGGAGCAACTGAGGGAGATTGTGTACCTATTTTGGAACAAGTCTCTGGCCTCAAATTCAATCAGGATTTTTTTGTGGGGTACAGCCCGGAAAGAATTAACCCGGGTGATA
>JABGWU010000207.1 GCA_018645475.1 Opitutia bacterium
AGTCTCTCAAGCAGGACGACTATTACTGTCGTCAGGATATGGATGAATCTTTTGCAAATGAGATCGCAACGAATCGCGAAGTCATAAAACTGCTTAATCAATATGGCAAACAGTTGAAAATTGCCATGTCAACCTCTGCCCCAAAAGCACTTGTCGAGCGCGCTCTGGAAACAGGGATGGAAATATACTGGTGGAATCCCATGCTGGATGATCCAGACCAGGAAGGCAGCATGACCTCTGAACTCTACCGCATCAATGGGCTACCCTCTGTCAACTGTGGCGGCAATGTTGGAACGGCAGCATGGATGATGGCCCACGCTGTCCTCAATAAAAAGCATGTAGCTGTAACAGGAATGGATCTTTCTTATTATGATGGCACCCCCTACAAAAAAACCCAGTATTACGATGCAATGTTGAAACTGGTAGATGAAAAAGAACTGGATTCCTTTTTTACACGTATTTATAATCCTTACACTCAGAGTTGGTTTTTCACAGACCCTGCTTATCTTTGGTACCGGGAAGTATTCCTTGAAATAGCTGAAGACGCAGATTGCACTACCTATAACTGTACACAGGGGGGTATACTGTTCGGTGACAATATCGAATTTATCCCGTTGACCCAGTTTTTAAAAACCCACACCTGACTCTTATGGCCAAAGTACTTATCATCAATCCAGTAGTTCGAGAGGAAGACGTTCCACGTCATGTTCCATACGGACTTGCTCTACTCGCTTCAATTGCGATAGAAAAAGGGCATCTTGTTCAGGTCTATGATGAAAATGCATGGCGCAAAGGAGAGGATGTTCTCGAAGAAGTCTTACAAGCTGACCAATGGGATGTGGTCGCCTTGGGCGGTATCACTACAGCTTACAGTTCCATTCGAAACATAGTTCGTTTCAGCCGGGAAGTCATTCCGCAAACTTTGATTGTAATGGGTGGAGGCGTATTGACTTCTTTACCACATGAGATGATGGCTTGGTTGCCACAGGTGGATGTAGGAGTTATTGGCGAAGGCTTTATTACCTTTCCTGATATCTTGGATCATATTGATGAGAAAAATTCCGACTGGGATAAGATTCCAGGAACAATCTCCCGTGAAAAAAATGGGCAATTGGTCATGGGCCCACAACGGTCGCTTCTAGATGACTTAGATACTCTCCCTTATCCCGCATGGGATCTCTTCCCAATTGAGGAAGTTTACTTCAACAATAGTGAGGCTATTTTTTCAGAAGAAGGTCTTTTGGCAAAGCGCAGACTTGATATTAACGCCAGCTATGGCTGTTCTCTGATCTGTCGTTATTGCTATCATTTGGGAATCTCGGGAGATATGCAGTACAAAACAGATGCTTCGGGTAAAACTAACGTTACCTTCGACGAACCTGGAAGCTATGATCGAACCATTCGATATCACAGCCCAGATTACATTGTTAAAATGGCCCGCCATATGTACGATAAATATAAAATTGATTTCATAGGATTCCTCGATGAAAACCTGATGACTATGAACCAGTCATCTGGAGGGAATTGGCTAAAAGAAATCTGCAGGCTGTGGCATGAGCAAGGGCTGGCACCGGAACTTAAACATGACGATGAAGGACAACTCGAAGGATGGACCGGGATCCACTGGGGAGGCACTAGCCACGCCGGATTATGCAATCCCGAAATTCTAAAAGTAATGCGTAACGCGGGTTGCTCACATCTTGTGTATGGGTATGAGTCGTTTTCTAAACACGTTCTAAAAACTGTCGGCAAAGGTGCTACACCAAAAAATAATTTGCGGAGTTTTTTCTGGACGCTAGAAGCAAATATTCGCCCTATTCCAAATTTCATATTCGGGTTTCCAATCGAAGACTTTAAGTCGATCCGGGAAAACATGAAAGCCTGGGATGAACTGGGAATAATGGTCAAACCTCATTTTGCAACTCCCTACCCTGGCTCCGAGTGGTTTACGGTTTACCGAAAGGCAATCGAAGAACAATATAAAGGTGATTTGGAGGCGTTCATCTTGGACCTTGGAGACGCTAGCAAGATTTCGGCAGTCATTTCACATAATTTTAATGCTATAGAATTAGTCGGGCTCAGAGAAATGATGGTTGCTCAAAATTATCGGGAAATTGACAGCTACGAAAAAATCTGGAGAAAGAATAAAAACCTTTCAATTGATGAACCATCCACGTTATACAAAGACAAAAACCACACCACTCAAAGGGTTTAAGGTGAAATCTCCAAGAATCTCCTGCAAGACGATACAAAAACATTATGGATGAAACTGAATTAGAAGCGCAGGCTTTTGATGATCAAATCAGGGAGCGGGTAAAACACGGCCATATCCCTGACTTAAGAGAAGTTAAATCGTGCAACTATTTTTACAGTAATC
>JABGWU010000208.1 GCA_018645475.1 Opitutia bacterium
AAATGCCAATAGTAGTAAATTCAAACGCGAGTGCGACCTCCGCCTCGTTCAATTTAAGTCGGGCCAACGACTCATTACGTAAAAGCTTAGAACGCCTTTCATCAGGAAAGCGGATCAATAATGCCGCTGATGATGCCGGAGGGTTGGCCGTAGCTTATAAACTTAATTCTAAAGCAAACCGCACATCTGCGATCCTGCAAAACACCCAAAATGGACTATCGTTCCTTCAGGTGCAGGATAGTGGCTTGCAAACTGCCGGGAAGATTGTAGACCGAATGGCTGAACTCCGAGTAATGTCACAGGACATTACTAAGAATAGTTCCGATATAGAAAATTACTCTAAGGAATTTATTGAATTACAGGGGCAACTTAATCAATTATCTAAGGAAACCTTCAACGGTATTAGTTTATTTGCATTTAGCCATGGTGCTGCATCTGCAACGGCAAATTATCAGGGAACTGGTGCTAACGCGACATACAATACTTCTGGCGGACTCACCTTAACCTATGATAAATATGAACGTACATTAATCACGCATGATTCGGGGGTTAGTACTTCTGGGAGTATTCAGTTAAATGTCACCAATATGGAATTCATGCTGTCTCTTGGTTCAACGGGAGACTTAGCTACGGGCACAACAATAACTGACATAACAACTGTTAATGTATCTCAATTTACGGATGTTATTGAACGTATTGCAAATGCAAGAGCAGAAAATGGTGCGGAACAAAATAGAATAACTCAGACAATCGACTTGCTCCAATCGAATCTAACCAATATCGAAGCTGCACACGGACGAATTATGGACACTGATATTGCGTTGGAATCCACACGTTTTGCCCGCCATAATGTACTTGTTCAAGCTAGTGCTGCAATGACAGCACAGGCAAACCAACTCACCAATGTTGCACTACAGTTGTTAGGCTAAGGAATCAGAAATATCCCATCTATAAAACAAACATTAAGTAATACACTAACAGACTCTCTTTAATTATTGAAATTAACTTTCGTAGAATCACCTAGGCATGCAATTAACTAACTTAGCATTTATGTCATCAAGAAATGATTATCTTGACGCACAGAGATCAGTTTCGAACTCAACTTCAAGGCTATCTTCATCTTCAAAACTAGGTGTATCAAATATAGACTCTGCGGCAATATCTCAGTCAGCAAAGATAAGATCTACAATATTAACTGAAAAATCTTACACGCAGAATCTGCACTCCACACGATCATATCTAAAGTTTCAGGAAGATGGATACATGAAAGTATTTCAAATCTATCAGCGAATGGAGGAATTATCGAGTGAGTCACTTCTTCATCCCAAAGATTTTAATAACCCGATAAATAAAGAGTTCGATGAGTTGAAGCAACAACTACAAGAAATTAAAAAATCGAAAATGAATGGAATTTCAATCTTCGATCCAGTTGCGACTTGCGGGGATATCAGTGACATTGATGTCAAGGATTCTGCACTTGACTACACATCTCCAGATTTGGCGGTATCGCAAACCATCAGAGGTAAGAGCCAGGATGTGGGTGCTTATGGTGGGACTTTAAGTTTTAAAGTCAATTCAGGGAATGCAGGGGAAATTTACCGAGTATTCATGGGTGATAAAGAAATTTTTTCGACCGGTCCTTCTTTCACTGGAACTGATCCGACGAAGGAGGTTATAAATTCTTACACTGAATGGTCTGCGGGCACTGTAATTAAGAGAAATAATGGAGTCGTTTTTAACGATCAAATTTACCAAAATATTTCAGGGGGTAACTTTACGATAAACGGCTCGAGTATGACGCCAAATTTAGATCCGGGTAATTGGTTGGATACAAATACCAAAACATCAAACATTGATACTAATGGATCATTGCAGTCCACAATCACTAACCCGAATTCTTGGCAAACTTCAGGCACTGCTAGTAACGGTGACCCTGATACTATTAAATTGATCTTTGGCCCAGGAGTAGAAACCAGTTATGAAATAACCATTGGAAACTCCAACTTAGCTCAGACTTTCAATACCGGACCATCACCTCAGTCAAAACTTCATTCAGATGGCGGGAAAATTCGGATTGCAGACTTGGGAGAAAACTCAAGCGAAACAAAACTTTCTCTTCATGTAGAAACCAAATCAATTGGTGTAATTTCTGATGTTAAGTTTGAGCCAATCTTCTTTGACAAGCAAGTCGACATCGACAGTGTTGGCAATCAATTCGCCCTTAAGGCAGTAGGCATCGAGGATTTTGAAAACTTTTCAATCGATTCGTCGAGTAATGCCAAAAAAACCTCAGACAAACTTCTCGGAGTGGGTTCGATGATGGGTGAGATTGAATGTATCGGTGCGAACTGGCTCCCTAAAATTGCATCTGCGATCAACCGTATTGATTCAGAACTTTCAGCAAAGCAATCTTCTTCGCTATCTCACAAAATCGCTTTGGGGCGGATTGTAGATTCTGATGTTGCATTAGAAACAACAAACCAAGCAAAACAAATGCTCAAAATGGATATGGCAGCTTTTGTCATGAGTAATACAACAAGAATTAACGATATCCTGACTCCCTTAACAACGCAGCACCACAGGAGTTCGGTTATGGATGGTGCAGCATTTTTATAATTTCCGAAAAACAACTTATTAACCCAAGATAACATATTAATTAAACATCCCTCAACATGGGCTAACTTAGCCTAGAAATTCTTACTGCTCGACCCTATCAAAATCAGCACGACCACAGACAATTATATCACTTTAACAAATTTTATTATTACTACTATAAAAATACCGCAAAGCTCTTTCTTTGGTCGGAAATCTTTGCACCTAGAAATGCACCAAGCACGAAGAACAATCACATTTGTTTCTCTGCCGAGCATGCCATCTCCTAGGTGCTTGCGAGCAATCGCGAGCACCTAGTGCATGGCAAACCAAATTCGCTTTATCATTATTAACTAAACATCAAACCAAACAACAGGAGGAACTAAAAAAGAAGGCTCAATAATACATTATTATTTACTCTCAAGTCACACATATCAACTGGCTTAATTGGATGTAATCATTATTTGTGCCAAACTAAAATATTTATTAACATATTTTCCGACGACAGGATGTTGTCGCCATACGATCAAGGATGATCTCATAAACTTCTACACATAGTAGTGTGGTAGCTACCAATACTTCATAACATCAATATTCTGACAATGTAATATATTGTCCGTAATTATAATGTTTCCGAATTATTATCATTATTTACTTGCTGTTGGCCAACCTTCGGTGTGCTCAACCTATTCAGCACGCATCCACAAGTCTTAGATATTATCTACTTTATTACCATGAATACTTTAATCTTATTACTTTTAAGTACATTTTGCACAATAATGCAGCTACAAGCACTTAATATAGTTATAATTATTGCTATTCATATCTTAATCATAACGGGTTCGTTTACCCAAATTCACAATACACAAACAGGCGACAGGAGGTTGCTTGTAATCAAACCACATCAAGGAGGATGTAATCATGCCACTAAATATAAATACCAATGCAGCCGCTTCATCAGCGAGCTACTACCTATCTAAAAATAACGCTGCTCTTCAAAAGAGTCTCACACGCCTGTCTAGCGGCAGTCGAATAACGCAGCCTGCTGATGACGCCGGAGGTCTTGCTGTCTCCATGAAATTAAGCGGTACTATAAACCGCCTGAGTGGAGTTGAGAAGAATATCGATAATGCAATTTCTTTTCTCCAAGTCCAAGACGGGGTGCTTGAATCTGCTGGGAAAATCCTAGACCGGATGGCCGAACTAAAAGCACTAAGCCAAGATGTTCTTAAAAACGATTCTGATATCGCGAATTACGACTCAGAGTTTCGAAACTTGCAGGTTCAACTCTACCAAATGAGTGAAACAACATTTAATGGAGTAAGTCTTTTTAGCTCAGCGGTTCAGAGTGCTGCCGTTTTCGGCGGTACGAATGCAGAGGATGTTACGGTAAGTATTTTCACCAGTGCAACTGGAGAAAGTGGATCACTAGTAAGTATAAACAAATCAATGCTTCTTTCTGCATTAACCATTGATACAAACGATGCAAACTTGAAATCTGTAAGTTTTGCTACATCTACTGGGCGACATGAAGGAGTGGGTGCGGTTGCATCGACATCATCAATCTTTTCATTTGCTGCTAGTTCTTCGGATAAAGCGATAAATCTAGAGTCAATGTCCGTTGCAGTCTTCACGCAAGCACTTGAAAATATTGCATCTCTTCGGGCAGAAAATGGTGGCTCAGTATCAAGATTGCAATTCGCAAAAGAATCTGCATCTCAACAAAAAACAAATCTCGAAGCCGCTAATGGACGAATTATGGATGTTGATATCGCAACCGAAAGCACTCGATTAGCAAAATACAACATCCTTGTACAGGCTTCTGCTTCAATGCTCTCACAAGCGAATGCGACTTCAAATGTAGCCATGATGCTACTCAACTAAATCT
>JABGWU010000209.1 GCA_018645475.1 Opitutia bacterium
CCATCCTGTAATCACTCCGTTTCTGCCAAGCAACAATATCCATGCATACGCGCCTATAAATGGTGGTGATACAAATGTGAGGACAATCGCCACTCGGATAAAAATTTTGCCAGGAATAGCAATTCTGCTAACGAGATACGCAATTGGAACACCGATGATAACAGAAAAAATGGTTGCCAAAATGCACACATAGAAACTGTTAAGTAGCGTTTCGTAATAGAACCGTTCGCTGAAAAACTCAATGTATGTCTCAATGATTGAAAAGTTGTCGGTCGACGTAAAAGTGCCATCTTGCGTCATGAAGCTGGCTAGGACCAA
Organism: Opitutia bacterium; assembly: GCA_018645475.1. Taxonomy (GTDB): domain Bacteria; phylum Verrucomicrobiota; class Verrucomicrobiia; order Opitutales; family Seribacteraceae; genus Seribacter. The sequence goes on from JABGWU010000209.1 coordinate 319, forward strand.
TCTTGTTAATGGAAAAATCAAAAGGACAGCAATAATAACGATCGACACAATAGAGACAAGTCCCCAGAAATCAAAATATCGGTCACGTAAATTTTGAAGTCTTCCCTGAATCATGACTCGATTTCCGCTTCAACTCCAAATGGAAACACCATCAACCTATCACGTGGTATGGAGATATTAATCGAATCTTTTTCAGCGTTGCTACCTTCCCTTATTGGTGCATATTCTTCAACTTGCAGAGGTATTCCGGAGGATGTCTCCACTTTGTACCGCACTAATCCACCAAAATACATCTTTTGAAAAACAGTACCTATAAGGATATTCTCTAAATCTGGAACGGGATTTATAACAATCTTGGCATCTTGTGGTCGAAAGCCGAGTCCAACTGACTGGCCTTCAGTTATTACTAATCCAGAAATTAAATCAGCTACTAAACTTGTTCCATCCTTAAGTTCAATAATAATCTCATCATCATTCATTTGGCTAACGACTCCGTTGAAAAAAGTGCCTTCCCCCACGAATTCTGCAACACTTCTAGTCACAGGATGACGATATATTTCCATCGGAGAACCAATTTGCTTTATTTTGCCCATCAACATAACTGCGATTCGATCTGAAATACTTAATGCTTCATCCTGATCGTGAGTTACGTAAATCGTGGTGATACCTAATTGTTGCTGTAATTCACGTAATTCCTCCCGTAACCTAACACGCAATTTTGCGTCAAGATTGGCCAGAGGTTCATCCATGAGGAGAATTTGTGGTCTTACGACTGCCGCCCGCGCAACCACGACACGCTGCTGTTGGCCCCCTGAAAGTTGACTTGGTTTTCGATCTTCATACCCATTGAGATCTACCAATCGTAAAGCTTCATTGACACGATCAGACATTTCCTGTTTTGGCACCCGTCGGGCTCTCAATCCATATGCAACGTTTTGCCAGACTGTGAGATGAGGAAACACAGCATAATTCTGAAAAACCATTCCGGTATCCCGCTGATGAGCTGGGAGTGAATCTACTAATCTATCATTGAAATAAATGTGACCTTCATTTTGATTACAAAAGCCGGCAATCGTCCGAAGCAATGTGGTCTTCCCACAACCACTTGGCCCTAAAAGCGTAAAAAATTCGCCTGGTTTAACGTCTATGCTGACATTATCGACAGCGACGGCACCAGGGAATTTGATGGTTATATCCTCTATTCTTAGTCGAGTTGAAGAAACTGTATCCATTAAGTTCTCTTTTAAAAAACATGTGTTTTGTTCAGATAACTTTAATTTATAAATTAGTTTATGATTAGCTGGAAAACCATTATCATTAAGTCTATAAATACAAAAAATTATTTATCATAATTTTTAAAGTTGGGAAACTCAATAGACATAATCGATTAACTGTTGTGATTTTATGATCTTCGAATATGTTCTTTTTATTTTTCCTGATTTAAACGCTGTGTGATACTTGAATTTGATGAAATAAAATTCATTGTTGGAGATCATCTAGAACGATAACTCCAGAAACAATAAACAAACAATTAAATATATGGAATGGACCCCCTATTTCAGGGAAACTAGGGGGCTAAGTAAACTTAAATATAACTGATATAAAATCTTAAATTAATCAGAATCTTTTATCCTAGATTCTAATTTTTATGTCAAAATTAAAAACGATCAACTCGTAGATTATATCTGTGAAAAATATTTCTTCAAATCAACGAGTTCTCATCATGACCTTCTTCCATTTAGCAAGAAATTCTTTCTTCTTTGAAATCGCATCCTCCATCGGATACTCCATGAGGTTCAACTCATCTACACGAACCATTGCGGGATTTAGTTTTACATCCTTATGTGTGGGGCGTCTTCCAAGAAACTCAGTAGCTAATGCACTTTGTTGTGGGTGAGCTAACACAAAATCAGCGAACAGTTGAGCATTTATAGGATTCGGGCTGTCACGAATCAGGAAAAGACCACCGGGCAATAATGCCATACCGTCTTTAGGGTAAACAATCCCAACATTTCCGGACGGGATCCATTTGAACGCACCTTCTTCATATGTTATACCAAGCGCATTCTCTCCCTGACCCACCTGAGTAAATGGGATACTTGAGCTATTTACGATAATTTGATTCTTAGCTAATGCTTCAACCAGATCCCAGCCACCAATCCCAATCCAAGTAACCATTGCAGCATATGCGGAACTAGATTTTGCTGGATTAGCATGAACTACTCGGCCCTTCCATTTCGGGTCACTCAAGTCAGACCAACGTTGTGGAACTTCGTTCTCTGGAACCAGGTTTTTATTGTAAACAATTACCATCGTAAAGGCATCAAATGGTGCATTGTATCCCTTCGGATCGTGAAAAGCCGGTGATATACCATCAAGTGCTGGAGAATCATACGGTAAAAAAAGTTCAGGTGCTGAACCCCCTGTAAAGGAGCCACCACCAAACATTATGTCTCCCTGTGGGCGGTTTTTTTCAGCCTGGACTCTACCCAGTAATTCCCCTGTACCACCAGTAATGAGATCGACCTCGATATTGCCATATTTTTCTTTGAACTTCTCTACAAAGTAGTCAACCAGCTTCGTGGGATGAGAGGCATAAATTACCATACGCTTTTCGGATGCTTGCGTTTCACCGCTCGCTGAGAAGACAGAAAGAACTATCGTCAGACCGACAAGTACTATCTTTGTTATGTATTTCATAAAAAATTCTCCTTTAAAGTTATGATGAAGTGGTTTCCCCGGAACCATATTGTTCCACAAACTTCCACTTTGATTGAATTGATAAGGGCCTCACATGCGTCACTTCTAGCAAACGGCTTTGACCGTTTCCATTTCCAACCAGAATAACATTATGTTTCGAGACACACGTACGAATTTTCCGCATCATGACTGGGGAAACGATTCTGCTCTGGTCTTTTGATAAAATCAATTATTGATAGGATTTGGATTGATCAGTTTTACATTGGCACACCTCCTTTAATTGCTTGAGAATAATTTAATTTGATATATTATGTATAATATATTATTTTTGAATAAAGTAAAGTGCAACATTATTTTTTTAAAAACTAATATATTGGCTGAAACTTTTATGGTTTATCCATATTTTCGAAAAACTGAGCATGGAATCACTGTCACTTGAAATTGAAACTCCCCATCGATCTCTGGCAAATATTGCAGCAGATTCGATCAGAGTTAGTATTATCCGCAAGGAACTGAAGATGGGGCAACCACTGACAGAAGCAGCATTGTCAAAGGCACTTGAAATTAGTAAAACTCCTGTACGTGAGGCACTTTCACTGTTGAAGTCTGAAGGGTTGGTCGTATCGGAAACGCACAAAGGATACAAGGTGTTTACAATGGGCCAACAGGAGCTCGTACAGTTTTGCGAACTACGTTTTGCCTTGGAGTCTCAAGCATTGCGTTATGGAGTTCTACGTGATCATTCTGGACTGACTCGTAAACTTGAATATATACTGGAAAGTATGGCAGATAGCCTTGGAGAATTTGAACGGGAGAAATACCTTTCTTTAGACACCAAGTTCCATCGAGCATTTTTCGAGGCGTGTGGTAACCGCTTTCTGAGCAAACATTATGATAGTATCAGTTCCATTATTGAAGCTATGCGTCATTACATTTCAAATACAGGACAAGCCACACAAACTTCTATGAAGGGGCATCAATTACTGGTGGAGAAAATAGCAAATGAAAATTCTGAGGAGGCAGTCAGTTTGTTGGAAGAACACATCGTTAACTGGTCACGACGTGCCAGTTTGGAAACTTCAAATTGTTAGAGTTCATTGTTCTTCGAATCTACAAACTAACACACGAAACCATAGAGTTCAAACGGATAATTGATACAATTACTAGAAAAGTAAACGATTAATTGGCGGTACTTTAAGTAGCCTCCAAGTCAAAGACAATTTCTCTTTTGAATTAAGGTTTGTTTTGTTTGTCTTACATTTCTTTAGATTTCCTGTATGGCAAGTATTTCATGCCATTTGCGGGCGCATTGGCCTGCCGTAAGAAAAACTGCCTCTTTGGATTTCAGCCAGTCTATAAGCAGTTCAACCTGCTTCAGGCAATATTTACCGCAGCCTTTGACCAGGAACGGGTCCGGCAATACTCTGCCTTCACCAAAATGTATCACGCCCTCCGGCATTTCCCAAAATTCCCAGGGATGAAAATAAAAACATAAGACAATCGGCTTTTGGCTTTGATCATTCTTTTCCACATAACTCATGAAGGATTCAATGTGCGGAATAAAAGCAGCTGTGGATTTTGTGCGGTAGAGTGGCCATTGGTCCTTATCGCGTCCGTATGCATCTTTTGATTCCATCGCCATGTCAGCA
>JABGWU010000210.1 GCA_018645475.1 Opitutia bacterium
AAACGATTATAAGACCGATAAAAATATTAAGTGGTTTCATTAAGTTTTAAATTTATTAAAAACAAACAAGAACAGCTGACCAAGTCAAACCAGCACCGAATGCTACGAATAAACCTAGTTGCCCTTTCTTGAAAATAGATGCCCTGGTCGCTTCGTCGAAAGCAATTGGAATTGATGCAGCAGAGGTATTTCCGTATTTATCTAGGTTACAAAAAAACTTCTCCAGTGGAATCTCCAATCTTTGCGACAGGCTCTCAACGATTCTTGCATTTGCTTGGTGAGGAATTACATGATCAATATCTTTTTCAGTTAATCCATTTTCAGCGATAAGATCTCGTGCGGCAGCACCCATTACACGGACTGCTGATTTAAAAATTTCACGTCCATTCATTTTTAAAAAATGCCCCCGGTTCTCTAGAGATTTCAGAGATGCAGGTTCCAAAGAGCCACCAGCAGGTTGATGTAACAAAGTTGGATTTGATCCATCGGCCCCGCTCTTAAAACCTATAAGCTTCGGTCCCTTACCAGTTTTTGCTAAAACTGCTGCACCTGCCCCGTCACCGAACAAAACACAAGTTGTACGATCCTCCCAGTCCATGATACTGGAAAGTTTTTCAGCACCAACAATTAAAGCACAATTAAAGCGGCCACTACTTAGCATACCATCAGCAATATCCAAAGCATAAAGAAAACCAGAGCAGGCTGCCTCAATATCAAAACAGGCTACCTTCGGAATCCCCAGTCGATGCTGGATCAAGCAAGCAGTTGAAGGAAATGCCATATCTGGTGTGATGGTGGCAACAATTACGAGGTCAATATCATTAGCTTTCAAACCAGCGTTTTTTAAAGCATTTTGTGCAGCATTAAAAGCAAGGTCACTGGTTGATTCTTTCTCTGTTGCGATTCTTCTTTGCTTTATCCCTGTACGAGATCTTATCCACTCATCGCTAGTGTCTACTTTTTTACTCAGTGCCACATTATCGACCACCTGGGATGGTACATATGAGCCAATCCCTCTCATAATAGTCGCTGGTTTTTGCAAATCAATAGTCATATTTAATTTCTATTCAGAAGTGGAGCAGGCCGGAGTATTTCGTTCGCCTCATGCACATCCTCAAGAACTTGTGTTAACATATCGTGCTGCACTAAATCCAATGCAATTTTGATCGCACCACTCACATGATTACGATTAGAAGACCCATGAGCTTTAATTACATTTTTAGTAAGCCCGAGCAGAGGAGCTCCACCAAATTGTTCTGGGTTGATTCTTTGTTTTAAACTCCTAAATGCTCCCTTTGACAAAAGGGCTCCCGTTTTTCTCAGTGCATTACGCCTAAGTTCCTCATCTAGAAAACTTCCTATTAGCTTACTCAAAGACTCGCATGCTTTGAGCACAATGTTACCTACAAAGCCATCACAGACTACAACATCAACCACATTTTCAAAGATTTGAAAGCCTTCAATTAATCCCGCATAGTTTATTATACTCCCGTCAATATCCTTTAACATCTCGTGAGTTTCGTGAATAACTTCATTTCCTTTACCCTCCTCGGTTCCAATAGTAAGAAGTCCAACCTTTGGTCTAACTAATCCAAGGGCGACCCTCGCATAATTGGAACCAAGTACCGCACTTTGAGCAATGTGAAATGGTTTAGCGTGTGGGTTCGCACCGGCATCCAAAAGGGTAAAATATCTTTCTCGACCGGGCCAAATAGTACATAAGGCAGGTCTCTCAACCCCATCTAGTGTTCTTAGCTTTATGGCTCCACCCGCCATCAAACAGCCAGTGTTTCCACAACTTAACAACGCATCAGCATCGCCATCCTTTAGAGCCTGCAAAGCCAAGCTCATGGAAGATTTTTTCTTTCCTTTGATTCCCGCTATGGGTTTTTCTTCCATTCCAACCACCTCGGGAGAATGAACAAATTCAACTTTTGATCGGGATAAAATAGAATGAGCTGAGATAATCGGTTCAATTTCTTCTTCATGACCAAACAAAATGAACTCGGTATTACGTGGAGATAGGTCGATTGCTTGTGCTACTCCTGCTAAGACTTCTGCAGATCCTAAATCGCTTCCCATAGCATCTATGGCAAGCCTTATTCGAGCCTCGGTCTTATCCATGCCGAAGCACTAAAACTTAAACCTCTAAATCAAGAACCTGCCTGCCACGATACTGACCAGTTTCAGGGTTGACGCGGTGTGGGCGACTCAAAGTACCATCTGGTTCTTTGGCAAGTTGGGGTTCTTGGAAGCGGTTCGCACCGCGACGCTTTCTGCTTCGCTGTTTTGAATGTTTTCTTTTTGGCTGTCCCATATCGTAATAATTAAAGGATTATAAAAGCATGATTAATAAATTTGGTCAAGCTAAGGAAGTAAATCAATGAGAATTAATATAAATAGTAAAGAGAACAATGGACAAAACGATTCTATACCAAACAAAAATCCCCAACCCGCGTCTTGAGAGATAGCCGACCAACCAAAATACTGACAGTGCAGCTGAGATGCCTGCTATCAAACAACCAAAGAAAATAGGCCCTATAGACAAATTTGCTTCCATTACCTCCCACTTAGTAAGAGTTTTATAACCAGCGGCTGCACTTAAAGTTAACAAACCTAAGAGAAAACTAAATTCTGCAGCTTTTTTTCTTTGTAATCCGACCAAATAACCTCCTACAATAGTCATCATTGACCTACTTGTTCCCGGACACATCGCTACACATTGCATAAAACCAATTAATAATGATTGAGTGATAGTTAAATCATCCAATGTTCTTCCTTGCTCAACGATTATTCCGGCATCCTTTGACCTTTTTCTTTTTTCCGCCCAATGCATAAATATAGCCCCTAAGAACAATGCAACTGCGATGGGCAAGAGACCGAAAAGAAATTCTTCGATTTTATCATCCAATAGTGGTCCAAGAATAGCAGCCGGTATAAAAGCAAGTATCACATGCATTGCCAATCTTTTGCCCCGCGGATCCAAGCCCAATAAACCTAGAAACATGGACCAAACTTCTTTTCTGTAAAGTAAACCAACTGCCATAATTGCTCCTGCTTGAATCACGATCAGATAAGCGTTTAACGCTTCCTGGTTATCTCCTTCCACAGAAGAGAGAAATTCGCTCACAACAACCAAATGACCAGTTGAAGAAATTGGAAGAAATTCGGTAACACCCTCAACTATGCCATAGATAAAAGCATCAGTGTAACTCATGGTAAGGTTTGAATCTAACTGCCCATTCGATCCTTTCGGTAAATTGCTAATTTTCTGCTGACAGAGTAAAGTTCCAGCAGAGAATATGAACAAAGCAACAACTGAAAGAAAAAAATGTTGGCGAAATGGCATTAAAAGCTCTACAAACTTTGTTGCCCAAAAGAGCAAGAATAACTTTTGGACAGACTATTCAAAAATACCTTACTCATAATTCATGGACACTTTAAAAAACCTTACTGATTCTCTAAGCAGGAAAGAAAATCTGACTGAAGAAGAAATAAAAACTTCTATTGATATGCTTGTTTCTAATCAGGTAAAATTTTCTGAAAAAGAAAATTTCCTAACTGCTTTTGCCCAAAAAGGTGAAACCGTAACGGAAATTGCCTCTTTTATTTATTACTTTCTTGAACTCTCTAGGGATCCTGAGCTTTCTGAATTCTCAAAAAATGCAATTGATCTATGCGGCACAGGGGGAGACAAAGCAGGCAGTTTTAACATTTCAACTTTTGTTTCGTTTATCTTAGCATCGGCTGGAGCTCCTGTAATCAAACACGGAAATCGGTCCATTAGTTCAAAATGTGGTAGTGCAGATCTGTTAGAAGCAATAGGGATACCCTTGGAAGTAGAAAAAAGTAAGATGAATGAAGGTCTTAAACGTCTAAATTATGCCTTTCTTTTCGCACCGGCCTTTCATCCTGCATTTAAAAACATTGCCCCCGTTCGAAAAGAACTTGCAAAGAAGGGCATTATATCAATTTTTAATATCCTTGGACCTATGATTAATCCGGCTCGCCCCAGTTATCAAGTGCTTGGTGTATTTTCCGAAAACTTGGTTTCGAATATAAGTGAGTCACTAGATAAATCAGGAAAAAAAGGTGGGTTTGTTATTCACGGTCGCATTGAAGGTCATTCTTCGATCAAGGGAATTGATGAATTGAGTTCTTGTGGTGAAAACATCGTACAAGGTTTCGGTCAAAATTCTTCCACTAAAAAGACGTCTTGGGGAGTAGAAAAATTTGGATGCAAATATTCTCCTGTTAAGGATATAGAAGGGGGGGATTTATCTCAAAACCTTCAAATAATGGAACAGCTTTTAAATGGAAGTGCACCAACGGGGCTAACAAACTCCATCCTTATGAACGCATCTTTGGCATTTTTTACTATTGGTCGAACTAAGAATTTAGAGGAAGGTATGGAGCTCGCTAAAAAATTGCTTACCGATGGAACGGTTAAAACATGGCTCGGTAAAGTTACTGCTTTTTTTAAATAATTATTCTTATGAAATACTTCGGGACGGATGGAATTCGCTCAACTTTTGGTAAATCATTTCTAAATGAGAACTTCTCATTTGCACTGGGACAAGCCCTAGGGGGATTCATGAAAAAAAATAATATTCATGGGAAAAAAGTACTCATTGGAAGAGACACGCGTCCATCCGGTAAAGTTCTGCTCGACACATTCAATCAAGGATTAAAAGAAAATGGTTTTTATGGATTTTCCGCTGGTATTTTACCCACCCCTGCTCTGGCATTTGGGGTTATTGAAAAAAAAATGTCCATGGGCGTTATGATAACGGCATCACACAACCCTACACAGGATAATGGATTTAAATTTTTCTCTGCACTTGGTAAAAAACTGACTGATTCTGAGGAAGAAAGCATCGAAAAAAGAATCCTGATTAAAAATAGAAAATTTCAATCGCATGCAACAAAATCACTCGAAGTTCTTGATTCCTACATCAATTATATTTCAGGGTTATTTCCTAAAGACCTTCTTAAGAACAAGAGGGTCGTTGTAGATTTATCAAATGGTGCAACGCAGCACTCAACTCCAATTGTTCTTAAAAATTTGGGTGCGGATGTACACACACTTAGTTCAGGTTCTGGAGCAATTAATGATGGAGTAGGGTCAGAACACCCAGAAATCATGTCTCAAAAAGTAAAGGATTTAAACGCCGACTTTGGATTCGCTCATGACGGAGATGGCGATCGAGTTATTTTTTGTAACTCCACAGGAGAAGTAATCCCAGGTGATAAAATTTTGGGTTTGCTCGCAATTCATGAAGATAAACATAATCGTCTTCCCAATAAAGGTTTTGTGGCAACGATTCATAGCAACTCTGGACTTGATGCAAGTTTGAAGGAAAGGGGAATAAATTTGTTTAGAGCAAATGTCGGTGATCGAAAAGTAGCCGAAATGATGAGAAAGGAATGCCTTCATTTAGGAGGTGAATCATCAGGTCACATTGTTGCCAGCAAATACCTTCCAACAGGAGATGGATTATTAACAGCTTTACTCGTTACTCGTGCATGCTATGAGTCGAAGAAAAGTATTCACTCGCTTAGTAAACAAATTACACTTTGGCCAAGCGTTGAAGGTTCATTTACGGTAAAAGAAAAAATTCCAATAGAGGACTGGGCAGAATTAAATTCAACTTTTCAAAAAGTTAAAGGGTTCCTCGGTGAACAAGGCAGAATTTTACTTCGATATTCTGGTACTGAGACAAAATTAAGACTTCTTGTTGAAGCCGTTAACCCAGAAAAAGCAAATAAAGCTTATCAGTCTATTGCTAAAATAATTGAAAAAGCATTGTAAAATTTGATCCACTTAATAAGTTGAAGTTGTTCTCCCCTTTATTTAATACCCTATAATATTTACGTTAATGATTCAGGAGATCCCTATTGCCCAATTAGACCCTCGCCAAGTTAAACAACTGATGGCAGCGGAAGCTGCGATTCAAACCAATTTGGCTTACACATTAGAAATCTATGGTTCTATATTAAAACAATCGCAAGGTTGTCTCGAGTTGCGAAAAAAACTTCGTGCACTTCAAATAAAAAGTGCACAAAGCTCAACCAAAGGACTCAATAATCTTTTAGGTAAAGTAACATCGGTTCCATTCATGTTTGGTGGAAAAGGTGAAAAGGACCCAGAGGGTACATTAGTAAAAGCTGAAGCTCTTATTGAAAAAAACCCCGATAACATTGTCGCCCATGAAATGCTTGCTGACGCAGCAACTCATCTGGAAATGAAAGAAACTGTAGTTTTTGCCTACGAAACTATTCGTAAAATTCACCCGACCAACATTAAAAATCTTAAAGAACTTGGAAACGCCTACTTAGAATTCGGTAATACTGAAAAGGCGATTGAAACTGGTAACGCGATTTTAAAAATCCAACCGACCGATGGAGATGCTGTTGATTTAATGAAAAGAGCATCAGTTGCAGTTGCGATGAATAAGGGGAAATGGGAAGAATCGCAAGATTTCAGAACTCAACTTAAGGATGAATCTGAAGCTCAGGCACTTGAGCAACAGGCAAAAGCGGTAACAGACTCCAAAGGGTTAGAAGAATTAATTAGACAGACTTACGCAAAAGTTGAACAAGAACCTGAAATACTAAATAATTACCTGCAATTAAGCGAATACTACCATCGATATGGAGACTTGGAGAATTCTATTGCTTGGATTCAAGAAGCAAGAAAACAGCAATCTGGACAAGGAGATGTTTCGCTAGAAGAAAAAGAAAGACTATTAACTGTAGAATATTTTGATAATTCAATTAAGGAATGGGAGAATGCTCATATTTCCAACCCCGATGATTCAGAAACAAAAAAATCCTTGGAAAACGCAATCTCTCAAAAAAAGCTTTATGAAAAAAGTCAATTGGAGTCACTTGTACAAAGATACCCAAATGACTACGGATACAGATACGAACTTGGGGTAAATCTTTTCGAGAATGAAGATTATGATAACTGTCTCTCTCATTTTCAACTCGCACAAAGAAATGCAAAAGTTCGATTGGATTCAATTTTATACCTTGGACGAGCTTACAGTCGAAAAAACTTCCACGATCTTGCTATTGAGCAGTTTTCTCTTCTAAAAAATGA
>JABGWU010000211.1 GCA_018645475.1 Opitutia bacterium
AAGATGGAGCTTTAAAAAACCTGACTCGAATTGGAGGTTCCGGGGATGAATATTTTAAGAAATCCGTTCTGGTCGGAAATGAATTTTTAATTTGCGGTCAATTTGAAGGAGTTTTCTCCCATGCGCATTATTCTGTTCAGTCGAAGGGTGAAATGGATGGATTTATTTTAAAAGTCCCACAGGTTGATGTTTCAAGAGTTGAGTGGTTCCAGACATTTGGTGGTGCTAATAATGATTATGTATCTGATCTTGAGGTTGCCCCGAATGGTGAAATTTTCCTGGCAGGTTCTTATCGCGGTGATTCTGTTTTTGGAACAATAAATCAAAGTGCGATCGGATCGAAAGATTGTTTTTTAGGTAAGTTGGATACAAATGGAAGTTGGGATAACATTTCCTTTGGTGGAGGGGTAGGAGAAGATGAAATTACTTCCTTCACCATTCAATCAGCGAACCGAATTATAGTATGTGGTAATTTCATGACTGATATCAAATGGGGCAATCGAGAAGTACAGAGCTATGGTAAACAGGATGGTTTCATAGCGATTTTATCTGATTCCGGTCATTGTGTGTCTCTTTCCGCTTACGGTGGAATTGGTAATGACTCCATTGACGCACTTGTGAATAATGGCGGACAAATTTCCTTTGCAGGTTCTTTTGATAATAAAATTAATTTGGCGAATAAATCATTTTCTACTACGGGAGGAAGGGATATCTATCTAGCCCTTCTTGGTTCAGATGGAAGAGATGTATTGGACGCCATGCAAATGGGGGGTGGGGGAGAGGATATTATTACACAGATTGATAGTTCAATAGTTGGCCATTTCTTAATAAGCGGAATCTCAGGTGGAGGGATTTCTCCTGATGGCACTTTTTCGACCTCTTCTATTGGAACTCAAAATTCTTATCTGTCTCTATTTGGTCCCCAGCAATTTGTTCCATCTCTTTATCCTTCTCCAAAGACAAGTGTATTATCCTCAAGTGTGTATGAATATGAATTCTTTACTGGTCCTTGGCCGAAGGGTGCCGAATTAAACCTTAATATTTCCGATAAACCGGAGTGGTTAAATATTGAACTTTTTAAAGATGGAAAAGGATTAATTTGGGGATATAGCCCAGCAGTAGTCGGCACTATTTCCAGTCTTAAGTTTGATGTCAATTCAAGTGGTCTTACTGGATTGAGTTGTGAATGGAAAATCGAGGTCATGGATAGCACTTCTGCATTTTTTATTCTGGGAGACCCACTACTTTCAAGTCCTCATTTCAGTAAATACCAATCAGAATTTACTCTTTCTGGAGCAGAGATGGATGATATTTTAATTCTTCCTCAAAATTTGCCATCTTGGTTAAATTTAGTTCGCCATTCTGAGAATCAATTTTCGATTGTGGGTACGCCAATGGAAGGAGATCTTGGAAGTCATCAGATTCAAGTCATTGTTCATAAATTCATTGATCACAATTCGTCGCACAGTGAGGAAGTAAATTATACTCTAAGAATTGAGCCCAAGATCCTTCAGGATGCAAGTTCTACTGCACTTGGGGATTGGAAAACTAATTGGTTGGGATATTTCCAATCTTTCGAAAACCTGTGGACATACCATGAAGATTTTCTTTGGGTTTACTTAGCCTCGGGAGTAAAAAGTGATGAAGTTTGGTTTTGGACTGAGAAATGGGGATGGTTGTGGACCGATTCAGAAAATTGGGACGCCTCAACTGGGAAGGGTTACTTATACTCATCTCTGAGCGGTGAGTGGATGTATTTTCAGAGGAAGCAGAATAATTTACCCTCCTTAGTTTTTGATTACGGGGAAGAAGGATGGGTGACATTTGAATAGGTCAAATGACACCATTACGGTTGGTACTAATGTACCATTCAAACAGATAAAATCTAATTTTGATTAAGCAAAAATAGGAGTTGCCACTTGGTCTTTTAAGGAAAGAAAGTCTTCGATCGATTTATACAGACTCTCCTTGTCTAGCCCTACCTTACTTCTTAGTTCTTCTACAGAGTTTCCATGCTCGATAAACTTATCTGGCCAACCGAAGCGTTTAACAGGAATGGTAATATCATTCTGTTCAAATTCTTCAAGTATACCTGAACCAAAACCTCCCATTAAAACATTGTCTTCTATAGTTACAATGCATTGATGCGTTTTTACTTGTTCTAAAAGGGTTTCCACATCGAGCGGTTTGATAAAACGGGCATTAACCACAGTGATTTGAATACCATATTTTTCCTTAAATCGATCGGCAATGGACAGGGCGGTTTGTACAAAATCCCCTATTGCCCAAATGGCACAAAGCGAACCTTTGTATAAAACCTCTGCTTTTCCTATTTGTAAGGGAACTGGTATATCTTTTCTCTTTACACCAACACCTTCCCCGCGAGGATAGCGAATAAATGCGGGGCATCCAGAGGTAATTCCGGTTGCCATCATGTCTTGAAGTTCATCCTCATCTTTGGGTTGCATAATAATACCATTGGGTACACAGCGGAGGTAGGAAATATCGAATAATCCATGATGTGTGGGGCCATCATTCGGGGATAACCCAGCTCGGTCTAGGCAAAATGTTACAGGCAGATTTTGCAGGCATACATCGTGTATAATTGGATCGTACGCTCGTTGTAGAAAGGTCGAATAGATTGCACAAACTGGTAGCTTTCCTTCGGTTGCCATTCCTGCTGCCAAAAGAACTGCATGTTCCTCTGCAATACCCACATCAAAAAAACGTTCGGGGATAGCTCTGTGTAAAGCGTCCAGACCGGTTCCACTTGGCATAGCGGCGGTTATACCGACAATATTTTCATTTTTAGCGGCCAAGTTTGACAGGCATTCACCGAACACATCTTGAAACTTTTGGGGAGCGTTGGGGGAGGAAGATTTACTTTTACCTGTATCTTTATCAAATGGGCCGGATCCATGCCATTTCTCGGGCTCTTCCAAGGCTACAGGGAAGCCTTTGCCTTTTTGGGTAAGGAGATGGAGGACAATCGGTTCATCAGAAGTTTTTGCAAATTCAAAGAAGCGAACGAGAGATTGCACATCGTGACCGTCAATCGGTCCTAAGTAGCGTATACCCATTTTTTCAAAAATACTGGATGGAGCGATTAGCTCTTTTGTATCACGCTTTGCTTTAGAGAGGAATTTCATTAATGATGGTCCCCCTGGCATTTGGGTGAGAAAACTTTCCGCATCCTTGTGTAAGCGAGTGTAGGCTGGGTTAGTGATCAGTTCATTAAAGTATTTAGAAAATGCGCCCACATTCTTTGCGATAGACCATTCATTATCGTTCAGAATTAGAATAAATCTTTTTGTAGAGCTAGATATGTTGTTCAATGCCTCCAATGTAATCCCGCATGTAAAAGCCGCATCTCCCGCAACCGCGACAACATGATCATCTTTCTTACTGAGATCACGAGCGATGCATCGACCTAAGGCCGATGAAAGTGCTGTTCCTGCATGACCTGCTCCAAACGCGTCGTGTTCACTCTCTTCACGGGAGAGGAAACCACTTAAGCCATTAGATTGCCTGATTTTTTCGAAGCGATCGTCATTCCTTCCAGTAAGTAACTTATGGACATATCCTTGGTGGGAAACATCCCAAAAGAAGGAATCTTTTGGAGTATCGAAGGCAATGTGCAAGGCAACTGTTAACTCGACCACTCCCAAATTGGGTCCGACATGTCCGCCATTTTTTGAGGTTGCTCCAATAATTCGGTCCCTAATTTCCTGACAAAGAATTTCAAGTTGTTTTTTGTCGAGGTTTTTTACATCCCCAGGGCATTTTATATCTTTTAAAATTTCAGTTTTGTTTTCCATCACACCATATCCTCAAAGTTTTTTTCAATGAATTTACCGTCTTTTTCCTGCACTTCCTTAATTTTCATTTCGGCTCCTTCAATCTTCTTCCGGCAAAGCTTTAACATTTTAATTCCGGTTTGATAGTGAGCAACTAGTGAATCTAACGGAGCCTCGCCTGACTCCATTCGCTGAATAATTTCCTCTAGATTGACCAATGCCTGCTCGAAAGTGAGATCATTTAGATCTTCAGACTGTTTTTTAGTGTTTCCCATTTTTTAATACTGACTTAGTATAGTATATTCAAATAATCGCAATTTAAATTGAATTCATTGAATAACCTCTGGAGAGACTCAGATTTTAATAAATTAAGTCTATAATTAGCCATTTTTTACTCATGAAGTTTTGCTTTGATTCCTCTATTGTCGACATTCAATCAATCTGCAGATAGGATGTATGAAATGACTGAATTACAGATAATCATTGTGGTGTTGGCCGTGTGCCAATTTTTATTCGAGTATTACCTCAAGGTTTTAAATGAGGGACATGTGTCTAATTTAATTGATAAACAGCCCGAGAATTCAAAATCGTTGATGGATCATGAAACCTGGCAAAAAGCGAGTAATTACTCTTTATGTAAGAGCAAATTTTCTCGAATCCAGGAGATATTTGGTTTTATTGTTTTTTTCCCGATTTTCCTCTACATCCTACCCAAGGTCTTTGAAATTTGGCCGGTAACCAAGATTGATTCGATCTGGTGGGCTTCATTTGTGGCCACCGCTTTGCTAAATGTCTTACAAGTCCCGGGGTTGTTTTTTGATTGGTATAATCAATTTACCTTGGAAGAGAAGTTTGGGTTTAATAAATCGACAAAGAAACTCTGGGTAACGGATAAGATAAAGGGTACGATTTTGGGATTTGGATTATCTTATCTACTTCTCGCATTATTGATTTGGATGTATCGTACGATTTCTGACGCCTCTCCTCAATACTGGTGGGTCGCTGCATTTGTGGTGTTTTTTGCGATCCAGTTATTATTAATGGTACTTTATCCAAAATTGATTTTACCTTTGTTTAATAAACTCACTCCCTTAGAGGATGGAGAATTAAAGGATAGGTTGATGGCCTTGTCGGATAAAACTGGTTTTCAGGCCAATACGATTGAGGTGATTGATGGAAGTAAACGATCGGGGCATTCGAATGCTTATTTTACTGGGTTTGGCCGGTTTCGCCGAATTGTATTGTATGATACATTGATCGAACAAATGTCGATTGAAGAGATCGAGGCCGTATTGGCCCATGAGGTTGGGCATTATAAAATGGGGCATATCCCCAAAAGGTTGGTGATGTCATTTGTGATGGGATTGGCCGGGTTTGGTCTGATGGGGTATTTGCTTCAAAGTGAATGGTTTTTCATCGGACTGGGATTGGATGCAGCCCTTACTTATTCATTTAGCCCGTTGATTATTGGACTCTCCCTGACTTTGGGTTTCTTTACATACTGGCTTACACCGGTCAGTAATTTATTCTCGAGGAAACATGAATTTGAGGCGGATAATTTTGCCAAGGAGGCGGTGGGTGGTTTTGAACCGCTGGTTTCCGCTTTGAGAAAGTTGTATGTGGAAAATTTGTCTCATCCATTACCTCATCCATTACTAGTCAAATTTCATTATTCTCACCCGACTTTATTAGAGCGGGAAGTTGCAATGACAAGGGA
>JABGWU010000212.1 GCA_018645475.1 Opitutia bacterium
AGTTTGATTTTAAAAGCTTCTAAGCAGAAAGAATATGCCAGCTTAGTTGATCAAGTTGTACAGTCCGCCAAATCGCATGGAATTACTGATGTTGATCGGGTTATGGATCATCTTTTGGTTCAATTTGGATTGTCTATTTTAAAGGTGGTACCGGGAAGGGTTTCAACGGAAGTGGATGCTCGATTTTCCTTTGATTTTGATGCCAGTTTAGAGAAAGCGCGTTCCATCATATCGCTTTATGAAGAAAATGGAGTTTCCCGGGACCGTATTCTTATCAAATTAGCGACCACATGGGAAGGCGTAGAGGTCTCCAAGGTTTTAGAGCGGGAAGCCATTCACACTAATATGACTTTACTGTTCTCTTTAGTACAGGCGGTTGCCTGTGCGGAAGCGGGTTCTCAACTTATTTCTCCTTTCGTCGGTCGTATATTAGACTGGCACCGTGAGGAGTATGGAAAAGAGTTTGAAGGCATTAATGATCCGGGAGTTCAATCGGTTATTCAAATTTTTAATTATTATAAGAAATTTGGACATTCAACTGAAGTCATGGGTGCGAGTTTTCGAAACACCGGAGAGATCAAAGAGTTAGTCGGTTGTGATTTGCTTACTATTGGACCAAAGTTTCTAGAAGAAATGCAGAATGATTTTTCTTCAATCGATGTTAAACTTAATGAGGAGATGGCGAAGAATTCTACTTTAGAAAGAATGGAAATCTCCGAACCAAATTTTCGCTTTCTTCTGAATGAGGATGCAATGGCTACAGAAAAACTCGCGGAAGGGATAAGGAAGTTTTCAGCAGATGTGAGAACTTTGGAAGACCTTTTGAAGAATTTGATTTCTTCTTGAAACTTTTTCTTTTTAAGCTAATTACAGATTTAAAGTATTTGTGTTTTACAAGTATTTTATCTTCGGGTAACACTTTAAATTATGGATGATAAATCAGCTTCAAGTTTACCTAAAAGGGTAGTTCGAACAATAACCTTAACTCAGGAAGACCTTTCTTTGCTTGATGGAATTGAGCGTGTAATGTCTAGAACAGGTTTACGAATCAAGACGGATTCTAAATTAATTAGAGCCGCAATTCAAGTTGCTCATGCTTCTTTAGCGGATCAAAGTTACAGCATTATGGATATTGCGGAGAAAGTCGTTAAAGAGGATGGACGATCTTTGAGCCGGTTGATTGAAAAAGAAAAGAAATCTTAATTTTACGCAAAAATCATATCGATACTCTTAGTGATATCATTTATTTTTTCGTTGAATTTGTTTCCAATTTTTAGCTCCATCGCATCGTTCACTTGGTTTTCTATACTTGATACAAAAATTGGCCGATAAGGGTTTTGGGAAATTTTAATTAAAATTTCATCTATCTGTTCGGTGGATGCAGTGATAGTACATATGCCAACTTCCATATCTGTGATTGAACATAGTGCGTGCCCGATTCCATGAGGAGCCTGCTTGCATAAATTTGGATACCCTTTTCGAGCATCCTTATATTCTTTTAGCCAAGATTCATTGTTAGTTAATTCATAAAGGGTTGAACAAATCCGTAGAAGAGACGAATTTGCGGAGGGAGTCGCGTTGTCGTACCAAAACTTTTTCCTAACCTGAGCCGGGTCATTTTTTTTATTTTTACTAAAGAAGAATCCGCATTGCTCTGTGTCCTTAAAGCTATTTATTGCAGAAAGGGTTATCTGTTCCGCTTGTTCAATGAATTTTCGAGAACTCCCTTTTTCAACCCAATCACTTATTGAGCTAAGATTAAGCAAACTTTCAGCCCAGAATGCGAAATCATCGAGGAATGATAGGGGAGAAAGTTTTTGATTCTCAAATAAGATAGAGGAAATATCAGAACCTGTGGGACTGAGATTGTTCGTCATCCAATCATTTAAATCAATGGCTCTCTTTAACCAATCTTTTCGGTTAAATGCTCGAGCAGCATCAACAAAACCCTTAATCAATAGTGCATTCCAGGAAGTAATTTTTTTCTTATCTCTATCGGGTTCATTTTTGTTTTCACGAACATTAAGGAGCCTTGTTTCTAATTCTGTGTATAAATTTATTTCCTTTTCACTTTCAATCTTTCGTACCGGAAGAGACTTACCTTTTTCAAAATTTCCTTCTTGGGTAATTCCATATGCATTTGCAAATTTTGATGCATCTTCTTTCCCTAAGATTTCTTCGATTTCAACATATGTCCATAAATAATATTCTCCTTCACCCTCATCACTATCTGCATTAACAGAGGAGTAAAAGCTACCACCATCGTCTGCCATCTTGTGGCATAGCCAATCGATAGATTGCTCCACAACCTTTTTGAAAATTGGATTCCGGAATCTCTGATATGCACGAGAGTATGTTGATAGGAGCAACGCGTTGTCATAGAGCATTTTTTCAAAGTGCGGAATCTGCCATTGAGCATCCACGCTGTATCGGAAAAAACCGCCGCCAATCTGATCATATATTCCACCGCACGCCATCTTGGATAATGTGGTAGATATTGAGAGATCAATTTTATCCGCAAGTTTTTGATTTAAGCGGACCGCCTGGGATTCTCGAATTGAGAGCAAAAAATCAATTTTCATGGGGGAGGGGAACTTGGGAGCCTTTGTAAAACCACCTTCTTGATCATCATGGCTATCGCAAATACTTTTAGCTGAGCTTAAAAGGAGTTCATTATCCCATTCGTTTTCACTCGAGGATAGGGCGTTGTTTGCATGAAGTAAATTACTCACAACATTATTGGCATTTTCTTCTAATTCTCCTTTCTCCCGTTTGTAATGTTCGGCAATCCTCATTAAAACCTGGGGCCATGGAACAATTTCCTGTCCTTTGTCTTCCTTGGGGAAATAAGTGCCTCCCCAAAAAGGCCGACCATCTGGAAGGCAAAATACATTGAGTGGCCAACCTGCTGACTGGTTAAACATGCGTACTGCCTCCAAGTATGTTTGATCGATATCAGGTCTTTCTTCTCGATCCACTTTTATACATACAAAATGTCGGTTCATGATCGAGGCTATGTATGAATCCTCAAAAGACTCGACCGACATGACATGGCACCAATGACAAGCAGAATAGCCGATTGATAAAATGATTGGCTTGTCTAGTTTTTTTGCCAAGTCGAATGCCTCTTGAGTCCATGGCATCCACTCAACGGGTTGATTGGCATGTTGCTTTAGGTAAAGACTTGATTGATCAGATAATTGATTTGGCATTAGTTAGTTTCATGTCAGAGAAGAGGGTTTTCCCCAAGCATGAATATAAAAAGATGTATTTTCCCATTGGCAGATTTGAGCCTTAGCCTTACGAAAAGATAATGGCAAAAATTCGAATACTTTCTGATCGAGTCGCAAATCAAATTGCGGCGGGCGAAGTGGTTGAGCGTCCTGCTGCTGTGGTTAAGGAATTAATTGAAAATAGTATCGATGCAGGAGCTAAAAAGATTGAAATTGAATTTCGCAATGGAGGAAAGTCATATTTACGGGTTGAAGATGATGGCTTTGGAATGTCTTCGGATCAGGCTCTTCTTTGCTTAGAAAGGCATGCAACCAGTAAAATCCGAAAGGCTAGTGATTTGGATGAGATTCAAACTTTCGGATTCCGAGGTGAGGCACTTCCTTCCATTTCCAGCGTAAGTCGATTTACCCTGAGAACGAGAACTGATGAAAACTCGGAAGGAAATGAAATTTTGATGAACGGGGGAAAAATGATACATGTTAAAGAGTGCGGAATGCCAAAGGGCACACGTATTGAAGTTGCTCATCTTTTTAATTCCGTACCTGGTCGAAGAAAGTTTCTAAAAACTGAAAATACTGAATCTTCCCATATTATTCATTTGTCTAAGTTATACGCACTAGCACATCCGGGAATTACATTCTCATTGATTGAGGGTACTCGAACTTTATTCCGCTCTCCTGCCTGCGAGAATTTAATTGATCGAGTACGCGAAATTTTTGGTAAGTCATTATCTGAATGTCTGAGCCCGATTGAAGTCGAATCCGAGGGAATGGCCCTTGGTGGATTATTAGGTAAGCCTGGTTATAGCCGACCAACACGAAAAGAAATGCTTTTTTATGTGAATCGAAGACCGGTTGAAAGCAAAACAATGTCATATGCATTATTGGAAGCCTATCATACTTACGCTCCGAAAGGACGTTTCCCCCCTGCTGTTTTATTTCTCAATATTGACTCGAGTCTAGTGGATATCAACATTCATCCAGCAAAAAGGGAGCTTCGGTTTCGTGAAGAAATCAAAGTTCGTTCTTTTTTAATCGAATCTATTTTGAAATCGATTAAGGGAATTTCGGGAGAGATTATTCCACAGGAACAAAAAACCGAATTTGAGATAGATTCGATCTCAGGAGAAATGGTACCGAAGATTAACGATGAATTATTAGAACGTTTTAAACCAATAGCTTCTTCGGAAATGTTTGGGATTTCTGATAAAAAGCCTGAACTTGATCTTTCAACGGTAAGATTAGTTACCCATGCGGATGAACAAAAAGAACCCACAAATGTATTACCTTTAAGTGGAACTGTTCCATCTCCAAAAAAAAATGCGGTCGGATTGCGTGATGAAGTTCATGCAACCTGGCGTTTGGTTGATCATACGCATGGAGATATGGCTTTATTTATTACGCCTCAGGGCGTTGTACTATTTCATTGTCGGGCAGCCTATGAAAGAATTCGATTCGAAGAACTGGAAGATTCATTTAGTGTAAAAGAAAAATCGAGCAGTCAATCCCTTCTTTTTTCTGAATCCATTGAATTGAATGGTGTAGAGAGTGTTTTTTTACAAGAATGTTTATCGGAATTATCTGAAATTGGCTTCGTGATTGAAGAGTTTGGTAGAAATTTTTTCAGAATGGAAGCATGTCCCACTTGGCTTGACCCCGAAAAAGCAATTTCCTATCTTCGTGATTTTTTAGAAATTGCGAATGAATCAGGAGCTACAAATAAGGTCGAAAAGTATGCAAAAGAAGCAATGATAAAACAGGCAACTAAAAACCTTGGCTCAACGGTAAGTTATTCAGAAAATGAGATAATTCGATTAGCCAATCAACTTCTTGCTTGTCGTAACCCTTACACCTGTCCACAGGGAAGGCCCATTTATTACGAACTTCCACTCCGTGACTTTGAAAATAGATTTCGAAGGAAATTATAATTTTTTTCTTTCAAAAAAAGCTTTTTCGATGCAGAAAAGTATGATGATTAAATATTTTTACCTTTCAGTTGTTTTTTATATGTTATTTTCCTTTTTTGGTGGTTGCACACTTTCAGAAGTTACTCAAAAAACCAAGGATGGTTATGTAACTAGCAAGTCTTACCTTTCTGATAAAAGCAAAAAGCTTTATCGAGCAAGTAAGGATAAGCTTGGCCTAAATGAAAATAAGAAAACACTCAATAAAGCAATGACTGTGGAAAAGAAATCATTCGGTAAAATGCCTGATGGAAAAAAGGTTAGTTTATTCGTACTTACGAACGCCAATAAGATGCAGGTTACTTTGCTTGATTATGGAGCTACAGTTAAAGAAATAATAGTCCCTGATCGAAACGGAAATTTTTCCAATGTCTCTTTGGGATTTTCCAATTTGAATGATTATCGTGAAAAAAGCCCTTATTTTGGATCGACTGCAGGACGTTATGCGAATCGAATTGCTAAGGGGAAATTCAGCGTGGATGGGCAGGAATATAAATTAGCTACAAATAACGGACCTAACCATCTTCACGGTGGGGAAAAAGGCTTTGATAAGATTGTATGGAATTCTAAACTTTTGGAGACTGGCACAGGTGTTGTTTTTACCATGCACAGCCCAGATGGAGATGAAGGGTATCCGGGGAAATTAACTTCAAAAGTTACCTATACTTTGACAAACGATAATGAGTTAATGGTTGAATATTCTGCGACTACAGACAAACCAACCGTTATTAATTTAACCAATCATACATACTTTAATTTAGCGGGAGAGGGAGACCCTACAATTCTTGACCATGAATTAAAAATTTATGCTGATGAGTATGTGGCAACTGATGAAACTAATATTCCAACTTCCATTTCAAAAGTTTCAGGTAGTCCTTTTGATTTCACTAAATCATTTGTAATTGGAGACCGAATTGAAGCTACGCACGATCAATTAAAGTATGGTAAGGGGTATGATCATACTTGGGTTATTCGTTCAGGTGGTAAAATGATTGATAATATGAAACATGCCGCCACACTTCGCGATCCCGGTTCTGGAAGGAAGATGGATATATACACAGATCAACCTGGAATTCAGTTTTATTCTGGTAATTATTTAGACGGAAGTTATGCGGGACAGTCCGGCGAAATTTATCCTTTACGTTCGGGGTTGTGTCTTGAAACCCAAGTTTTTCCCGATAGTCCAAATCATCAAGAAGAAGATGGTTGGAAAACTTGTGTGCTCCGCCCCGGTGAAACTTATCAGCATAAAACATTGCATAAGTTTAGTGTCGAATAGAGGGAAGTTTACGATAAAAATAAATTTTACACAACCTGACCGATATTAGAGGGTTGGCACGAGCTGTGCGTTGATATATAGAAATCGTCTCTCTATTTATGACTCAAAATTCACTTTCTCGTTCAAATCCAATTCACGTTAATAAGTCCGAACCTGACTTAGTTGTTGATGTTAAGAAAGCCATTAAGCATCAACTTCGACTGATTCTTGCCCGAGACTTGGGTAGTGCCACAAAGTCAGAACTCTGGATGGCTACATCTCTTGCTGTTCGTGAAATGATGATTGATCGTTTTATCGAAACGCAAAAAGAGCACAGCAAACAAGATACCCGCCGTGTTTACTATTTGAGCTTAGAATATTTAATGGGGCGATTGCTCAATGTAAATCTTTCCAACTTAGGGTTAAAAGGAGCGGTAGAGAAAGCCCTAAGCGAGCTTGGCTTCGAATTTGATGTTCTATGTGAAGAGGAGCATGATATGGGCTTGGGGAATGGTGGGTTGGGTCGTCTAGCTGCCTGTTTCTTGGATTCGATGGCGACCATGGACTTACCGGCCGTTGGTTATGGTATACATTATCAATTTGGACTGTTTAAACAGGAATTTGAGAATGGACGACAAATTGAAAAGCCTGATGATTGGTTAAAAAATGGAAATCCATGGGAAATTGTCCGGCCACAGTATGCTCAAAAGATTCATTTGTACGGAAGAGTTGAACATGGTTATGATGACTTAGGAAATTATTCACCCCAATGGGTGGATACAAAAGAAGTGGAAGGTATTCCTTATGATCTTCCCATTGTTGGTTACGGTGCTAAAACAGTTAATTTTCTTCGATTGTGGGAATCTAAGGCATCTGAACAACTTGACTTTCAAATATTCAATCAAGGTGGTTATGTTGAAGCGGTTCGTGAAAAAGCAATGGGCGAAACGATCTCGAAAGTTTTATATCCGAATGATGAAACAGAGAGTGGCAAAGAATTACGACTCGTCCAACAATACTTTTTTGTATCTTGTTCTCTTCAGGATATAATTCGAAGATTTCAAAAGAAAGAGCGAAGTTGGGATGAGTTTCCCAAACAGGCAGTAATACAATTAAATGATACTCACCCTGCAGTTGCTATTCTTGAAATGATGAGAATTTTTCTTGATATTGAGCATTTAAGTTGGGATTTCTCCTGGGCATTGGTGCAGAGAACATTTGCCTATACGAATCATACACTTCTTCCCGAAGCATTGGAAACATGGAGCGAAGGATTATTTGCAAAAGTTTTGCCACGTCATTTGGATATCGTGCGTGAGATCAATCGAAGGTTTGTGGAAAAAGAGATTGCGGTTAAATGGCCTAGCGATAACGAGAAGCATCATCGGATGGCCATCTTAGCTGATGGCCAAATTAGAATGGCATTTCTTTCCGTAGTCGGCAGTCATTCTGTAAATGGCGTTGCTGCATTGCATACAAAACTTCTCAAAGAAAGGTTACTTAAAGATTTTGCTGAATTATACCCTGATCGATTCAACAATAAGACTAATGGGATCACTCCTAGAAGATGGTTGCTTAGTTGTAATCAGGAACTTTCAGAATTAGTCACTTCTGTGGTCGGAGATGGCTGGGTCACTCATCTAAGCATGCTCAGGGGGTTGGAGAAGGTTGCAGATGATCCTTCCTTCCAACAAAAATTCTTGGATATTAAAAAAGAATGTAAAGTTAGCTTGGCTCAAGTTATTCAAGAAAAAATGGGCTTAACTATTCCAATAGATGCAATCTATGATGCTCAGATTAAGCGTTTGCATGAATATAAGCGTCAGCATTTAAATCTCTTGCACATCTTAACTTTGTATCGAAGACTTCTGCAGAATCCGGATTTGGACATTCCAGCTAGGGTATTTATTTTTGGAGCCAAAGCAGCCCCAGGATATCATCTGGCAAAGGTCATTATTCATGCGATAAATTTAGTAGGAGAGCGGATCAACCAGGATGCACGAATAAAAGACAAACTCAAAGTTGCGTATCTCCCGAATTATGGAGTTTCTTTAGCGGAAAAAATTATTCCTGCAACTGATTTGTCTGAGCAAATATCTACCGCAGGTAAAGAAGCATCGGGCACCGGAAATATGAAATTTGCTTTAAATGGAGCCGTTACAATGGGTACCTTGGACGGAGCAAATGTTGAAATTCTTGAAGAAGTGGGTGATGAAAATATATTTATTTTTGGTCAAACTGTTGATGGTATCGAGGAATTAAAAAAATCTGGATATGAACCTCGAAAATATTACGAAGAAGACGATGAGTTAAAGGCCGTTCTTGACTGGTTATCATCGGACTTTTTCTCACCTGACGAAGGATGTGTTCTTTCCGAACTCCCGAACAGCCTTCTTGAATGGGGTGATCCATTTTTTGTTTTGGCTGACTATCGTGCTTATGTGGATGCACAGGATCTTGCTGGAAAAGCTTATCAAGATCAATCAAGGTGGGCAGCAATGGCGATTCGAAACATTGCGGGTTCAGGGAAGTTTTCTAGTGATCGAACCATCGGAGAATATGCTGAAGATGTTTGGCAATTAAAACCAGTTTCTGTTCCTTTTAATGATTAATGCAAAATTCTATTCTTTCATTCTTCTTAATCCTTTATTTATCCATTGCGGGTCTTTTTGCTGATGCTGAATTAAATTTGCCGTTTAAAGTCGGCGAAAGATTAGATTATGATTTGAGTTGGGGTTTTCTTCCAGTTGGAAGTGCGATTATGGAAGTGCATTCGCTCAAAAAAGTAAAGGATGAGCTTTGCTATTTGGTTAAGTTTTCTGTTCGAACCAATTCATTTGCTGATAAATTTTATAAGGTGAGAACAACTATAGAAAGTATAGTTTCATCAGATTTTAAAAAATCTATTCGCTATAAAAAGTCACAAGAAGAGGGAAAGACAAAAAAGAATATCTCGGTTGATTTTGATTATAAACAAGGAAGAGCAAATTATTATCAAGATGGTAGTTTAATTTCTAAGACATCAATCCCGTCCGAAGTATTTGATCCATTATCTATTGCTTATTTTTTTCGATTAAATGATTTAGAACCGAATAAAGAAATTACTTTACCCACTTGTGATGGAAAAAGTTTTCGAAAGATCGTTGTGCGTACTGGATCGAGAAAAAAGATATCCGTACCGGGAGGAAGTTTTAATGTAATTGAGACGATTCCAGAAATGCAAAACCTTCGCGGAGTGTTTAAGAAAAGCCCGAATAGTATTTTACGGGTTTGGTATTCTACAGATAAGAATCGAATACCTGTTAAAATAAGCAGTAAGGTGATCGTTGGAAGTTTTAACGCAAAACTAAAAAAATCAGTTGGGCTGAAATAACTATTTTAATTTACAAGAGCATTCACATTACTGTCTTCAGGGGGAAGTTTCATTTTATCTATGAAAGATCGTAAGGCGGGCGTTAGCATTCGGGCTTTCTTATGAATTAAAGAAAGAGGTCGAATATGTTTTCCACTATCTAATCTACAGGTAACTAATTGTTTCCTTTCCGCTTCGTTTGTAACCGTGTTTTTGGGTATAATGGCAACGCCTGCATTTATTTCCAAAGCACGTTTAACAGTTTCCACATTATCAAATTCCATGACGATTGAGATTTGAACTTCAGCTTTTCTTAAAATTTCATCAGTTGCTTTACGGGTAGGAATATCTTTTTCAAAAGCTATGAATTCAAGATTTCTTAACTCTTCAATGGAAATGTTTTCTTTACCCGCTAATGGATGACTTGGGTTCATTGCAACAATGAGTTCGTCCGTTGCAAAGGGAATAATTGTGAGCTCTTTGTGTTTAACCGGAAAGGCAACAAGACCTAAGTCTGCTGTGCCATGGAGCACATCCTCGTAAACTAAGTTGGCCCGTCGATATTCAACTCTCGCATTTACGGATGGGAATTCTTTCATGAAGGACTTCAGATATGGGGGCAGTTCATGCAAACCTATACTATTAACAGTTGAAATTTGAATCGATCCGCTCACCACACTCCGCATTTCCTGAATTTCACAGTTTAGTTTCTCGTATAGAGTTAAAATCTCTTTAAAAGTTTTATATAAAGTTGTG
>JABGWU010000025.1 GCA_018645475.1 Opitutia bacterium
GGGCAAATAACCCCGATTGTTTTTACGAGACTCCAAATATCGACAAGCTTGCAGCTACCGGCATGCGCTTTACCGATGGATATGCGGCTAATCCTGTCTGCTCCCCCACCCGCTATAGTTTAATGACCGGAAAATACCCAACCCGGGTTCAAGCGACTAATTACTTTTCCGGTAAACGTTCGGGGAAATTCAATCCAGCTCCCCTGCATGACAAAATGGATTTGGATGAAATAACCCTTGCCGAAATACTAAAGAAACAAGGATACAAAACCTACTTTGCAGGCAAATGGCATTTGGGTCCCAGTAAAGAATGGTGGCCCAAAGCACAGGGCTTCGACATCAATATGGGCGGATGGACAAAAGGTGGACCCTACACTGGGAATAAGTATTTTTCTCCATTCAAAAACCCCGAATTGCACCCGGATAGTCCGAAAGGAGAGCACCTTCCCAACCGATTGGCAGAGGAGACCGCAAACTATATTAGCAAAAATAAGGACCAGCCCTTCCTTGCTTATCTGTCTTTTTACTCCGTCCACACACCTCTTCAGGGAAGAAAGGACTTGGTTGAAAAGTATAAGAAAAAAGCCGCCAAAATCTCAGGAGAAGAATTTGGCCCTCTCCACGATCGCAAAGTCCGAATTCTCCAAAAGCATGCAGTCTATGCCGCAATGGTGGAAGCCATGGACGAAGCCGTGGGTAAAGTTCTTACAGCACTCTTAAAAGCTGGGGTTACAGATAACACCATGGTCTTTTTCACCTCTGATAACGGTGGGCTTTCCACTTCCGAAGGTAGTCCGACCAGCAACCTACCTCTCCGCGGAGGTAAAGGCTGGGTTTATGAGGGTGGTATTCGGGAACCATGGATTATCCGATACCCAGGTGTAACCAAGCCCGGTTCAGTTAGTAGCGAGATAATTTGCTCAATTGACCTCCTTCCCACCGTTACATCAAGCGTAGGTTCCAAATTTAAGCACAAGGTAGATGGCATTGATTTAACCCCTGCCTTAAAAGGGCAAAAATTAAATCGGGAGGCTCTCTACTGGCACTACCCTCATTATTCGAATCAAGGAGGAATTCCCGGAGGAGCCATCCGAATGGGCGATTATAAACTCTTCGAAAACTATGAGAATGGAGAGGTGTCCCTCTATAATTTAAAAAAGGATGTTGGAGAATCAAAAGACTTATCTTCCAGTAAACCCAAAAGGGTTAAAGATATGCGAAACAAGCTGCATGACTGGTACAAAGAAGTGGATGCCAAATTTCTCCAACCCAAAGGAGAATCAAAGAACCCTTGGAGGCCTTAATTCTCATGAAGAATATATGGTTCATTATTACTGGTTTCTTTCTGTCTTTCTTCTCAACGGTTTTTGGGGATAAGCCAAATATTCTTTTCATTATCAGTGATGATCAGGCACCCGATACAATTGCTGCATTAGGCAATAAAAATATCCGTACTCCAAACCTTGATCGTCTTGTCCAGGCAGGCACAAGTTTCACGCATTGCTTTAATCAAGGATCTTGGTCAGGAGCGGTTTGTGTCGCCAGTCGTACTATGCTGATTACGGGACAGTCTGTGTATCGAGCACCAAAGAACAAAGCCTTCCTAGATAAATGGGCACATGCCAAGGGGGTTCTTGCCGTGGAAGAGCAAAGTCCAGTCATGACTTGGCCAGAAGTTTTTCGTAAAGCCGGGTATCAAACTTTTCTTACTGGGAAATGGCACAACAATACACACGCTGCCGAAATAGGTTTTACTCAAATAAAAGCACTGGGTGCTGGGATGTATGAAACTCACGAAGGGACAAAACCAAAGATCAGTGAAAATCAGGGATATTTACGCCCGTCGCCAACCCGTCAAAAATGGAATGCGTGGGATCCAAAGTTTCACGGCGTATGGAAGCCTTTGGTCCGGGATCTCCAGTCAGACGGAAAAATCGGTGAATATTATGAAGTGGCAAAGCACAGTTCGGAACTATTTGCCGATCACGCAGTTGAATTCCTTGCTAGTTCAAAGAAATCAAAAACTCCTTTCTTCATGTATGTTTCCTTCAATGCTCCTCATGATCCCAGACAGTCTCCAAAATCATTTGTTGAACGCTATCCTGTAACAAAGACAAAAATACCAAAAAACTATTTACCTGAGCACCCCTTTGATAATGGTGCCATAACCATTCGTGATGAGCAATTAGCTCCTTTCCCAAGAACCAAGAATGCCATTCGTACCCATCGAGCTGAGTATTACGCCATGATTTCTCACATGGACGAGCAGATTGGCCGTATCTTGAATGCTCTCGAAAAGAGTGGTCAAGCAGACGATACTTATATCATTTTTACCTCTGATCATGGCCTGGCCGTTGGAAGTCACGGACTGATGGGAAAACAAAACCCTTACGACCACAGCATTCGCATGCCTTTTCTCCTAAGTGGACCTGGTGTTCCCAAAGGTAAAAGAGTCAGGGAATTGATTTATATGCAAAGTGTTTATCCAACGACCTGTGAACTTGCAGGGCTGAATATTCCTGAAAGTGTTGATTTTCCAAGTCTAAAAAATCTTGCTTTGGGCAAAAAAGGGGAAATACAAGAACTCGTTTATGGTTGCTATCAGGACACACAGAGACTGGTTCGGAGCAAGACGCACAAACTCATTTTTTATCCTAAGTTAAAACGCTACCAACTTTTTGATTTGGTAAAGGATCCATATGAAATAACCGATCAGTTTGAAAATCCTGTTTACAAGCAAGTCAAGATCGAGCTTATGCAGGCCTTGAAACATAAGAGAAAAGAGCTTGGAGATGGATTGATCGCAACTAAGTAACGTACCATTCAAAATGAATAGGCTTCTCCACTACTTATATTTTACTTGCGGAATTATTCTGTTATCCGTTGCGGCCAAGAAGCCCAATGTGATTATCATTATGACGGATGATCAGGGATATGGGGATCTCGGTTGTCATGGAAATCCGATTCTCAAGACTCCAAACCTTGATCGATTACATTCAGAATCCGTTCGGTTTACCGACTTTCATGTCAGCCCGTTCTGTACCCCCACCCGGGCGGCATTAATGACTGGAAATCATCCCGGGGTCACTGGTGCTTATCGAACAAGTGCCGGTAGGACCATGCTACACCCCTCTGAAAAAACCTTGGCCCACCTCTTTGCTGAAAATGGCTACAAGACCGGAATGAGCGGGAAATGGCATCTGGGAGATAATGCCCCGCACCGCCCACAGGACCGTGGTTTTCAGGATGCGGTTTGGCATCGATGCGGAGGAATTGGACAGGCATCCGATTATTGGGGAAATGATTATTTTGATGATACCTACGAACGAGTTCGTTCTGGTAATCGCAAAGGAACTTTTGAAAAATTTGATGGTTATTGCACCGATGTATGGTTTCGCGAAGGCATGCGGTTCATAACCGAAAATAAAAACAATCCATTCTTTCTTTATATCGCCACCAACGCACCTCATGGTCCCTACCGGGTGGATCCGAAGTGGGCTGAACCTTATCAAAGAAACGAGGTAAATAATGCCAATTTCTTTGGAATGATTGCAAATATTGATCACAACCTGGGTCTTCTGCGGAAGCATTTGAAAGATTTAAATCTGGATGATAAAACCATTCTGATTTTCATGACCGATAATGGCACTTCTGCAGGATGTAAATTTCCCGGTTTGGATACGGAGCCTACCTTGGGTTTCAACGCAGGGATGCGGGGCAAAAAATCTTCAATCTATGAAGGTGGCCACCGAGTACCTTTCTTTATGCACTGGCCGGCAGGTGGTTTCACTAAAGGCCGGGATATTGAAACGCTAGCCGCACACATTGACATTCTACCAACCCTTGCTGATTTATGTAAACTTCCCAAGCCTGATAAAAGTTATGATGTTGATGGACTGTCTCTTTCTCCTCTACTTACTGGCAAAATAAATTCCTGGAAGCGCA
>JABGWU010000213.1 GCA_018645475.1 Opitutia bacterium
AAAACAGATAAGAGTGTATTCAGACAATTCAAAACTACCAATGAGATAATCGATTAAAAGGCTAAGGGAAAGCCCTTTGATTCAAGAGTAGATGATTTGCCCCTGAAGAAGAACTCGGAGGAAATTACTTTTCTTTCTTCCTGAGTAAACAAAGGAGAGGAGTTAACAAAGTCCATTACTTGATCGACATTTATTAATTTGGAAAAAACTGTATTCAAACGGGCAACCTTAAACTTCTCGGAGTCCAACCATTCCTCGTCTACCTGGTCATAAATAGTCCACGAATTTCCGGCGGTTCGGGATCCTTTCCAACTCATCCAGCGGGCTAAGTCATTTAAGTAAAGGTCGGGGAAATAAGTATTGCCTGTCCAAAACCAACCCATGTCCTCGTGCCACATCCAAGTATAAGTCTCAACTCCGGCAACATCTTCCAAATAAAGCCAACCTAGATCATTATGATAAATCCAATCCTGTGAAGTTTGGTTGTAATAGCCAAACTTTTTAAGAAATCTCCAACTCGGTAGGGATGCCGCACGGGAAACCACAATTTCAACCGTTCCATTACTTTCAAGTAAGCCATCTGAAACGGTATAATTAAAGGTGGTGATTCCAATAAAAGATGTACTTGGTGTAAAAGAAAGACTGCTTGCACCAAATGCTAAGCTGACATTGCCATCATTTGGTTGGCTGAAGGAAGTTAATGTCAAGGTTTCAGTTCCATTTTGATCAGGTTCATTGGAATCATTAGCAAGAACATCCAATCCAAATGTACCAAAATTGGAATCATTGTAAAAGAATTCATCATTCACTGCTGTGGGAGGGTCATTGGTGGCATTAATTTCAAGATTAACCAAAGTATCAAATTGAGAAGTGCCATCGCTCACCCTCAAGGTCACTGAATCACTTCCGTGATAGTTAGCATTGGGTGTATAAGTAAAATTATTTCCAGATCCCGTCCAAGTGCCATACAATGGAGATGTGATGACCGAGAAAGTGGCGGTTCCACCCTCAGGATCTGCTACCGTGAAATTAACCGGAATTGCTACATCTTCGTTGGTGCTGAAAAGGGATGGACTGACTGAAGGAAGTTCATCCACATTTGTAACTGTGATGAATATTTTTTGTTCATCACTTGTGTTGCCTTCATCAGTAGCAAGAACCCAAACCTCGTACAAATTATTACCATCTCCATCACTGGGTAATTCATAGTCGGGTGCGGTAATAAAATTCAACTGGCCAGAGGATGAATCCACAGTAAAAAGATTTGGGTCTGAGCCGCCAGAAATTGAATAAACAAGCGGTTTCGGTTCAATATCAGTAGCAACAACTTGTAGAACTGCCAATTGATTCTCGGGATGTGTATGATTTGCAGTGTCAAGTCCACCATTGCTTGTAATGGTGGGATTATTCTCATCCGCATCAGTGACTGTCACGACGATTGAATAAACCTGAGAATATCCACCGTCCGAAAGAGTCAATTCGACCATATAAATATTATCAAGATCTGCAGAATTTGGATTTTCATAATCGGGAGAAGGAAGAAGCTGCAAACGACCGGCATTGGAAACATCAAACCTCAATTTGTCTGCTCCACCTGTAATAGCGTAAGTAATAGCATTAAAATTAGAAATAATGCTGTTATCAGCATCGGATGCATTCAAATCAACCACTATACTGGTATTTTCTACTAAAGAGAAAGAAGAACTTGCATTCGCAGTTAGGAATGTAGAAAGCGGGGGATTATCATTCAGGTTGTAAACATTGATCGTAAAATTACGATCTACCGTACTCACCCCATCCGAAACCTGAATTACATAGCTGTAAGTGTTATTATTTATAGCTTTCTCGTAATCCGGAATTTGTCGGAAAGTTAGGTTTCCGTCCGAAGTAAGTTTAAAATTAGGCGGAGCAGTGCCGGAAGCCCATGACCAATTCAATGTGACATTATTATCATCATCCGCAGTCAAAGCCATCACATGCCCCTGATTCTCGGGATGATTAATTACCGCGGGTGTTTGGATTGAGGGTGGATCATCGACTGCAGTCACGGTAATGTTTAATGTTAAGGTGTCTTTCAATCCGGCTGTATTGTTGACCTCAAGAACGACCGTATCCGATCCGGAATAATTGCCATCCGGAAGGTATGTGAAAGTACTTCCAACAATTGTGGCATTTCCATGGATTCCATTTGTCAATACTCGGTATTGATCAATTCCACTACCTGGTGAGGAATTGGGATCAGTCGCATTTATATCTACACCAAATACCAGTGGTATTGAACCATCCTCCACAACTGATCGATTGGTAAGCACAGTGGAATTAAACTCAGGGGGTTCTGAGCCATCGACTACGCGTACTTGGATATGCTGCTCGTCAAATTCATTTCCAAGTCCATTGTCGGTCGCTCGTATCAGAACTTCATAAGTATTATTCATATCTGCATCTGCAGGGGCTTCAAAATCGGGTGCAAGATTGAATGAAAGTTGCCCACTTAATGGATTTAGAGAAAACTTAGCCTGATCCGCTCCGCCTATGATTGAAAAAGAAACCGCCTGGGTCGCGTTTTCCTCGTGGGTGACATTAACATCTATAACCGAAGTCAGATTTTCCACATGTTCTATTATACCGGTATCATTGGCATCCAATGTGATAATCACAGGAGGTTCATTCACATCCAGAATTTTGACAGTAACCAATTCCTTGGCAATTAAGCCAGTTGAATCTTCTGCAGTAACCCAAACTTTATAACGGTTTATCTTTGATGAATCCGTAGGTTGTTCGTAATTCGCATAGGGGGAATTAAAGAAGAGCGTCCCTTCGTTCTTAAAGCGAGTCGCGTTAAATTCTCCTACATCTGATCCACCATCAAAAGAATATTCAATAAAATTGGTTTTCCTATTCAAGTCAGCCAACATGATTGAAGAAACCCCAATCGGAACATTTAAAACAACGGGGTCTGCTACTTGCACACCAGTGATTTGATTAGGTGAGGTGGTAAAAATGCTCATATACGGGAGAGCCGAATCGGAAACAATGATCGCCGGTGTGCTAGTCGAAGGGCCAATGTAGTTGGGAGGAGGAATGGATGGTCCTGTGTAAATTTCAATCGCAGTTGGAGTATCAATGGTCCAAGCGGCATTGGTTGTATTATCTGGCAAAGCGAGACTATTTAGTGCAAACCCACTCGATCCCTGTAAAAGATAAGAAGGTGGCCCCGTGGCAGAAGTAGCATAAACAAAATCAGGCCATTGATTTCCATCCAAATTAACCGCACGGACAACCAATCCCAAGTTAGAACCAATATCAATAATCTTCGAAACCGAAAACATACCTTTGCCATTATTCGCGGCAAAATAAATTCCACCCTTCGCGGCAATTAAAATATCGGGTGATTGGAAGCGATTCCCGAGCGAACTAGAATTATTGGCATCAAAAAGCTCCAAATTCCGAGGCTCATCCAATCCATTGACTGTGGACGCGACCACACCTCCAACGCTAAAGTTAGTGGCACCATCATTCGCATACCAAACCACTTCATCCGTGGATTGATAAGCAACAATTAAATCCAAGTCATAATCCCCATCCATATCTCCCACTGATATGAAATCAGCACCTCCACCTACCCGATCACGAACCAAGGCAACAGGAGGCAAAAAGGTACCGACTGGACTAGAATTCTCGTAAAACAAAACCTTTGAATCGCTGAAAAGCGAGACCAGTAAATCCTGATCACCATCCTGATCTAAATCACAAATAATTGCATGATTGGGCAATCCTGATCCGTTGCTGTCTATTATTGTGCTCGTGTTACTTTCAAAGGTACCTGTACCGTTACCTTCGTGATAATAAATAGCTGATGTGGATAGAGTTATAACATCTAGATCGCCGTCATTATTCAGATCACCTGCAGTCGAAAAAGTCGCTCCCGGCAAGTTTATATCAATCATACCCGAACTGGGATTTTTAAAAAGATTCGCAACTGACAAACCACTTGAATTATGCTCGATAAAACGGGTGGAATTTGAATCGATCGTATAAAGAATATCGGGGAATTCTCCGCCCCCGTCTTGGTCTAAAATATCAATATCGATGACCAGAGGAACATTTTCATTGAGGGTTAATTGGGTTAACCCAGTGGTAGAAATGGTCGGGGCATCATTTTGATCGGTTACGGTGTAGGTAATATCTTGAGTAATTTCGGTTCCAAAAATACGGACCTGCACCTCATAATTATTATCACCATCTGCACTTATCGGATTTTCAAAATCTTGACCATTTGGGTTTGACCAATAAAGGTTTTTGGTTGCCACATTAATTCTAAACATATTGTTATCCGCTCCACCAGAGATCTCTAGTATTAAACTTTGGTTTACATCTTCAGTAGTGACGTTTATGTCGTAATGGGCATTGGTTGCTCGGTTGTTCTCCCAAATACCTATTGTGCGTGACGAACCCAGTACAAAGGAAGGTGGTTCAATTACATTGGTGACGGTAACATATATGTAATGCCTAACTTGATCATTATCGTTTACATTATCAGTTGCATTAACC
>JABGWU010000026.1 GCA_018645475.1 Opitutia bacterium
AAAAGGAAGGAAATGGGGCTATCAATACCCTCTGTGGTGAAGAGAATACCTCCTACCAGAAACAAGTTTCCCACAACCTGGATTGAAGCATTTTTCGTCAAGGTCAAATATTTAAAAAGAATCGCATATACCAGGGACATAAAAAAACCCATCGCGATGACCATGCAGAGGGGTTTTATGGGCGCGGTGACTCCCAAGCGCTCTTGAAATACGAGTAGGAGAGCCACAAATCCAATCAAAAATAATACTGTTAAAAACATTATTCTTCTGACTCGTTGCTCTAACTCTTGATCCTGATTGTGGGATTCACTTGTCATAATGCGGTCGAATCTGCCAAAGAATTTGCCCTTCGTCTAAATTGCATCTCCCATTTTGAATATGGGTAGGTACATGGCTACAACAATGAACCCAACGATAATTCCTAGAAATACCATGAGCATGGGTTCGAGCAAAGCTGTCAGGCCATCTACTGCTGCATCAACTTCTTCATCATAAAAATCTGCGATTTTAGCCAGCATTTTATCGAGAGAACCTGATGCTTCTCCAACTTCAATCATTTGGACAACCATAGGAGGAAAAACATCTTCGCGTGAAAGAGGGGCGGCAATAGTTTCACCTTCTTTGATGGCCTCAATAGTTTTGAACACTGCTATTTCCACGATCTTATTTCCCGAAGTGCGCGCACAAATATCCAAACTTTCGATTAAAGGCACTCCACTTGAGATCAGGGTCCCCAATGTTCGTGTAAATTTTGCTACCGAAACCTTACGAATTAACACTCCAAATACTGGAAGTTTTAACGCAATTCTGTCTATTTCAATATTTCCTCGCTCGGTCGCATAAACTTTTTTGAAAACAAAGAAAAAAGTGACTGCTCCGCCTATCATGACCCACCACTGGTTTTGGAAGAAGCTACTGACATCCATAACTATTTGAGTAGGTCCTGGTAGTTCCTTCCCCCCCCCCGCAAACATTTCGGAAAATGCGGGTATAACAAAGATCATTAAAAACGTCACAACAACAAAAGCCACGCTGACAATGGCTCCTGGGTAAACCATTGCGGATTTTACTTTTTTCTTTAGTGCTTCAGCTTTTTCAATATACTCAGCCAGACGCCTGAGAATGATGTCCAGGATTCCGCCTATTTCTCCCGCTTCAACCAGATTGCAATAAAGCGAATCCCAAATATGTGGAAATTTTTTCATGGATTCCGACAAGTTATTCCCGACTTCAATATTTCCTTTTACCTTTAAAATTGTTTCCCCAAAAGTTGGATTGTCAGACTGTTTTCCAAGAATATCCAGGCATTGAACCAGAGGAAGCCCTGCATCTACCATGGTGGAAAACTGCCGGGTAAAAATGACCACATCGCGGGTGGTAATTTTATGGACCTTTGGACCAAATAAAGCACTTTCCCCACCTTTTTTCTTAACGGTAGTTACACGAATATTCTGTTGTTTCAGTTTAGAAATAGCAGATTTTTCGTCTTCCGCTTTCACTTCCCCGGATTTCATTTTTCCCCGAACTCGTGATTTGTAGGTAAAAGTAGGCATAAATTATTTTTGCTACTCCTGTTGTTTCAAAGTATAAGCATTAATTTTACTTTTTGTGTTTTCAAGCTCCAATCCAATACGTGTCAGTAAATGCGTCGTGATCCTCAGCCGTCCCACCAATGTTAGGATAATAGGCTTCATGCCATCCGGTAGTTCTTCCATTGCTTTATCAAAAAGTTCCTAGCCAATCACACCAACAGTCACATCCCCAACGGCTGAAACATTTGCATTCCGCACCGTTTCCGCGATCAGGGCCATCTCTCCGAAAACCTCACCTTCCTTGAGAGTTCCTACAGTTACGGTTTTTTTATAGACCTTCTGAGTGATACGAACATTGCCTTTGATAATCACATAGGCATTGTTGCTCATAATCCCTTCTGTGACGATGATATCGCCATCACCATAGTGTTGGTGAATAGGTGTGTCTTGAAGTTTCATGCTTTTCCCATAGAGTGA
>JABGWU010000214.1 GCA_018645475.1 Opitutia bacterium
AAATGCATCATTTCACGAGCTTCGCCAGTCTCGACCACCAACCCTACCCTTGTGCGCGTCCGTTCCCGCAGTAAGTGATGGTGAACTCCAGCCGTAGCAAGTAAGGTGGGAATGGGAACATAATTTGCGTCCATTCCCTTATCAGACAGAACCAATATCGTGTCCCCATCTTCTATTGCCTGAGATGCCTGCCGGAAAAGTTTATCCATTGCCGCTTTCAAACCAGCATGTCCCTCCGAAGCTGGAAATAGCATGGGCAATACCACCGTTTTCAAATCGGTTTGGTCCAAGCCACGAATCTTTTCCATTTCATCGCCCGTGAGAATGGGATGCTCAACTTTTAATTTCCGGCAATGTTCCGGCGACTCAGTTAACAAGTTTCTTTCCTTGCCAAGAGTCACTTCCATAGACATGACCAGTTCTTCGCGTATCGAGTCGATGGCGGGATTAGTCACCTGTGCAAATAATTGCTTAAAATAATTAAAAAGGATTTGGGGCTTTTGCGACAAGATCGCCAAAGGCGTGTCATTACCCATCGAGCCTGTGGCCTCTGTGGCATTCCCGACCATAGGCGCGAT
Source organism: Opitutia bacterium (assembly GCA_018645475.1). GTDB lineage: Bacteria > Verrucomicrobiota > Verrucomicrobiia > Opitutales > Seribacteraceae > Seribacter. Next base: position 579 of record JABGWU010000214.1, read on the forward strand.
CACAAATTTTAAATCTTCAATGGAATAACCAAAAGCCACCTGTCTGTTCAAAACCGTTTCATGATCGAGATTGAACTGAAAATCTGTTGCAGGCAAATCTTTAAGGTTGACCTGTTTTTCCTCGACCCATTTCGTATAAGGTTTTTGGGTAGAAATTTTTGCTTTGATTTCTTCATCTGAAATGATGCGGCCTTCATTAATATCGACGAGAAACATTTTCCCCGGTTGCAACCGACCTTTGTATTCGATATTAGCTTCATCAACCGGTACAACCCCCACTTCAGAAGCCATGATAACCAGACCATCTTTGGTCACGTAATAACGTGACGGACGCAAGCCGTTCCGGTCCAGCACAGCACCACAGGTTTCCCCATCGGTGAAAGCAATCGAGGCCGGACCATCCCAAGGTTCCATCATGGAAGCATGATACTCATAAAATCCGCGTTTATCGTCATCCATGGTTTCGTGCCCACTCCAAGGCTCGGGGATCATCATCATCATGGCGTGAGGAAGAGATCGCCCGGTCAAGAACAACAACTCCAAAGCCTGATCAAAATCTGCCGAGTCACTGCCACCCGGAGCGATAACAGGAAGGATCATATTAATATCTTCAAAGGAAGGTGATTCAAACATCGACTCACGAGCATCCATCCAGTTCTTGTTGCCCCGAACCGTATTGATCTCGCCATTGTGCGCAATGTAACGGAAAGGTTGTGCTCTCCCCCATGAAGGGAAGGTATTTGTGCTGTAGCGGGAATGAGCCAACGCCAGCGCAGAAACCATGTTCGGGTCTTGCAGGTCCAGATAATAGGTCTCCAGTTGCGGAGCCATCAGCTGCCCTTTGTAAATCAAAGTTTTACTGGAAAGACTGCAAGTGTAAAAGCTTTCGTTATTGTCATTGAGACCAGCCCGGCGCACCCCATGAGCGGAGCGCTTGCGAACACAATAAAGTCTTCTTTCAAAAGCCAACTGATCTGCCACATCCGGTCCTGCACCCACAAAAAGTTGTTTGACCACCGGCTCGACAGAGCGAGCCATTTTTCCTATCGTTGAGCTATCTACAGGAACATCGCGCCACCCGAGAAGTTCTAATCCTTCCGTCACAACAGCACGCTCCATAATTTCCTGGCCCTGCTTGGTATCTTCACCAACCGGAAGAAATATATTTCCGACCGCATAACAGCCCGCCTCAGGCAAATCGATGCCAGACTTTTTGCATTCCACCCGGAAGAACTGATGAGGAATCTGAATGAGAATCCCGGCACCATCACCCGTCGCAGAATCTGCACCACAGGCACCACGATGTTCGAGCTTTTTAAGAATTTCTAAACCCTGAGTAATGATTTCATGGGACTTCTCACCCTTCATATTCATAACAAACCCCACCCCACAACTGTCTTTTTCGAATGCGGGATCATAGAGACCATTTTTTTTTGGAAAACCGTGCATATTTTGTTTAACTCATTGAATATTAAAATTTTAAAATCTGGCCAAACACTGAAAACTTAAAGATT
>JABGWU010000215.1 GCA_018645475.1 Opitutia bacterium
ATCAGGCGTGTTCATGGGGGGATTGTAATAAGGTCCCTGGCCTTGTAAGACTTGCCAGAAATCAAAACCCGTTGGATCGCTCTTGAGGTGCCATTTTCCAACCATTGCGGTTTGATAGCCCTTTTTTTGAAGTAGTTTCGGAAAGGTTTGCTGTTCCCCATCAAAGCGCTGACCATTGGTTAATTGGCCATTTAAATGGCTATGTTTACCGGTAAGAATGACCGCACGACTGGGTGCGCATATTGAATTGGTTACAAAGGCACGGTCGAACAACATGCCTTTCTTAGCGAGTCGGTCAATGTTCGGGGTTTTATTCCGATTTGAACCATAGGCAGAAATCGCCTGATAGGCGTGGTCATCCGCAAAAATAAACAATATATTCAGGGGCTTGGCTTCACAAATCTGGCCAATGGCGAATGAGATAAGGAAAAATACATAGATCGATTTATTCATTCCAATATGGAGTACTTGAGGGTTTTATTTGGCAACTTGAAAATTTCAGTTGAACCTAAAATTTTTATGCATGTTGTATCAGTTGCCCTGAAGTTGACATATCTTATCTGAGGGTCAGTATCATCATACTTCTTAAAAAACTACCCTTTCAAAGTCTGAGAAAGAATAATATAATATGAATCAATTAATCTCCTGTTTACTGCTTTTCGTTTTAGTTCTGTTTACCGGAACTCTTTATTCAAAAAAAGTCCAACCTAACATTGTATTTATTTTCGCAGATGACTGGGGATGGGGAGATTTGGGTTGCCATGGTCATCCCTATTTAAAGACACCGAATATCGACAGATTGGCAAGAGAGGGGACCGATTTTCATAGGTTTACCGTTGCAAGTGGAGTTTGTTCTCCAAGTCGAACTGCAGTGATGACCGGTCATTTTCCTGCACGCTACAATATTGACGGGCATTTTGCATGGGTGCCAAGCAATCAAAGACGCAATATGCCAGACTGGTTAGATACTAAGGCACCATCTTTACCACGTTTTTTAAAAAAATCCGGATATGCCACTGCACATTATGGAAAATGGCATTTGGCTAATGATATGATTCCGGATTCCCCTTTCCCGAGTGCCTATGGATATGATGATTATGGATCCTACAATTGTGCCGGGCCCCAAATGTTTGTACACGATGATGTAAAGAGTGCGATTCCATTTATGAAAAAAAGCAAGGAGAGTCGTAAGCCATTTTTTATCAATTTATGGATACATGAACCTCACACTCCTTTCCATGTGGATCCGAAATTGCAAAAGCTATTCCCGGATTTGGAAGAGGCCGACAATATTTATGCGGCGACACTTTACCATGCGGATTTAAGAATCGGTCAATTACTTGACGCACTGGAAGAGATGAAGATTACGGAAAATACCTTGGTTATTTTTAGCTCGGATAACGGACCGGCTAGGGGAGCACCGAATTCTCCGATCACGCTTACTTACGATTCCGCGACTGGCCCTGGTTATGGGATTGGAGGAGCCAAAGGGATTACTGGAGGAAGGAGAGCCTTTAAGGGTGCTCTGATGGAAGGTGGAATAGGGGTTCCATTTATTGCCCGTTGGCCCGGTAAGATTGCTGCCGGTAAAGTTGATAAAACTTCGGTTTTATCGGCGGTTGATCTGCTTCCCACTTTTTGTGAGCTGGCTGGTGTGAAACTGCCCAAGTCGTACAAACCTGATGGAATCAGCCAAGTCTCCACTCTTATGGGTAGGGGAAACAAGCTGCGTAAGAAACCAATCTTTTGGAAAATGTCTGCACCGTGGCCAGCTAACGAGTCAAAACCGGACCACTGGGTTGCCTATGCTGTGGTTCACGAACAATGGAAGTTAGTGCTTAACAAAGACCACTCCCATCTGGAACTCTATGATTTGGTAAATGATCCGCTGGAAAGTACAGACCTGGCTGAAAAGAATTCTGAAACCGTAAATCGATTAAAAACATTACTTCAAAAATGGCTTAGTTCCATACCAGCAAAACCAACCGGTAATGTGTTCTCTAGTCTTCGGGAGAGTTGATTACTTTTCCCCCACCCGATAAAGAGTGTTATCTGTTCTGATAAGGAAAGAGTTTTTATAAGGGGCAAAAGAAGCCATATGCGGGCTACCATCTAATTCATTTTCGGAAATTATATTTAAGCTATTTCCAGGTCGTACAACAGTGGTTTTTCCTGATCGATCCGCAAAATAGAGTAATCCATTAGCATAGGTTGGGGATGAGCTAAACTCGCCATCCAGTCTTTCCCGCCAAATGAGTTCTCCGTTTATGGCGTTCACACAGGAAAGAATTCCTCCGTCATTCACAACATAAAGTTGCTCTTTCACAAGGGTGGGTGATGGCATTTTGGGAGCTCCCTTGGTCATTTTCCAGGCAAGTTTTGGTTTCGATAGACCTTCATACTTATAAGCATGTACTTCGGCTTTCATGAAACATGTGGAGAGATAAATCATTCCATGACCAACAACTGGACGGGAAACATTAGAAAATCCCAGGATACCATATTTGACTTTCCATAGTTCTTTACCGTTTTCCGGATTGTATCCATAAAACCAGTCGGCTGCACATGATATCAAAATGGGATTGCCATTGAATGTCTTAATGATTGGGGTTGAATACGACTTTTGAAGTTGTGGATTTTCTTTCATTTCGCCGGACCGATTAGTTTGCCAGGCAATTTTGCCACTGTCCTTGTAAAGAGCGACGATGCTTTGCCGGTCACTTCCATCTAAATGAAAAATCATAAGATTTTTCCAGATAATCGGCGAGCTTCCCGGTCCATTTTCATGCATGACCCATAATTTTTTCTCATCGTTTTTCCAAAGAATTATACCAGATTTAGAATCAATACATGCATTTCCATAGGCACCAAAATGAAGGTATAATTTTCCGCCTTCCAAAAATGGGGAGGGGGAGGCATAGCTGTTTAATTTATGAACCCACTGGGGTTGTTTTTTTTCAAAAACCTCGATGTTTTTAAGAATTTTTCCTGATACTGGGTTAATTTTTAGTGCACGTAGACTGAGCTTGGAAAGAACCGTGACGGTGGGTAATCCCTTATTTTCTTTGAGTCGCTCTTTCTTCTCCTCTTCCGATGCGGGAGTTTCCAGGGCAGTGGTTACCCATATATTATCGCCATCATGAACTGGTGATGAGTGCCCTCGTCCGGGCAGTGTTTTCTTCCAAATGATGTTTTCTTGTGAAGACCAGTTTAAAGGGTAGTTTCCATTTGGTGCATGACCTGATGCGTCCGGACCTCGCCACTGTGGCCAGTCCTGAGCACAGAGTAGGAAAGGAAATAAGATTACTCCAGAAATA
>JABGWU010000216.1 GCA_018645475.1 Opitutia bacterium
AGAATGGAAGCCAAGTGCACACATTAATTCCTGGCGTCTATGTTGCGGGTGATTGTGCAGACCATGTTTACAGGCAAGCCATTACTGCTGCCGGCATGGGATGCCAGGCAGCCATCGAGGCGGAGAGATGGCTGGCAGAAAATAAATAAGCCAGGCATGGGCGATAACAGTCCGACGCAAAACATTGCCACCCATTTAGGCATTGCATCAAAAATTTCTTCTGAGCAAACTGCCATTATCTCAGCCAAAGCAGGTGCCTTTCAGACGCGCACTTTCAAGGAACTTCATGAGGATGTAAAAGATTGTGCAGCCTATCTTAAATCTCATGGCATTTCGAAAGGTGATCATGTACTTCTAGGAGTTAAACCTGGTTTTCAATTAATTCTTATTTCATTTGCTCTGTTTTTTCTGGGAGCAATTCCAATAATTATTGATCCAGGCATGGGGGTAAGGGCTTTTCTTAAATGCATAAAAAATACACAACCATCTGCATTAATTGGAATTTCATTAATGCATCTAATTGGCAAATTCTTTCCTAATTCCTTTAAATCGATTGAAAACAAAGTACTCGTACGATCCAAACATTTTTTAAAAGAAATAAAGCAAAAAAAGGAAAGGTTGATTCCTACTCCCTCAACCGCAGTTGAGGAAGATCTTGCTGCTATTGTATTTACCTCTGGATCCACTGGAGTACCCAAAGGAGTGTCTTACACGCATCAATTATTTAACTCACAAATTAATCACCTTAAAAATAATTTTGGCATTCAAGAAGGAGAAAAAGACTTAGCGACACTTCCCATTTTTGCACTCTTTAACCCAGCATTAGGCGTAACTTCAGTAATTCCTGACATGAACCCGAGAAAGCCTAGTTTAGCTGATGGGAAAAAAATTGTTAGAACGATCCAAGAATTTGAAATAACCACGGCATTTGCTTCTCCAGTAATTGGACAAAAAATTTATACCGCTTGTAAATCTAAAAACTTAACTCTACCCAAAGTTAAAAGGGTTTTTCTTGCGGGTGCTCCAAGCCACCCATCCCTGGTAGAAAAACTTTCCAATATAATTTCAAACGGAACTGTCATTTTACCCTATGGGGCAACAGAGGCGCTTCCCATTTCAGCGACTAATCATAAAGATGTAAAAATATTAGCAGAAGATATTGCCAAGGGAAATGGGTCCTGCCTTGGCAAACCTTTGCGTGGGAATGTCGTTCGTATCATGCCGACAACTTTTTCTCCATTTGAGTCTGGTCCAAATTGTCCCAAAGAAATGGATAAAGGAAAAGTGGGAGAAATTTGCGTATCCGGCTCCATTGTAAGCAAAGAATATTTCAAGATGCCCGGTGCAACATTTGATTCAAAATTTAATGATGGAAAACTTAATTTTCATCGAATGGGAGACTTAGGTTATTTTGACTCCCAGGGCTTTCTTCGATTTCTCGGCAGAAAAGTTGAACGAATTTTAACACCGGATGGACCCCTTGAAACTGAGAGATGTGAGCCCATTATAAATGCAATCGAAGGGATTTCCAGGTCAGCTCTTATTGGCATTGGGCTAGGTCAAACCAAGCAGCCATGCATAGTGGTCGAGTTAAGCAAGGATGTTAAAAAAAATATTCTGAAATCAATAAAGAAAGAAATTCATACTTCTTTAAAAATCCGATTTCCTGAGCATTCATTTCCTTATGTAGTATTTGAAAAATCCTTGCCGGTTGACTCTCGGCATAATGCAAAAATTCATAGGTTATCTCTCTCTAAAAGATGGACAAAGAAAGTTCTTAAAAAACCTTCGAAGTATCTCTTTTCATGAAAATTCTTGTTAGTGGAGGAACGGGGTTTGTTGGGCAAGCGGTAACAGAACAATTAGTGGCTCTTGGTCATGAGGTTCACACAATTGGAAGAAACCCCACATCCATCGATGATGGAGTAAAAAACCAAACCCATCATACTCTAGATCTTACCAAAGATGACTTACCGAAATCTCTTCTGCAGGATACAGAAATCTTTTTTCACATTGCTGCCAAAGCAGGCATTTGGGGACCCTATTCTGAATTTTTTAATGCAAATGTAATTGCGACCCGAAAAATTTTAAAGGCATGCCAATATTATCGAATTCCCAAATTAATATATACGAGTACACCCAGTGTGGTTTTTTCTGAAAAGCCTATTCAAAATGGTACAGAAGCTCTCCCTTATGGGAAAAATGAATTTTCTCCATATGCTCAAACTAAATCAATGGCAGAACAGGAAGTTCTCGAAGCACATCTGCCAGGTAAGCTTCAAACTATTGCCCTTCGCCCCCATTTGGTGTGGGGAAAGGGAGACCCACATTTGCTTCCACGAGTTATTCAAAGGCACAAGGCTGGAAAATTGAAGATTATTGGAGATGGTATGAATCAAGTCGATCTTACCCACATTGACAATGTCGCCCATGCCCACATTTGTGCAATGAAAGCAATGCTTCTGAATCAAAATTTAGGAGGTAAGCCTTATTTTATAAGTCAAGGTGAACCCGTTTATTTATGGGAATGGCTAAATCAACTTTTTCTTCTACTCGATCTGCCACCCCTTTCCCGAAGTCTCAATTTTAAAACCGCTTTTCTTTTAGGTGCCGGTTTAGAGGGGGTTTGGAATTTATTGAAAATCAAAAGAGAGCCTCCTATGACCCGATTTGTTGCTTGCCAGCTTGCTCATGATCATTGGTTTTCAATAAAATCTGCTCAAGCGGATCTTGGCTATGAACCCATTAAAAAAATGAATCAAGCGATGAATGAAACCTTGCCTTGGTTCCAATCTCTTTAAATTGATTCCTTGCGATTATATTCTGCCAACATGCAAGCAACACTAACATGAAGATTTAATGAATCCACATTCCCTTTCATGGGAATTCCAATTAAATCATCCGCCAAATCCAACCAATAATGGCCAAGCCCATCTTTTTCGCTTCCAAATAAAAATGCGGTTTTAGGCTTACATTCAAAATCCCAATATGATTTTTGTGCGGATCCACTTGCACCAATTATTGAAAACTTATTTTCTTTCAAAAAAGCAGACACTTCATTCTTCGTACCGAGTGCAACATTAATTCCCCCCATTAAACCCCTCGATGAACGAACAACATTAGGGTTAAAAAAATCAACTGAAGAATCTGATAGAATCAAAGTATTAACCCCAAATGCTTCAGCTGTTCGAACAATCGCACCAAGATTCCCGGGTTTTTCAACTTCATCAAGTACAATGCATGTTTGAGGGTTTGATTTAATAATATTTTCCATGGATAGGGTCCATGAATTGACTTTTGCTAAAAATCCATCAGAACTTTTACGATAAGAAGCTTTAATAAACGGGTCTTTAGATAGTTCGATTAAGTCAAAATCAAATTTCCCTAAAGCTTCCAGTTCATCAACCAAGCCAGCCTTTTCTACGAATTCACTACAAAAATAAAGCTCTTCTAATTTTCGTCCTGAATTAAAAACTGATTTTATATCATAATATCCTTCGACTACAAAATGTTGTCGCTCCCTTCTTCTTTTTGAAGATTCCCGTAATTTGACCAATTCTTTAACCTTAAAATTGCTCATGCTGAATATAGGTTCGATCATGATTTATAAAAAAAGGGTTTTGCATGATGAGGGCGAGCTCGTTACGAAACAAATACAATGAATTTGCCGCCAAAAGGTTTTAATGACCATCCATATGAATACCATCAAGAATTAATTCTTGAAATCGAAAATATAACCAATCTTGGTTACGGAATCGCCCGTGATAATGAATGGGTAATTCAAATTGCCTTTGTACTCCCCGGAGAAAAAGTTCGAGCTAAAATTTTTAGAAATCATAAAAATTATTCTGAAGCAGATTGTATAGAAGTTCTTTCACCCTCTCTTGATCGAGTAGAACCGAACTGTTCCCTTTTTGGGATTTGTGGTGGCTGCCAATATCAATCGGTTCAATACAAGACCCAACTCGAATGGAAAAGAAATCAAGTTAATGATAGTTTCTCAAGAATTGGAGAATTAGATGTAAATGTAAAAGCTGTTATTTCATCTCCTAAAGAATATGGCTACCGATCAAAGCTTACACCCCATTATGAAAAAGCCAGATCGGATAATCCAAGAAAAATAGGGTTTTTAAGATATGGTTCTCGAAAAGTTATCATCGATGTTCCCCATTGCCCCATTGCCACGGAAAATATTAATCAAGCACTTCCATCTGCCCGAAAAGACTTACATGATACTCTAAATAAAAAGAAGGGCGGTACCCTGCTACTTCGCGACACCCTCGAGGGAGTCATCACGAATCCGAAAGAAGTGGTATCGGAAAGAGTCGGAGATCTTATCTTTCAATTTAAAGCAGGAGAATTTTTTCAAAATAATCCTTTTATTCTACCAAAACTTGTTGATTATGTTATTCAGCAGGCAAAGATAGATGATGCGGATTTACTTGTAGATGCTTATTGTGGAGGTGGACTTTTTAGCTTATCCGCTGCCAAACATTTTAAAAAAGTTTTGGGCATTGAAATTAGCCGTGAAGGGTTTGAATGGGCTCGGGCTAATGCTTCAATTAATAGAATCGAAAATGCTGAATTTTTTCTCGGCGATGCAACATCTATTTTTGCCGATTTGGATAATAATGTGAAATGTTCCTTGGTCATTGATCCACCTCGCAGAGGATGTGATGAGGATTTTTTGAAACAGGCAATCACATTTCAACCTCATAAAATAATATATGTTTCATGCGATCCGGCAACACAGGCACGGGATGCTAAAATATTAGTTGATGGTGGCTATAAAATTACAGATGTACAACCTTTCGATCTATTTCCACAAACAAGGCATGTGGAAAATATAGTAACATTTATTCGTTAAAAAATTTTCTTTTTTCCTGCCAAGATAAGGAATTAAATTTATTCAAATAGGCCAGTCGATTGGCCTCCAAGTTTTCAGGCCAGTCGACAAATTTGGTTTCTTCGGAAATTAAATTTTGTAATTCTTCAAGAAAAGATCCACTAAAAAATTTCGTATCTACATTCGAAAAACTAGATAAATCCAAGGTTCCTTGAATGAGAATACCTTTTCTTGTTCTTTTCATTGCCGCTCCGGCAAGTTTATAAGTTCCGTCTTCTGACATTAAATCCATACCAACTGGTTCCAAAAAACAATTTCCCGGGATACCCTTTTTTTTCTTTCCTTTCGTGGGACATGGCATAAGAGAAGTGGCATATCCTTGTCTATTTAAAACCTCCCCAATTATAAAATGTAATTTTTCATACAAATCCAATGCAGGTATTAAATAGGATGAATGCCCCCGGGGAATAATTAACATATAAGTCCAATCACACCCATGTTTTACAATCCCGCCACCAGTAGGTCTTCGGGTAAGTTTCATCGAATTAACTATTTTTTGACTTTTAACCCAGTTCCAATCCTGACCATACCCAAAAGTTATTTCCTCCTGCATCCAACCATAATGTCTAAAAATAGGATCCTTCGAATTAGTTTCCTGAAATAACCAAAGATCTGTAGCCATATTTTCAGATCCAGATTCATTAAGATAAGGATAAATCAACAGTGCCATTATTAAACAGTTTTAAAAACGGGGTATATAACAAGAGGGGTCATCAGCAAATTCTCGATACCAAGAATATAATTCATTTGGAACATGAAGTTCTTGTATCTGTTGTTTTATTGATAATGGTTGAGTACGAACTTTTGATACTAAAGGCTCTAAAATAAATGATAGGTGAGATGGTCTTTTACTTAGATTTGATCCATTATCTTTCATTTTTCCCCGAATGATTTGATCTGAATTAATTCCAAATCTTTCTAAAATTCGGAGGCCCAAGTTATATCGTGAAATCTCTTCGCTTCCTGCCCAATGGAAAAGACCGTTTAAATTAGGCCTTTCCAAAAGCTCGACCATTACATCTGCAAGGTTTTCTACTGAACAGGGTTGTCGAATCTCATCATCGAAAAGAGTCAATTTTGATCCACTAGCAAGGGCTTGTAAAATCTTCTCGTGCGGACTTCTTCTTCCTCTCGGACTATTACCGTTTAAAAGTGTAACTCTTAGAACAACTAAGTTTTCCTCTGTAACAGAAAGGACTTTCTTTTCTGCCTCTAATTTTTGAGCACCATAGACACTCGTTGGATTAGGCATGTCCGTTGACCGATATGGTGACATATTTCCATCAAAAACCATATCTGTAGACACATGAATATATCTCGCACCTATGTGGGATGCAATCGAAGCCAATCTATATGCTCCCAGTACATTTACACTATGTGCATACTCGATTGACTTGTTCACCTCGTCTGGTGAGGAAATTGCTCCACAATTTATGATTGCATCTGGCCAATGATCAAATAGCTCTCGTGTGATTTTGTCGTCGTCAGAGAAAGGCAATGGTTTACTCTCCAAATTATCAGAAATAGAAACTCTGGATTTATTCGAATATACAAAAAGTTTAAAACCACGGCGAAGTACGGATTTGCAAACTGCAAATCCCAACATTCCTGACGCTCCAAAAACAGCAACTTTCACGAATGCATTCTACAGGAATATTTCATTTTAAACAACTACGGCTTTAATCCCTTTTTCTTGAATTACCATTGTTGTTAGAATATGATAATTTTTTTTATGAAATTATCCCAACTTGCGAATCCTCGCATCCTGGACCAACCAGTTTACCTTCCAGGCAAACCAATTGAGCAAGTCGCTCTAGAATATAAACTTGATCCCAAAGAAGTTTGTAAACTGGCATCAAATGAAAATCCTTGGGGTGCTTCACCTTTTGCGATTGCTGCCGGAAAAGACGCTTTAAACCAAGTCCATCTTTACCCGGAAGGAAGTGGAGAAAAGTTACGAAAAGCCATTAGTAGTAACCTCAATATTGAAGCCTCTCAAATTATTTTAGGAAATGGATCCAATGAAATTATTGAGTTGCTAGGGCATGTTTTTCTCGAAGAGGGTGATGAGGTAATCGTTGGTGAATATGCATTTGTGGTTTATAAATTAATGGCAATGCTTATGGGTGCGATTCCAGTAGTGATTCCTATGCCGAACTTAATTCATGATCTTGATGAAATGCGGAAGGCAATTACGGATAAAACTAAATTAATATTTTTACCCAGTCCAAACAATCCCACTGGAACATCGAATTCTCCTGATGAAATAATTCGCTTTGCAGAATCGTTACCCGACCATGTAGTTTTTTGCATGGATGAAGCATATGCGGAATATGTGGAAAAACCCGCTGACCTTCGACCTCTCATGACATTAGGAAAAAAAATCATAGCCATGAGAACTTTTTCCAAAATTCATGGCCTTGCGGGACTACGAATCGGATATGCCTACGGGCATAAAATCATGATCGACCTTTTACAAAAAGCACGACAACCCTTTAACGCAAATTCGATCGCACAAACATGTGCGATTGCTGCTTTAAAAGATACTAGTTGGGTAGATCAATGCAGAAAAAGAAATTTAGCCGGGCTTAAACAAATGTCCGTTGGTTTGAAAAGTTTAAATTTAGAATTTGTACCCAGTCAGGCAAATTTTTTGCTCGTTAAGGTTGGCGATGGACAATCAACCTTTGAGTCTCTACAAAAACTTGGAATCATTACCAGACCAATGCCCCAAAATTTAAATGAATATGTGCGAATATCAATTGGCACGGAAGAGGAGAATACGAAAGCCTTACATGCCTTCACGCGAATAATCGCTAAGGCACAGGCATTATAATGAGCGAATTTCTTTTTCTTTTCGATTATCGGTTTTTTCTTCTCTTGTCATGGCTCCTGCTAAGTATTTGGGGGCTTTATGTAAATACCTTCCGAGCACTTGTTGATCGGGTACGGGCAGGGGTTTCATCCCTGCCGGTCAATAGAGTTGATGACAAATTATTACATTCCCTTTTAGCCGCACCAAATCATGAAAGACCCTTTCATATTGAAGCCGCCCTACTTTCTTCTCTCCAGATAATTTTGGGAACGATTACATTTTACACTTTTTTGAAACAGGGAGTTGATTCTACTCCTACTCGTCTAATTTTTTATTTCCTGGTCTCGACTGGGATTGCTTTTCTTTGGGAAAGAACATGGACAGGAATTGCATCTCATTCTATTGCCGCCAGTTCTTTTCTTTCTTTGCATTTAACAATCGGTAAACCATTTATGGTCCTCATTCAAATAGTTAGTTTTCCACTTAGTCTTATTCTATTAAAAATCGAAAGGTTGATGAGGAGAATGGCAGATCCCAGGATTGAAGTAGCTGACGAGAAAAATGAATTAGCTGACCATATTCGTACTCTGAGTAGAGAAAGTTCCACCCTTGATCCAGAAGTTTTTGAAATTGTCGGAAATACTCTTGAGATGGGCCATTTGCATGTTCGAGATGTTCTCGTTCCAAGAAATCAAGTACAGGTTTTAGATTGCCAAGACTCAATTGAAGAAAACCTTCAAATTGTACGTACCTGTGGACATACAAGATTACCCATATGCGAAGGTGATTTAGACCACTGTATTGGAATAATTCATGTTAAATATGCTTTTCGTCTTTTAACAGAAGGAAAGAAAATTGATCTCAGAAAATTAAGCAAGACACCTGCGATCGTTTCTACGGATGATCCACTTCCCGTGGCATTAAAAAAAATGATGCGATGGAAAATTCATATGGCATTAGTTCAAGATGAATTTGGTGGTATTGACGGCGTTATTACACTTGAGGACATTCTCGAAGAAGTAGTCGGAGAAATTCAAGATGAATTTGATGCCGAAGAAAACACAGTTCAAAAATCAGGTGTCGGGAAGTGGAAAGTTTCAGGATTAAGCCCAATTCATGAATTGCCGGAAGAATTAGGAGTGGAAGAAGAAGAAGAATTAACCAGTTTTGGCGGGCATATCACCAAGGAACTTGGGCGAATTCCCGAAGTTGGAGAGGTTTTAAAATTAAAAAATTTACAAATTACAATTTTAGACGCAGATGAAACTCGGGTACAGTTAACTGAAGTGACGCTACTTTCTTCTAATAACGAAACTATTTCTTAATTTGATCTCTAGGAAAAAGAATTACTTTTTCTCCCAAAGTTTTACCTTCAAGTCTGAAATCCCATACCAATGCGTCTTCCCAGTTGTCACAAACTGGTAACCCAAACAATTCATTCACTTTTTGATGCACCCCTGGCATTACGGGAGCTATCATTTGAATCGCCAAACGAAGAGATTCAACCATAACACCCAAACAAGTTTTTAATTTCTTTCTATCTTCACTTTCATCAGATTTTGCAAGCTTCCAAGGGGTTCTTTCATCTGCGTATTTATTAATGGATCGAATAAAAATAAAAATTTGCTCCAATCCTTGATTAAATTGAAATGAATTGAATCGCTCCATTGTCTTTTCTTTAGCTACTTCAAAATTTGCTTTTAATTTTTGTTCAAACTCTTCATTCAGTTCAACTTCTGGAACGATGCCCTGCTCATAGGTTGTAGCCATATGAAACAAACGACTTACTAAGTTCCCTAAATCGTTCCCCAGATCAGTTTTATAACGAGATTCAAAGCGCTCTAATGAAAAGTCCGCATCCTGCCCGACGGTCATTTCTCTCATCACGAAATAACGAAACGCGTCAACCCCGCGTTGCTCCACCAAGCTTAATGGATCAACAACCTCACCCGTACTCTTAGACATTTTTTCGCCTGAACTCATCCACCAACCATGAGCAAGAATTTGCCTAGGGAGTGGTAATTTTGAGGCTTTTAACATGATGGGCCAATAAACCGCATGCGGTGGTGCTAAGATATCCTTTCCAATAACATGTAAATCAGCTGGCCAAAAATCATGAAAATCATCGCGCCCGTAGCCTGCTGCAGTAACATAATTAACTAAGGCATCAAACCAAACATAAGTGACATAATTTGTGTCGAATGGTAACGGGATTCCCCACTCCAATCTTTCTTTTGGCCTAGAGATACAAAGATCATTTAAAGGTTCTTTTAAAAATTCAATCACTTGATTTTTTCTAAAACTTGGGACAATAAAATCCCGCGAGTCCTCTAAATATTTGATTAACCAATCCTGATACTTGCTAAGCTTAAAGAAATAATTACTTTCGGTAATTTCGGTTACATCGCCATAAATTTCTGGCCACTTTCCATTAACCTTATCTTTTTCCTGTAGGAATTGTTCAGCCCGGGTTGAATAAAAACCCTTATATTCAGCTTGGTATATTTCTCCTCTATCAAAAAGATCCTGAAGAAGGGTGGACACAACGCTTTTATGACGCGACTCGGTTGTGCGAATGTAATCATCATTGGAAATATTTAGTTCTACTAGCAAATTTTTAAATTCCTGTGCAATCCTATCGCACCTTTCTTTTGGAAGTATTCCTTCTTTTTCCGCACTTTGCTGGACTTTTTGCCCATGTTCATCAAGGCCTGTCACAAAATGGGTTTGTATTCCGTTCAGTCTTTTGGTTCTGACAATTACATCGGACAGAATCTTTTCGTACGCATGTCCTAAGTGGGGAGATCCATTCGCATAATCGATCGCTGTTGTTAAATAGAAGGCTTTATTCATATTGAAATAATTTATTAAACTATAAATAAATAAGGACAAACCCTTTTGTGCAGAGATGTTTTACTTGGTTGACTTCAATCTATGTAAATTATGTAATTAGAAAACTGAATCATAGAATAACCCATCAACAATCGTTTGGTTACATTTAGATTCAGTTCAGTAATCCCATCCGATTTATCGGATTTCCATAGGCAAATATTGCCATTAATTTTATCGTTTTTTGATGAGTGAACATGAACAGACTGGTCAGAACCTTCTAGAAGTTGAAGGTATTCTTGATCTTAACGACAATAAGACTGGAGTTCTTCTTGACCCCCAAAGGGGTGGGAAGACAACTCCATTGGATGCATTTGTGCCCAAAGAATTAATTCGTCGATTTAAACTCAAGAAAGGCTCCGTTATTACAGCGGATGCAATTCCTGATAAAAGTAGACCAAACCCAAAAGTACGCTTTATTCATAAAGTGGATGGATTTGAATTAAAAGAACGCAAGCAACAATTCCGCTTCGACCAGCTAACTACAATTCAACCAAAAGATAAACTTAATTTGGAGAGCAAAGACGGACGAATGACCACTCGCGTACTTGACCTATTCTGTCCAATAGGCAAAGGTCAACGTAGTTTGATAGTCGCCCCGCCCCGTGCCGGAAAAACTACAATCCTACACGACATCGCAAAAGGAATAGAAGAAAACCATCCGGAATGTCACTTAATGGTTTTACTTATTGATGAAAGACCTGAAGAAGTCACCGACTTTAAAAGGTCTGTCCCAGCAGAAATTTACGCATCTTCCAATGATGAAGAAGTTAAGAGCCATCTGCGAATTGCAGAACTTGCAATCGAGCGGGCAAAAAGATTGGTGGAAAGTAAAAAAGATGTTGTTTTACTTCTAGATTCTATAACACGACTTTCACGTGCGTATAACGCAGCATCAGGAAAAAGTGGTCGAACCATGACGGGCGGACTTGATGTTCGGGCATTGGAAAAACCCAGGCAAATCTTTTCTTCTGCCCGTAATTCCGAGGAAGCGGGTTCACTCACAATTGTTGCTACAGCCCTTGTCGAAACCGGTTCAAAAATGGACGAACTTATTTTCCAAGAATTTAAAGGAACCGGAAATTGCGAAATTATACTCGATCGAAAAGTGGCCGAACTTCGACTTTGGCCAGCAATCAATCTTGCGTCTTCTGGTACTCGCAAAGAAGAAGACTTAATTGATCCGAAGGTATTGGAAAAAACTTCATTCCTTAGACGAGCTATGTCTCCTATGAAGATAATCGATGCAGCGGAAACTTTATTAGATCGTATGGTAACCACCAAATCCAACAAAGAATTTCTAGACCTTATTCAAACCCCTTAACTCGTTGACAAAAGCGAGTATTTTCGACACTTTCGACACTTTCACAATTTACTCTTTCGAGCCCCCTTATGCACAATTTTTCTGATCAATGCTTGGACTTAGCCCGTTCTCTCTTGGGTAATAACCTTCGGCACATCAACGAAGACGGAACGGTTACTCCCGCATCCGGCGAAGAATCTCGGGCCGATGAGCCTGGACATGCTGCACTTGCAATAGGAGAATTCTTCCGGGCCACCGGGGAAGTGGAATTAGATAATTTTGATCTTCATGATTTGGCTGCTCGGTGTATAACTCAGCAAGCCTTCAATGATGAAGCCAATGATAATGGCATGGCATATGCCTCTCTCGGTCTTCTATCCTTTGGAGCATCCAAGGAAAGAAACGCAGTATGGGAAAGATTGCTTGATCCAACTCGTGAACAACTTGATCAATGTCTTTTAGCTCGATCTGATCATGAAGACCACTACCAAGCCTTTAATGTTGCCAAGTCCGTTGCCAGATTCAGCTTTGGATTATCGAAGAAAGATGATACTGGAAAAGTTATTGATCGATTTGTAGAAAGAATTGAGGCTAGTAGTTCCACCGGTTTCTTTGATGACGATTCTAAAAACAAAGGTGGGGTTTATGATGTTTACGGTCTTCTTTCTTTCATTTTTATCCGACAAGCTCTTCAATTACATGCAAATGTTCATCTAAAGGACAGAAAGCTTCCAAAACTTAGAACCTTTGCTGAAAAATACCTTAAAATGCTTCCCGATATGGTCAGGCAGGATGGTTTAGGCTGGAACTATGGTCGATCAGTCGGAGCATACGGACAAATTCATTGCATTAGTATGATTCTTCAATCCATGCGTGATCAATGGATTAGTTCGGAAAAGATGCCCCTATACTTAGATACCCTACGCAGGTTGTTTCAATATTTTTTCGTCACATATCTTGACCAAGAAAAAGGAGATCTTGTGATTCGTGATTCTGAAAGAAATACGGTTCCTAATCATACCACCCGAATGGCAAATTTTGATGCGGCCCGTAATCTTTGCCAGTGGTCTCGATTAGCCAAGGTAATTGGAGGTACATTAGCGGTTCCACCATCTAATCGATCGAAGACTGCCGGTCGATTTGTAATTTTTGACAAATCCCACAAAAAAGAACACGGAGCTTTTCTTTTTAGGGACGAAAATAATGGCTTACAATATCAACTTCCATTAATCGGACCAGGTAAAGATGTAACAAGTGATAACTTAGCATTTCCTCATTGTTCGGGAATTTTTGACTGGCCCGTTAATAAATATCTGCCAGTCATGATGCCCGAACTAAGTTTTGGTGATGTTTCAATTATACCATCTTACTACGGTAAAAATTGTGTAACTGGGATTGGTCTCAAAAAGTCTTTTTATCTAAGGTTTGATCAACCGGATCTCATTAAAACTGACGGCACTTTTGCCTATGGTTTAGGAAGTTGTCAGGTTCAATGGTCATTCAGTGAAGGACGTGTTCAATCTGAATTTTCCTTCAAAGTCAAAAATCAAGTGACCATGGATAAAATGAGACTCGCCCTTGTCATTGGTTCTCCTCATTCAACATATCGGTTAGGCACAACCCTAAGGCAGGGACCCGAAGGATTGCGTGCAAATGTGGAATTAGATGATTTTCACGCCACATGGGGATCATTTGAAACCCTTACAGAAGACAATGATTATAGAGGTTACTCAGGCAATGTACATTATGTTCAATACCTAGTCCGCGATCATCCATTAGTCATGAGGCCCGGTCAGCAGTATAAACTTGTACTGTCATACCAACCGGATATCGCTTTTGCGGACGAGTAAATTATACAGTACCAAAACCTGTATTCATTGATCTTGATTTTTTAATTTTATGTTATCTGCCCGCATCATTCCATGCCTTGATGTTGACAATGGCAGGGTGGTAAAAGGTATAAAATTCAAAGAAATTCGCGATGCAGGTGACCCGGTTCTTATAGCAAAAGCGTACGAAGAACAAGGTGCAGACGAACTAGTTTTTTTAGATATTACTGCATCCAGCGATGAACGAAGTATAATGCGAGATGTGGTTGAAAAAACTGCAGCAACCTGCTTTATGCCCTTAACCGTCGGGGGAGGTATTAGAAATGTTACTAATATTCGAGATATGCTTTTATCTGGTGCTGACAAGGTAAGCCTTAACACTGCAGCAATATTAAAACCTTCTATTATTGATGAAGCTTCCAAAACTTTTGGAAATCAATGTATTGTGGTAGCAATTGATGCAAAAAAAAATACCGACGCTGACGGTTGGTCTGTATATACACATGGGGGAAGAAAAAGAACTGAATTAGATGCCGAGACTTGGGCTAAAGAGGTCGTTCAACGTGGTGCAGGAGAAATTCTTTTAACAAGTATGGACAGAGATGGCACTAAAGTTGGGTTTGACTTGGATTTGACACGGTCCATTAGTGAAGCAGTTGAAGTACCTGTTATTGCCTCAGGTGGAGTGGGGAAACCTTCACATTTGGCAGACGGAATAATCAAAGGAAAAGCCAGTGCAGTATTGGCAGCAAGCATCTTTCATTTTGGGCAATTCTCCATCCCGGAATCAAAGATGGCCATGAAAGAAGCGGGGGTTCCTGTACGCCTATAGAATTATTTTACTTTTTCCTGCCAGGACGAAAACGCATCCGCTCCCAATCTCACGATATCCACCTTACCCTTTTTTGTAACTACCTTACCATTCGGATCCAAGACCACAAGATAAGGAATGTACTCCACATCAAGGGATAAACTAATATTCCTCGCCGCTTCGGACTGATTTTTCATGGCAAGCCATGGCATATTATACTTTTTCATATAATTTGCTTGAGCTTTATCACTTCCATCAGATCCAACAAGAACAACCTCAAAACTTTCAATATGTTGATCACGAAATTTCACCAACTTTGGAGTAAACGAACGACATGGACCACACCAACTTGCAGAAAAATACAAACCTACGAATTTTCCTGCTAACTTATTACTAGAAACTTCGATTCCATTGATATCCAATAAATCATCGGGCAAAGAAATTTTATCACTCAATCCAGCCTTAGAATTTCCTTCTTTCTCCGATTGAGAGAATAAATGAAAGCCATAACCAAGTACCCCAATAAAACAAAGGGCTAATGCAAGTCGAAGAGAATTGTTCATGAGTTCATAATATGAAAAAAAAACAATAGCTCCAAGCCTTTAAGAATGAATATCTAAAGGTTTTAAATCCAATAAAACCTTAAAATCTTGAATATATTTTCTTGCTAACCTTTCTGCTTCATATTCTTTAGCCATTTTAAAACATTCATTTGAAAACCTTATATTGTTCTCTTGGGATTGAATCGCATCTTCTAATTTAGAACTGAGTAATTGAACTGCAATGTTTGATCGATGATTAAAAACATAACCATTTTTTTGATCCGCAACCAAATCCTGAAAGCATTCGAGGGAAGAAACAATGGGAACACAACCACAACTCATGGCCTCCAGCACAGCCAATCCAAAAGTTTCCCCCTTGTCTGCAGAAGATGGGTATACAAATAATTTAGCTGCTTCTAAACTTTTTCTTAATTCAGCAACTGAAAAAGTCGGTTCCAGAATTTCAATAACGGACCCACACTCCTTTGCCTCATCTTTAACTTGGGATAAATATGATTCTCCTCCTCCTCCCTGCTCAAATCGCCATGGTCCACGAATAATCAACTTCCACCCCTTGCGAATATTAAGCGGTATATTCTTGAATGCTTTAATCAATTCCGTAACTCCCTTTTCAGGGTGAATTCTTCCAAGAAATAAGAGCGTTGAGGATCTTTCCAAATAATTACCGCTTTTTTCAACCTTCCAATTAATCGGGTATGGTAAGACAGATATTTCTTTTGACCTTTCAGGTATTTCTTTTTTTACCGCTTCGAAAATTGCTTTGGTGGGAACTTGAAAGCGACTGGCCTTTTTATAAAATCTTAATTGTCCTTTTGGATATCTTCCAACATGAACATACATTTTTCCGAACTTTTCTTTATTAAATAAAAGAGGTGCCCAAAATGCATGAGTTATCAAAATATCGGCGGGTGGTAACAGTTTTTTAGCACGAAGGACATAAAAGGTTTCCAAAAGTTTTAAAAGGAAAGAATTTTTTACTCCATCAAATCCTTGCACTCTCAAATGGCGAACATCACCGATTTTTTCTTCTTCTGGAAGGCCATTACACTTTCTTGAAATATGAGTTACCTTATGGCCAGCATCTGCAAAACATTGACCCAATGCATCCCATGCCTTCTCAATAGCACCTCCTCGCAAAGCTGGAACGGGTAAAAATGCACCCTGTAAAATAGTTATTCTTATTTTCTGCATCCCAACATGTAAATTCAGTTCTTTTGGGGTAAAATAGACACTATTTTTTCCACGGTTTGTTTAATATGTAATTTTTCACGAAAACAATTTGAGGTATTTTCCAAACATCCAACATGTGAATTAGATACCCATTGTTGGATCAAATTATCCATTCCCGATTGATCGTCATTTGAAACAATACCTGCACCTGAATCAATGACTTCCCGCCAAAGATTAACCTTGTTCGTAAGAAAAACCGGAGTCTCAACGGAAAGGGCCTCTGCAATCACCATTCCAAAATTCTCCTGATGTGAAGGCAGAATTAAAGCATCTGCCATTCGCAATGCTCCCCATTTTAAATCATCTTTTAGCATGCCTGACCAAACAATTTGGTTGTTATCCTTATTTGCTAGTTTCTGTAAGAATTTTGTATAAGGGTCAGCATTATCTACTGGTCCAGCTAAAAGAAGTATTTCATTTTTTTTACATTTTTTTAAAAATGA
>JABGWU010000217.1 GCA_018645475.1 Opitutia bacterium
AGAAACCTATCAACGTTTGCGTATTATCAGTGAACAACTTAAACAAACACTACAATCCACCTATCCAGTATTTGTCAGCCAGAAAGATGGAGTCCCCGGCGTCACTATTCCTGACTCGTCAAAAAGAATCCTGGCTTTTGAAGGTAACATCGACTCCATACGATTCGTCACCTTCGCCCCGCCCATGACCGCATCAGCCCCAACAACCTTGACAAATGAGGTTAAATTTTATATTGGCGAACACCCGGAAACCGAACAGATCGGAGTCATTATGATGGAGCGGGACATTACTGATGGCAATATATTTTCCCGGATTGATCCACGCTCCGATTCTATTCAATATTTTTTATTGGCCGAGAACGCGGCTCAATTGAAGTTCCGTTACTACCTGATGAAAAAATTACCGCCTCAGGAGGTAGAAGGGGAAGATAAAAATGCCCTGCAATTTTCCGGACAATGGGTAGATCGGGTTTCCATAGAAACTTTTAAGCAAAGCCAAGCCAGCTCCAGTCAGAAGAACCGTATATTAGACTTTGAAAAAACCAACAAAATATCGCTCCCAAGGGCCGTAGAGATCACAATTGGGATCATACCTCAACCAAAACCTGGGGAAGAGGTGGAGGAGGAAGGACTGGAGCCTATTTTTTCACCTCCAATTATTGTATTGCTGAATTCTGGAATGGAGTTTGCAAGACCTCCCATAGACAAAGAGGCTGACAATGAAAAAACATAACTCCAATCAAAGTGGAATTGCACTGATGATCGTTTTATGGGTTCTTGTTCTGCTAATGGCATTAGCGACAGAGTTCGCTTTTTCGATGAAAATGGAAGTCAACACAACTCGAAACTATAAGGAAGACACTGAGAGCTACTATCTGGCTAAGGCCGGGCTCAACCTTGCACTGGCAGAGTTGCTCAAAGATGCTAGTTTTCATTCCATTCATGATGAATATGGATGGATCACCGGAGCAGGAAATTCGGCAAAGACTTCATCTGCCGATGAAGAGAAGGCACCGGCAGAAGGTGAAGGGGTTTTTGACATCGTCAATAGAACCGACATCGAATTGGGAAATGGAACCATCTCTTACACCATTAAGGATGAAAATGGAAAAATTTCCATCAATTCGACCAACAAGAGCATACTCAATAAACTCCTGGCTTATTCAGGAGTTACGGAAAAACTTGATCAGGACATCATTTCGGACTCTATTCTCGATTGGATTGACCCAAATAAGAACCATCGTATCAATGGCGCGGAAGATGATTACTACCGAACCCAGCACCCTCCCTATTTAGCAAAAAATGGAAAAATCGAAACCCTGAGCGAACTGTTAAAAGTCAGAGGAATCACTGAAGAAATTTTCTACGGTTCCCAAGAAGAGGATGGAGAGTATAAAGGTATAGCCCAGTTTTTGACCGTTTATAAGTTTGCGTCGATAAACCCAAATACCGCAAGTGAAGAAATACTAAATATCATCTATCCCCCTAAGCAGGTGGCAGAAATTCTTAAAAACAGAGCCGAAAAAGGATATCACTCCAACAGTCTGTCAACTTTATTCAGGGTCACTTCAACGGGAAAAGTACAGGGGAGTTGGACAGAACACACTCTGGAAACAGTTTTCGAAAAAACTGGCTCGGGGAGCAACGCAAACATGATTACCCATTATTGGAACGATAACGTCCTGGACTTATGAAATCTATATTCACAGAAAAATCTTTAGGGATAGATATCCGAGAGAAATCGGTATCTCTGACTCTTCTAGGAAAAAAATTGCGTGCCATTGAAGTTCTAGCTGAGCAAAGAATTGCTATCAAGCCCTTGACTGGCAAAGACGAAAAGGCAGAAAAGCACTTCCTCAACAAGGTCAACCATTTCATTACAGAGCATAATGCTTGGCCGGAGTCGGTAGTCGTAAGCCTACCCAGGGGTTTCGTAACATTTAAAACTTTCGAACTCCCCGCCCCCGATCTGGAGTCTGCCCAATCCATGGTCGCATTTGAACTGGAACGCCAGTTTTCTTCTGGGCTTGAAGATTTATATTACACTTTTCAGCTCACCCCTAAGGCCGGGAATATTTTCCATATTGCTTCGGTGGGAATTAAAAAAGAAATTGCCAATTATTATCTCGATCTAATTCGAAAGCTCAACCTGACCCCGACAATTCTAGATGTCTCAACATTCGCAAATGTCAATCTTGGTCTTTCGCAAGACATAGAAAAGAGTTCAT
>JABGWU010000218.1 GCA_018645475.1 Opitutia bacterium
ATTTGGGCACTAAACCAGGCCCAGAAAAACGTGGATTCGATTGGTGTTCGACAAATGTGGGTGGTCCTTTAAGGCACTTTGATGCAACTTTTATTCGAAACCAAAAACGAAGGGATACGAAGGGCTTCCGAGAAAATGTTTTTTTTGACGAAGCGATGACTTTTATAAGGGAATGCCAGAATGACCCCTTCTTTTGCTACCTAGCCACTTATTCTCCACACACTCCCCTAGCCGCTCCGGAAAAATTTATTAAACCATTCCGCGAAGCTGGATTAAATGACACGCATGCCACCTATCTAGCGATGATCGAAAATATTGACTATAATCTAGGGCGGTTAATGAAATTTCTTAAGGATACAAATCGGGAAAAGAATACCATCATTATTATAGTAAATGATAATGGTGTGACGGAGGGCTTGGATATTTATAATGCAAATATGCGTGGGTCTAAGTGTACGGCATGGGAAGGAGGAAGCCGGGCCTTCTCCTTTTGGCGTTGGAAAGGTGCATGGAAACCAAAAATTATCAACAATTTGACCGCCCATCTTGATATTTTACCCACTCTGTGTGATTTAACGGACACTCCGCTACCCTCCACTCTCAAAAAGAAACTTGAAGGATTTACCCTGCGTCCATTATTAGAAAGTCGCAAACCAATCAAGTGGAACCAAGATCGTATTCTTTTTCACCATGTGGCCCGATGGCCGAGCGGATTTGCAAATGCCCATAAATATGCCATGGCCGGCGTACGGCAAGGGAACCATCTCATGCTTCGTAGTCATGACTGCGGGAATCCCGAATGTCTTAAATACATGAGCCAGTGCAAAGGCTTACGCAATGTATCGCAGGGAAGTAAAAATATGACATATGCCTATGGTACCGCTCAGTATCATTGGGGCGTAAGTCCTAAAGAACATTGGGTACTTTACGATGTCAAAAAGGACCCTGGATGTAAAAATGACCTTTCCGCAAAAAAACCAGCTATGATGAGTAAGCTATCCGTTTCCTACGATAAATGGTGGGATAATATTTTCCCCGAAATGATGGCCAAGGGCGGTGATCTAGGTGATCCAAATGAAAATCGAAAAGCTGCAAATAGAACACGGAAACAACCCATCAAAAATTAATAAATTTCATTCACCTCGATTACATTATTCTCTATCCCTTAATCGATCTGATTAAGTTAAATTCAGGGATGGTTAGTTTCAACGACCACAACCAACTTATCAAAAATCTCGCTTCTAATCGTTGCTGATAAACATTCTCAATATTTAAAGCCTATTGAGATGTAAAAAATCGTAGGGGCGGGGGGGCTCGAACCCCCGACAAACGGATTAAGAGTCCGCTACTCTACCAACTGAGTTACACCCCCGAGATTTGATGCAATACGGAACTTTTATGGCCTAGAGCCCTGATGATGTCAATTCATCTATAATTCATCATTCGATGAGATACTTGTTATTTTTTTTCCAGTTCAAAGATATAATTGTAAGTTATAAATTGGTGCATATGATTGATCCTATGATAAATATTTTTAACCGCAGGAATGAATGATGTTGTATAAATCTGTAGTTATTTCATTGAGTATTGTAACTCTGGCATTTTCAAAAACCACCCTGCCCAACATTCCAACCTCCACATTTTCCATTGTTGCAAGAGATGCAAAGACGAATGAACTTGGAGTTGCAGTCCAGTCCAAGTTTATTGCGGTTGGAAGCGTGGTTCCCTATGCTAAGGCTGGAATTGGTGCGGTGGCTTCTCAAGCTTGGGGAAATGTCCAGTATGGTCCGGTCGGGCTTACATTATTATCTAAAGGTAAAAAAGCGGACCAAGTCATTTCATTAATGATTAACGCGGACCCATTACAAAAGCATCGTCAGGTAGCCATTATTAATAAGGAAGGCAATACATCGAATCACACAGGTACAGAATGTTTAAATTGGGCTGGAAGTAGAAGCGGTAAAAATTTTTCTGTGCAGGGTAATCTGCTCACCGGTCCTGAAGTGGTCGAAGCGATGGCAAACAGTTTTAAACAAAGCAGTGGTTTTCTAGCGGAACGATTAATTGAGGCTCTAAAAGCAGGTCAAGTCGCAGGGGGTGATAAAAGAGGAATGCAATCTGCCGCATTATTGATTGTTAAAGAAAATTGGGGCTATGGTGGATTGAACGATCGTTTTCGAGACCTTCGTGTAGATGACCATAGCAATCCAATTCAAGAATTGAACCGAATTTATAAAATCCATCGGAAGGTTTTCCCCCGACCCGACCAACCTGACAAATCAAAAACTCGGGCTAAAGATCACAAGAAAAAAGACCAATAGAAAATAGGTTTTTAAATTCAATTATCGATCTCAAATACCAGCTTTTCACAAATACTAATCCTTTAACATGTTTCTCAACCTATTACTATGAAAGCAGTCGCTCTTTTTTCAGGCGGACTTGATTCAACCGTTCTCGTATACCATCTACTCAATCAAAACGCGGAATTAAAACTCCTGTCCATTGATTACGGACAAAGGCACCAAAAAGAACTTTCCTCAAGTAGTACTATAGCAGACGCACTCAGAATCCCTCATCATATTCTAGAATTACCCATGCTAGGAAACTTACTCGGAGGAAGTGCATTAACTGATTCTTCCATTTCATTACCGGAAGGCCATTACGCAGAAGATTCCATGAAGGCAACCGTAGTGCCCAATCGGAATATGATTCTCCTTTCCCTCGCCGCCGGTCATGCAATATCCCTTAAATTTGAAACGGTTGCATATGCGGCACATGCAGGGGATCATACAATCTACCCAGATTGTAGACCCGAATTTGCTGATGCGATGAACAATGTACTGCAATTGGCTGATTGGAACAAAATTAGTCTGCACCGGCCTTTTGTTAGTTGGAGTAAAGCAGATTTGGTAAAAAGAGGTTATGAATTAGGAGTACCTTTTGAAAAAACCTGGTCCTGTTATGCTGGGGGTAATAAACACTGTGGGAAATGTGGAACATGTGTGGAAAGAAAGGAAGCTTTTGAATTGGTTGGTCTTTCTGATCCCACTCAATATAAAAGTTAACTTTAAATAATGATAACATGCAGTAAAATTTATCGCGACATCCCCCTATCCCACCGACAGCCTAAGCACACGGGTAGGTGTTCACGCATACACGGGCACAGCTGGTCAATAACTTTAACCTTTGCTTCAAAGGAACTTGATGAGAATGGATTTGTAGTTGATTTTGGTGAACTGCATTACCTTGGAGATTGGATTGATGAAAACTTAGACCATGCCACTGTTGTCTGTAAATCAGACCCTAGAATCGAAGAAATTCGAGGTCTTGCTGAATCTGGTCTTATTAAGATAACAGAAGTCGAACACGCATCCTGTGAAGGAATAGCAGAACATCTTTTTAATGTTTTCAACCAGTTAGTTCGTCAAAAAACACAGAATCGAGCATGGATCCAAAAAATTATGTTGGAGGAGGATTCTAGAAACTCAGCTACTTTTAAACCGGATTTACAAAGGTGAGCGAACTTCCTATCTACGAACGATTTCATTCCTGGCAGGGGGAAGGACTGCACTTGGGGAAATCGGCCTTTTTCATACGCCTGCATGGGTGCCCGGTTCACTGCCCATGGTGCGATTCTGCCGGCACTTGGCACCCCGAACACAAGCCTGATAATATTGACCGAATGTCTCCCCTTGATTTAGCTGACGAGGCATTTTCCTCAGGGTGCGAGATTGTGGTCATTACGGGTGGAGAGCCTGCTATTCATAATTTACACGATCTCGCCTATGAACTCAGGATTAGAAATCTGCCTATTCATATCGAAACCTGCGGTGCCTACCCGATTCTCGGAGAAATGGACTGGATCACGATTAGTCCTAAAAACTTGGCACTTCCAATCGAAGAAAACCTCGCACTAGCGGATGAGTTTAAAATCATTGTGGAGGATGAGACAAGCATTCAGCATTGGACAAACAAAATAGATTTTGCTCAGATTGGAGTCCCCACTTGGTTACATCCCGAGTGGTCTTGCTCAAAGGATGAATCTGTTTTATCATCCATTACCAATTGGATTAAAGATCGGGGAGCCCCTTTTCGAGCGGGCTTTCAAATGCACAAACTTTTTCAGGCTGACGAAAAAGATAAACGATCTAAACCGGAGGCGGCCTTATGTTCTGAGCCCCAAAAATAATTCTTGGCTCGTGGCTTACGGACAAAAGATTATTTACACCCCATAGCTTATGTGTGGTCGATATGCTTGGATCCAAAAAAATAGTTTTCAAAAGCCTGAAATCTCACCCATCTCCCCCCCTCCACATTCAGTCAGCTATAATCGAGCACCCGGGCAAGTTCATCCAATTATCATTCAAAATGGTAAAGATTATAAGTGGTCTACGGCTAGCTGGGGATTAATTTCGGATCAGAAATTAGCTCAATCAACTCCCGTACCAATTAACGCAAGAATTGAGACTATTAGTGAAAAACCTATTTTCCAAAACTCTATTCGACGTAGGAGATGCCTCGTACCGGCCGATGGATATTTCGAATGGCAAAAAAACGAAACTCAGAAATACCCACATTTTCATTTCCTCCATGATCGCAATGCATTTGCAATGGCAGGTATTTGGAATAGCTCGATACAAAATGGAAAACGCATTCATTCATTCGCTATTCTTACTCACCCGGCCTCCTCTAATATTCTTCATATTCATCATCGCATGCCAGTCATTCTAAAACCCGAAGATTGGACTGCATGGCTTGCTCAAGAAACTCAAATCAACCAACTTTTACATTGCTATGCCCAATGCCAACAAAATATTCAAGCATATCAAGTCAGTTCGCGTGTAAATAATATCCAACAAGATGGCCCAGAACTAATTAAGAAATTCACCGAAAAGCAGTCTACGCTATGGTGAAAAAACAGAAAAAGAAATAGTGCCCGAACACACGATTGAAAATTAATGATTGCTTCAAGAGTCGAGATTGAAAAGCTTTTATGTCCTGATGGATTGATTAAAGAATTACTTGAATGCATGAACCAAAGCGAAATGGCTAAATGTCAATTTCGCGAAGATGCCCGACTTGCTGGACATATTTCCCAGGGGTATCCAAGATCACAAAAATCAAGCTAGCAGGTTCAGGCTTCGGGTGGATTATTTTTTGATATCTTGCCAAGTTTGATCCGAACAACCTGCTTCTTACGCAGGCAAGACAAGATGCACTAGACCGTCAATTGGAAGGAACTCTCCGGGCAAGCCTGTTTTCATCTCAACTCTCATCATATTATCCTCCCTGCATTTGAATCTTTTACTGGCTTAAAAAATATAAAACCCAATCTAGGAGATCAGATTTTTCTGACTAATGGAGAAGATATTTTTTAAATTCCTATTTAATAACGGCTAATTAGGGTATCATTAGAATTCATCATTTCCCGTTGACAGAAACCTTTTCTAATAGTGGAATATACAACATCTAATTAATCATTAGTTCATAAATACAAACCTAATAAATTCTTATGAAATATATCTTGTCTCTATTGACTGTTCTTTCAATGTTGTTCTTTTCTTCCTGCGGTGGTGAAGAAGCCCATGATCATGAAGCTGGTGAAGAATGCTGTGGCGAAGGTGGCGAATGCTGCAAAGATGCAAACGCATCCGAGTAAGTCTAGCTTTACTTAAACTTTA
>JABGWU010000219.1 GCA_018645475.1 Opitutia bacterium
CCTTTGACGGAGAAGGCACCGTCGGAATATGCGAAGTGTCTTCGCAGTGATTCAGCTCTTGTCTTATATCGTACATTCGCGGGGAATCTTTATTTTATTTGAATAAATCCTCCTCTTTTTCCTTTGGAATGGAGGGCAATGCTGGACCTTTTGCTTTTATTCCAATTTCTTTTTCAATAGACGACTTCGGCTTATTTCCTTCATCTATTGATTGAGACTGATCAGCCTTTCCTGAGTTTGAACTGTTTTTTCTTTCTTGAGAGGTGACGGGAGCAGAACCTTTTTTATCTTTATTTGAGAATTGACTGCTTAACTCTTCCGGATGAATTCCGTACTTATCCGCAATATCCTTCAACGATCCAGTTGCTTCCCTAACTGCTTCTTTGATACGTTCTTCCTCGGAGGCAGATTCATCAACGGATGAGAAAAGAGAATCATACATCCACGGCACACTGGACCCAAGTAGGACAACACCATGAATTACGAAGGTGAAGATTATTATGGGAAAAAGCCCTTTGCTCCGGAAATCCGTTAAAAGGTCATCCGGGTTCAAATCATTGTTTTGTGTATTTTCACTCATTGTTTTTTTCTAGTTAAATTTAGTTTTCCAGTTCGCCGACTGCTTTAAGTCTGCCCCCTGCTTCGGAAATCGCCTTGATGACAGGTTCAAAAGTTTCTTTGGAAATGACGGAGTCGCATTTGAATTGTACATACCTCTGTTCCTCCGTGACGGTGCTGGTGAGCAAAGCCCGCACGCCCCACTCGATGTCTTTAGCTCCGTCCACCCTTACTCCATCGAGAAAAATCTCCCCGCTTTCATCAATCGCAACCCGGGCAGCGAAGGTATCCTCATTTTTTGCAACATGTCGTGATTCAGGCAGAGATACCTGAAGATTGGTGTTATCTTTCGAGACCTCACTGCAAACGAGGAAAAAAATGATAAGCAAGAAGGCAATGTCTCCCATGCTGGCAATCGGTACGGGAACATGTCGACGTTTCTTGCGGTTTACTCTGCTTGCTTTCATTTTATCGGTTATTCTTCTTCGACTAAGGCAACGACTCCACCGTGGGCACTGATAGTGGCCAATGCCTGGAAGTAATCTTGATAGGGAGTTCCTTGTACACTTTCCAAAAGGATGACCCTCTTGGATGGGTCCTTGGCTGGCAGATCTAATTCTGCCAGTTTATTGTTTAACTCCTCGATATCTACTTTCTTATCGTTGAAATGAATGTCACCGGCCCGGAGGTTGATGGTGGGAGTTTTATCGGATTGGCTTTGTGCATTTTTCTCACCAGTAGGCATTTCTGCAGTAATTGTTTTTACTTTCACTAATGTCGTAGCGACCAGAAAGTAAATAATGAGCAAGAACGCGATATCAGAAAAGGAATTGGTCGGGATTTCTCCGTTACGAAGCCTCCTTTTTCGTTCCTGTGCTTTTTTACCCATTGAAAGAATATTTAGGATCAATGATGGGTCAGAATGAATTCGACCATTTCACTGCTGCTCTCCTCCATTTCCAGTTCGATCTGGTCGCTCCATCGATTGAATACGCTTTGAGGGATTACTGCCATGAGAGCGACGATAAGTCCAACCGCAGTGGTAACAAGTGCCTCGGCAATTCCTTCTGCGACCAGTCCCCCGCTACCACCAATACTTCCGGCATCTGCCAACCCGGCAAAAGAAGCGATCATGCCGGTAACCGTACCGGTCATTCCAAGAAGTGGAGCCGCGGTTCCGATGGTCGTGAGAAATTCCAACCGCTTGTTTACGACACTCATTGCCTGGGCACTGTACTCTTCCATCACCTGGGCAATGACCATTCGCATGGTTTCTGACTTTTCATTTTTACCCTGGAGGTGACTGTATGATCGAAGTCCGGTTAACATGACGGCGGCCACGGGACCCTTTGTGGATACGCATTCATCGATCGCTGCGTTTACATTGTTGTGTCGTAGGTGTTCCAAGACTTTGGCACGTAAGGAACGGGTGTCGATCCGTCGGTTTTTCTTGAATGCAGTCCAACGGTCATAAACGACTGCCAGACTGATCAGACTACAGATAACAAGCGGAATCATCATCGGGCCGCCTTTAAGAATATGTTCTAACATAATGTAGTATTTGGTGAGAGGTTATTTATTTTTAGATTTGGTTAAGTTTTCAGAAATTTGAATTTTAAAAGTCTTCATGCCCATTGCCTGTTGAGTCGGGCAAGAAGGGTAGGGTATTGGCTCCATCATTTTTGTGCTCATTCAGAATGGTCGTGCCTCTAGTCTCAGTAACTCCTAAAGCTTTAAGCAACTTAATGGCTTCAAGCGGTGGGATAGAAAGTTCATTGTTTCTTAATGATGTCGCAGGAGCTAAAATGATCTTACCAGATGAGGGGGTGTATCGGGACTCAGTGCAATCTTCCAGTTTTACATTTTCAAGGAGAGGCCGTTTTCCCAAAGCTACAAGGAATAATTCCGCTGAAGTGACAATAATCCGAATCTTTCTTTTACCAAGCCAACCTCCAGTATCCACCAAGGATTCGCTTTCCAAAATGAGCATGGGTTTTATCTTCCGATCAAGTTTTGATCTCAATAATTCCTGTTCTTTGGCCTGTAAAATCATACCTTCAAGGTTTACTAGTTCTTCATTGATTCCAATAGTCTTTGTCTCGCTTCATTCTCCTGTTGGATGATACGCTCGAAAACCGGATCTGCCAATCTTCCTCGGGCCCGCTTAGCCCAAATACTGTCCTGGAAGTCGAAGGTTATTCTGCGGTACATTTGGTAAGCTTCCGTGACCATTTTGCCGCGGGTTCGGTAGTCGGATTCCGAGGTAGGGTAGAGTTCCCGACTGTATGCTCCCCAAAAGAGTGCCTGTGCACGGATCTTACCGCCATCAAATTCTTCATTTTCAATCACACTTTTAAAAATTCCAATCGCCTTTTCATACTGAAGTGCTCGCATGAAGTTCTGACCTGATCGAATACCGGCGAGTCCGGCCAAAGGGTCATCAGGAAAGCGGTTTAGTAATTTGCTGAAGACCATGGCCGCGTTTAGAAAGTCGGGATAAGACAACCCATCAAGCCGGAGAACTTCAGCTATGGATTGATCATCAGTCTTATCCCTAAAAGGCTTTGCCTGATCCTTGAAATTCTGGCCTTTCTTTTGGAAGTAGTCCCCAAGACGGGACATTACCATGGGAATTAATTCGTGATTTGGGTATTTGTAGGCCAGTTTGACATACTCTTCAACCGAGTTATCAATCTCTCCCATTTTCTCATAGACCAGTCCAGTCTTGTACTGAGCCTTGGCGGCAAACTCGCTTTCAGGATAATCGGTCGGGATCTTGGAAAAGCGGGCAAGCGCGTCTTGGTACATCGGCAGCTTACTTAAGTCATTTTTTGCTAAATCTGCAAATTCCTGAGCGAGGTTTCCTAGTAAGTACTCGGCATGGGCTTTAAGATCCTCATCTCGATGTGTGGCTAATGCTTCGGTAAGCAGTTTTCTAGCGTGACCAATCTCACGGCGGGCGAGGCTTTCCTGCTCCATCTCACGATGCTTCTTTGCCAGTTCGAAGAAACATTCGGCAAGAGTGAAACTTGTGCGGACTGCCATTTCGTCGCCTGTATAGCGCTTACTGAATGGTTGAATTCCCCCATTTGCCCCTTTGTTAACCAGTACCATCCTTTCTTGCTCTTTATATGCGACGGTGATGGTGTCCCCGTATTTGACCGGGAAACCATTGAGGGCTATGGATGGCAATTCAGTACCAGCCTCTTTTTCATTTCGATTATCATAACCAACGGTAAACACCCCTTTGAAAATACCTGAATGACCTGCCGTTTCCTTGACTTGGAATTGACTTTTTGTACCCGAGGTTGAATCCAGTTCGACAAGAGTGACATCGCGTTCAGGGCTAATATCAAGAGATCTGGAAATGAGACGAATGTAAACTTTTTCGCCAACATAAATGCTCCCGAGTGGCTTATCGTATCCGTTTTGCATAACATCAAGGAATGCATGGTCGCTAATCCGGTACTTTTGTTTAATCCACTTGATCTCACCTTCCGGAGTCTCCCATTCGAAGCCAATGAGTACCTCTGTTGCTGCTTTTACGGCCAAGCCAGTCGGCAAGGCTGATGTCGGTAGCTTTTCGGCACTCTTGTTTGCGTAACTACGCATGGGGGAATCACCGATGATAAGTGGTAGTTTAAAGTGGAAGCGACCTTCTTCCAAGGGAGGAAGATTGCTTGCCGATTTACCGTTAGTTCCCAATTTGTATCCATAGGGTACTTCAGTTGAACCTTTTGATAAGGTGCCGGTGAGTTTGAGAGTGCCAGGGACATCCTTGTTGAATGTAGTCGAGTTGGACAAATTAGGGTTTTGCTTTATGAAGGCAGACAATCCGTCACTTGTCTGTGCATATGCCGTAATTTCACTACTTTCGGAAAATGCGAGGTGAGGAGAAACCACATCGAAACGCAGGTCAGCACCAAGGATGGACATCGGTGGTGCACTAGTCAGTCCGCTTGTTCCTATGAAGTCGTAGGTCAGGGTTTGGCGTGGTTTTACCACTTCAGTAGCAGAACTGCGAATCTTGTTGGGCTTGGCTGGCTTTGGGGTTGCCAAGTCATCTGTCACTTCTGGAATAGGTTTCGCATTTACAGTGTACAACCCCAACTCCGGTTGAGTGTATTGAGCGTGCGAAATGGAAACAAAGCGCTCCGTGGGAATTCCGGGTTCGAGGTTTTCAGAATCAAGGTAGTAGACATTTAAAGTACCTCCCGGGGGTAATTGGATTTCAGATTCCCGGGAAGGGGATCCTGACACTGGAAATACTCGGCCGATAAAGCGACCTGTTTGCTCTCCCGTTTCCACCGCCTTGAGTTTGACTTTTTGACCACTGCTTGTTTCCACTCTAAAACCGATCACATCACGAGCCGAGCTTCCGTCCATATCAGCATCGTCAATTACGATAGCGACCGGATCATCATATTGAAAGCGACGGATTTGTTCCAATCGTAGGGTTCGTTCACCCGTTTTTGGGTTAGTTTCATAGTTGAGAAAAGAAGCTTTTAACTCAGCGGTATTGAAGGCTACTGTGATTCTCTTTTCCTGAAGGTTACGATTAGGCGTGGCGGAGACGGGGTCTTCATAACGGGCGGTTATGGTGTCTCCTGGGAGTACTTCCAACTGGCTGTTTTGGCGTAAGGCCATGAAGTCCTGCTTGACCGGCAAAAGTTGCTTTCCGTTTCGGTCACTTAGAGTAACTTTATTGATAGTTGGGGCCACGCCGTTGAAACCGGTAATTACAAAACGAATAAGACGGGTTTGGGTTTGGCCGCCAAATTTGACCTTAAGAATTCCGCTTTCACTGGTGGTGATCTTGGCGGGTTGAGGTAGCTTGATTTGTATGCCCTTTGGGAATGTCGTGGGATTGAACATCGCGTCGGGGCATGGAATTAATTCATCCGTGTCCTCATGGTCACACAGGATAGCCATAGGGGCTTTTGTGGTGCGTGCCCGGCTGCCATGGTGCCATATATCGAGGGTATGTAAGCCGGGAGATAATTCCCTTTCGATTTCCAAAGGATTTTGCGCACCTTTATCGGCTGGTTGGCCGTCGATGAAAAACAAACTCCAGGCACCGGTACGGCCCTCGGGTACTGGCAATCCGGCAACCTTGAACTTCCTGACGGCTAAATTGGGTTGGTAAAATATGGCACGAAATCGTACCAGTCCCGAGTAGCCTGGATGACCGGTGTCAACCACGACTTCATTCTTCATCGTGAGGTTCGGTACATAAGCGGCCCGATATTTGCAATTTGGGGATGAGGATAGTTCCTCCATTTTGGTATGCCAGTCTTCCGGCAACTCCAATCCTTCAGGTGCACTGATAGGGAATCCGCCGCGATAGGTCGGGAAGGAGGTGACGACGGGGCGGCCATCCCAAGGTGCCGTGTCTTTCGGGTAACGGGCCCTTGTCTCCCATTCTTTTCCATTCATTGAAGTTTGCAGGACAAAATGAGTTAAGGATTGGCCATTTTCCATCTGTATACTCATCTCGGCTGCGGCCACATTGTCATTGAGGTCGACCCCAAAGATCCTTGCCGCTCCCTTGTCGCCGATCTTGCCTTGCCAACCGGGATAATCTTCTGCACTGATTGCCATATTGGGGTCTCTTCCCGGGGCACTTTCCGAAGCGAAGGCAATGGCTTGGGCACCGGTGGTTGGGATGATCACTTCGAACTCCCCGCTAAAAGGTGAGGTTTCCTTTGCCGGTAATTTTCTGATTTCGTCCCCACTGGAGGTTTGTAAGGTAAGGTAGAGCTGGTCGATATCGGATGTTTTACTGGCATCGGGATCAATGACTCTAAGATAGACCGGGTTGCCTGGACGAACAGCCCTTGTTCCCAATGCCTTCTGGGCAGTTGAAAGCCCGAGTTCTTCAATGTTAAGAGTGCGCTCACCTTCCCTAGGCGGGAATGCCCCTGCGGATAAGGCAAGTTGGGCATCGGAAGCCACACTGATTACAACATCCGGATCCGGGGGTAGATCTTTCATTTTTGAGCGAAAGCGTTGGGAAAACCCAAAACGGATCTCATCCTCTCCGAGGATTTGGAGTGTCTTGTCATTCGGAATTGGAGGTCCAAGATTGGAGGCTAATTCAGCCCTGAAATTCTCCTTACTGTCTCCAAGTTGATAAAGCATAAGGCGTTCACGATCGCCGGATTTTGCCCAGATCTCCACTTCTATATCTGCAGCTATACCCGAGACGCTCAAGGTTGGATCACGTAGGTTTACTTTTAGGATTTCTCCAGGCACGATGACGGTGTCTGATTGGGATGGTCCAAGAGCGATCTCGCTCGCTTCAAGCAGTTTGCGCATATGATTTTGAATCTTACCCTGGAGAATAAGGGCGTCTGGGTGTTTGGGTTCTTGGCGAAGAACAGATGTAACTTCCAATAAAGCCTCCTTGTAATTTTCTTGATCCATGTGAACTTCCGCACGGGAGTAGTGAATACGACGACGGAAGTTCGGTTCTTTAAACATGGTAAGCTTGTCCAGTTCGGTCATGGCAGCGGAAAAGTTTTTGGTAACCCGGTCAACCTTGACTGAACCCAATGCAG
Source organism: Opitutia bacterium (assembly GCA_018645475.1). Lineage (GTDB taxonomy): Bacteria > Verrucomicrobiota > Verrucomicrobiia > Opitutales > Seribacteraceae > Seribacter. The sequence goes on from JABGWU010000219.1 coordinate 7,119, forward strand.
CAAGGAAATGCTCTTCCGAACCTCTGTACTCCGCTGCATCCGCTACCTTGCGATACCAGGCACGGGAAGTAGGTAAGGCACCTTTGATAAAAGCGAGGTCAGCATAGGCTATCTTTAACCTTGCGTCTTGTTCAGGGCTGAAATTTCCAGCCACTTGACGTGACCAAATGGTCAGTTCCTTGATTAGGTTTTCTGCTCGTTTTGGTTCTTCCGCAGCGATGTTCCGCTGGAGAATCCAAAAGGAGTACTCAACAGCCAACTTCCTTAAAACTTCGCTGGTCAAGGTATCCGTGTTTTTCTGATACAGGTCCCAAGCCGTATCAAGATTACCCATAACAAATTCGGCGTTGGATTTATAGATCGGATAGGACGGATCGCTTTCATCGACAGGAATCTCTACCGCTCCAATCGCCAAGGTAGCTTTGCCTGAAATACTCCGGATTTTTTCAGCAACCTGAGGGATGTTGTAGTCTCTTTTGGAAAAGACCAGTTTCTGCATGGGACCTCTACTCGCTGCTCTGGAGAATGTAGCTGCCAAAGATGCCGATTTGGAGTCCAGTGCTTTTTCAGTGAAGGCTGCCAAGGCATTGGCTCCGGAATATCGACGATTATCATCTGTGTAGATGGCTGCTTTCCAAAGTCCTGCTGAATAAGCTTCCAATGTGCCATACTTCTTGCTGGCCAATGTCTTTTCGACCAGCTTTCTGATCATGAGTTCATAACCTTCTCTGGAAGGGTAGTCACCCAACGGGGCATTCTCTGCAAACAAACTGAGTGCGAGATTGTGAGTTTCCTTACTCCAATTTTCAAGTTCTGCTATCTGGTTGAGACCTACAGGGGCAATGGGAGCAGGAGCGTTCGTAATTCGTGCCATCACTGTCTTGAATGCGGCTTCAACTTGAGCTGGTGAAGCATTCTTCGGGAGCATCATAAGTTCATGACTGAGATGTGCCGGACTGATCATTCTCTGTTCCGGTGTTCTGGCAATGTGTCCAAAGTGATCCTGATCAGTCGCCACCAAATGAAAGACAGTGGGAAGATTGATATAGGCAGCGGTTCCCGACAGTTTCTTCATGAATTGCCGGGTTGCCGCGTCTTTTTTATCCATCGAGTGAAGCCAGGCACCAAAGATGGTTTCATCCAATTTCCCGGTCTTTGCCTGAGCTTCGATAATGGATTGAAGATGTTTGATCAGTTTGCCTGCCTGCTGCAGAGTTTCCTTGTGGTGGTATCTGTAGTGGTTGTTGGTCAGTACAGGTTTCCAAGGCATGGCCCCACTATTGCCAAATTTGGATTTTTCGAGTGCCCGGCGGAATAAATATTTACGGTCACCTTCCAAGTTGGAGACAAGGGACTGCAGCATTAAGACTTTCTCGTTATCTGGAGCATTGAAAAAGAGTTCTCCCCAAAGCGGGAGCATTCCAGGTGTCTTCGGTTCGGGACTTAGTAATCCTTGTAATATAGTCTTAAAGGCTTGTACCCTATTCAGTTGGCTTGCTCCTTTTGAAACTTGTTTTTTCAATTTTTGGAAACGTGAGTCCATCTTGGCATATTTTTCGTTCGGCAAGTTCTGATCCACATTCCTTTCAAAACCATTACTCCAAAGGCTTTGTGTGACCGGTGTGATCTCGGTGAATCGCCACATTTCTGTTTGCATCATCTGGTCCGTGGTAACACTGTATTTGCGCTCTGGTTTAGCCCATGCACGCACTATTGCGGCGTTCAAGTGTGGGTTCCTGGCTAAATACGGAGCCAAGAGTTTGGCAGTTTTCACGGTAAGGGCCTTGTCAAAGATACGGATATCCGGAGCATTCAGGGAGTTGAAGACAGCTGGAAGTTTTGGGACGAGTGCACGGAGTTCTTTGACCGAGAACAGATAGTCCTTTATTAGCCTTCCACGAGATGCCACTACGGAATGTTTGAGGACAGTCTGAGCTTGTTCTGTAGTCATTCTTGGAAGGGCTTGGAGGATGGGAGCGGCTTTGGCTTCCCGTTTAGGTTTGAGGAATTCGGTTACATTAGGACTATGTCCAGGACCGTAATGCATCCATCCGTTAGCGGTTATGATTGAGCCTTCGTAGGGGAGAGCTTGAACCAAAGCTTTAGCCGCAGCTAATGGTTTGGTTAGCAAGGAATCCGGTATTGGTTTTTTGGACTCAAAGTTCTCGATCATCACTGGAATGACTGGAGCGATTGCAGTGACCCAGTTCAATCTTGCTTTTGCCGTTGACGGAAGGTTTCTTGCGTCGGCCAGTTTCTCAAGTGCCTTGATTAAATTCTCATTTTTGTAATTGTAGCTCTCAACATAGCGAAGAAGAGTCTTTAAGTAACGAGACTGAAGTGCTGGGGCATCCGCTGGATGGTTGCTGTTGTGAATCAGAGTCAATCTTTGAGCCATTGCGAGGACATCTTTCCGACGGTTCGCTTCAGCAAAGAACCAGTCTTC
>JABGWU010000220.1 GCA_018645475.1 Opitutia bacterium
ATGAAAACCTGCCCAATTTTGTGGTTCTCAAAACAAAAGGGAAAGGCGGTCAGCCTTTGGTTTCAAGATTGTGGGGAAGCGGATTTCTTCCCGGCAAGCATGCGGGTACTCGTTTCCGCTCAGACAAGGATGCTATTCTCTATTTAAACAGCCCAGATGGAATTTCCGCCAAAGGTCGACGCAGTATGCTCGACCATTTGAAAAAGCTTCACGAACTACAACTTGAGAAGACGGGAGATCCATCACTGGAAACGAAAATTGCCCAATATGAAATGGGTTTTCGTATGCAAAGCTCGATTCCTGATGTCACCGCAGTTGACAAGGAACCCGAATCCACCTTCAAACTCTATGGAGAAGATGCCCGTAAGCCGGGAACATTTGCGGCGAATTGCTTGCTAGCAAGAAGACTGGCCGAGAAAGGAGTTCGCTTTATTCAACTTTATCATCCCGGATGGGATCAGCACGGCGGGTTGCCCGGAGGAATTAAAAGACAATGCAAAGAAACGGACCAGGCATCCTACGCTTTGGTTCAAGATCTCAAACAAAGGGGGATGCTCAAGGATACCTTGGTTATCTGGGGCGGAGAATTTGGCCGTACCAATTATTGCCAGGGAAAATTTAACGGAACCAATTTCGGTAGGGATCATCACCCCCGTAATTTCTCTACCTGGTTTGCCGGGGGCGGAATCAAGCCCGGTATGACTTATGGGCAGTCCGATGATTATTCCTATAATGTGACCGAAAACGGTGTGCATGTGCATGATTTCCACGCCACTATCTTACATCTATTGGGAATTGATCATGAGCGACTGACTTTTAAATACCAAGGGCGTCACTTCAGACTCACTGATGTCCATGGACATGCGGTCAAACCAATGATCAGCTAGATCCTGCTTTATCTTAAGGTTTTTCAAATAGCCCAGTTCCTCCTTCCCTCCAAATTCGTGCACTCCCTCCCCTCATAAACCAATCTTATTATTTCAAATTCACCCATAAACAATCAGTAAATAATAACAAAATTGAAATATTTGAGAATATTTTCATTAAATTTAATGCTTTAGATAAGTTTTCATTTGTGAACTCCAATAAAAGCGTCAAAATAATTCATTGCTCGTAATTATTTAAATAACACTATTATGCCTGCATCAAAGCTTCGTAATCTATTCTTAATTTGTTCATCGTTGATGATATCCATTGAATCTTACGCTAAGATTGACTTGGAAAAGGGAAATGTGGTCACCTTGGTTGGTTCCGGGATGGGTTCCAGAATGGTCCATTACGGCCATTTTGAAACTGAAATATTCCTTCGTTTTCCAAACGCAGACTTGACCATTCGTAATCTTTGCGACGAAGGGAACACCCCTGGTTTCCGCCCCCATCCCAGTAGAAACCAGGAGGAACAATATGCCTTCCCTGGGGCCAAAGAACTTATTCACGATAGCTTAAAAGCTAATACCAAGCCCAAAGGACACTTCCCCACTCCGGACCAATGGCTTGCAGACCTGAAAACCGATGTGGTTCTTTGCTTCTTTGGATTTAACTCTTCTTTTGACGGACCGGGACAGGCAGGCAGATTCAAAAAAGAACTTGATGCCTATGTTAAGCATCTGAATTCAATGTCATACGGCCAAACAACACCACAGGTAGTTTTGATTTCACCCACTGCTGTTGAAAAAATCTCTGGAATTACCGATGGTCGAAGACAAAATCGAAGTTTGTCCATTTATACTCAGACTATGCGAGAAGTAGCCTTGGCCAATAAGGTTTTGTTTATTGACTGCTTTGCTCCATCCCAAAAATGGTTTCGGGATGGTAAAAGGCACACCATAGATGGAGCCTTACTTAACGATTATGGTTATAAGAAACTCGCCAAGTATTTAAGCGTTTCAATTTTTAAATCGAATAAGCCCAAAGAAAACCTTCGAAGTCAGGTGCTTAAGTCCGTGATGGATAAAAACTTTTACTGGTTAAACGATTTTAAAGTTCCCAATGGTGTTCATGTATATGGTCGGAGATACAACCCATTTGGCCCGCAGAATTATCCCTATGAGATTGAAAAAACGAGAGAATACACGCGAATCCGGGACGAGGCGATTTGGTCTATTCTTCAAAATAAACCTTTCGATATTAAATCAGCGGAAGCGAAAAGTCCGAAATTACCCGATGTTCCAACCAATTATTTACCTCCCGAGAAAAACAGCAAAAACGGATTGGTAAAATATACTCCCGCACCAATTGCCAAAACAAAAATCGAGGTAGCGGACGGCTATAAAATAGAGCTATTTGCCGATGAAAAAACATTTCCAGACTTAGCCAACCCCGTGCAAATGTCTTTTGATAATAAAGGTAGGCTCTGGGTGGCAACCATGGGGAGTTATCCGCATTATCGGATTGGAGATCCACTACCCAAAGACAAGCTCATCATTTTTGAAGACACGAACAAAGACGGAAAAGCGGACAAACAAATCAACTTCGCCGATGATCTACATATCCCCATCGGTTTTGAAATTGCACATGACGGGGTTTATGTTTCCCAAAGCGGAAGTCTTGTCTTTTTACAGGACACCAATGGAGACGACAAATACGACAAACGGGAAGTTTTGCTTTCCGGCTTTGACGACCATGATACCCACCATGCTATTTCATCCTTTTGCGCCGATCCATCAGGAGCGATCATCATGTGCGAGGGGGTTTTCCTACACAGCCATGTGGAAACTGCATTTGGACCGCAAAGAGGTTCGAATGGTGGATTCTTTCGCTACGATCCAAGAACCCGCAAATTAATTCGTCACGCTCAGTTTAATATACCAAACCCATGGGGTGTTGCCGTGAATGAATACGGGCAGGAATTATTTCTCCATACATCAGGCACTAAGATGTCATGGATGCTCCCCGGTATGGTAAAGGCACGCTACGGTGCCAATATAAAAGCACCAGACTTGATTACCTCCAATAATGTACGTCCCACATCTGGGATTGAGTTTGTATCCAGTCGACATTTTCCAGACGAGGTACAGGGAGATGTGCTGATCAATAACAATATCGGATTTTTAGGAGCAAAGCAGCACAAGATTATCGATCAGGATCCAGGATTCACAACTGAGTACCGACACGATCTTTTCGTCTCCAAGGATTTAAATTTCCGACCAACCGATTTGGAGTTTGCACCGGATGGTTCCCTTTATGTTGTGGACTGGCAAAATGCACTAATTGGCCATATGCAACACAATGCCCGTGATCCTAACCGCGATCACAAGCATGGTAGAATTTATCGAATTACCCACCCTTCGCGTCCATTGGTAAAACCAGCAAAAATTCATGGTGCGTCTATCACCAAACTCGTTCAAAACCTTGAATTGCCTGAACTTAGAACCCGGTACAGAACTCGTCGAGAATTACGAGGCCGCAATCCAGATCAAGTTGCTAATGAGGTAATGAGTTGGAGTGAAGGAAAAGAAGAAAGACTACAACTTGAAGCCCTCTGGGTGACCTGGGGTGCCGGACGACTGAATCAGGATTTATTACGAAAATTGTTAAAATCAAAAGACTATCGTATCCGTGCAGCTGCAATGAATGTTCTTCGTTTTCATGTTTATTCCTTTCCCGACCATGAACAACTTCTGACTAATGCAGCCAATGACTCCCATGGTCGCGTTCGAATAACTGCGGCGGTTACTGCATCTCACATTTCTCGCAAGAAAGGCCTAAATATATTAAACAAAGCTGAAACCCACGAAGTTTCTACAGTCTACAAACAAACTTATGATTTCGCCCGCGAAGTACTCAACCGTAAGCCCGCAGAAACAGAATTGAAGGAACGAAAAATAACAGCACCTCCTCATTTATCGAAAGAAAACCAAAGTCTCTATGTAAAAGGAAGCGAAATTTACAGTCGGGAGGGGCACTGTATTACTTGCCACCAAGGAAATGGAAAAGGACTGCCTGATTCTGGCTTCCCTCCTCTATCGGAGACAAAGTGGGTAAATGGTAGCCCTGACAGACTTATTAAATTAACTCTTAAGGGCTTAATGGGACCAATCGAAGTGTTGGGGAAAAAATACCCAGGACAAGTCCCTATGACTCCATTTGAGTATATGTTAAACGACGAGGAAATTGCATCCGTACTAACTTATGTTCGAAATTCATTCGGAAATAAAGCAAGTCCGATTTCAACTGATCAAGCGGGCAAAATCAGAAAAGCCTACAAAGACAAAATTGGACTGTATGCACCCGAGGAACTGTTAAAAGAACACCCTTTGGAAAAATAAAAAAGTTTCGGTTATCTCAGTCCATCCAGAGAGGAAAACTTTATTTTCTGCTTTCTATCATGTACCCTTTTGCAGTAGAAATTAACAATGACCGATATTTCAGACTTTGACGCCCCCAAACCACCGGCTTGGTTTGGTGCTGCCATTCCACTTTTGATTGTTCTGCTAGCTGCAGGATTTTATTGGTTCATAACCACCGATAAAAATGATAGTGGAAACGAAGACACATTGAATAAGGAGATTAGATTAAGTGGTAAACTGTCTCCTGGACAGACTTATTATATCTTTGCCTCTGAAATTGAAGTTTATCCAACAAACTTAGAGAATGAAGCCTGGGACCAGGGAAAAAAAGGACCAGATATTCGCTATAGTATACTGTGGAATGGAAATGCGGTATTTGAAAGTATTACTAAGGATGACTCCTTAATTGCCGATTGGTCAGGATTATCAATCGAGCTCAACTGGAAAGATTTGCTTGGAAAATCTGTTTCCTCCGACGATGCCATTAAAGCGGGCAGAATAAGATTTGAAGAAGGTGAGAAAATCGAAATTGCAGTTGAAGATGTGGATGTGGCCGCCGATGACGATGTGGGAAGATATGAAATAGAAATGGAAAAACTATCTATTGGGAAAAATGAATTTAAATTGAAAAAAACAGCGGCGAATGCAATTAGAAAAATCACTCTTCGCGTTCTGCCTGTAGGTTCGAACATAGAAGACTTGGCCAACATAATGAAGTAATTTCCAAGCGCAATGAATGTAACGCGGTTTATCATTGCAGGTTCTTCCCTTCTCTTAGGATTGGGTTTAATCGCCCCGACTCTCACTATTCACCCTCAAGCAGGTGATATCACTTGGGTCGTCAAAATATTTGCCCCTGAAGAACTTGAGATTTCTACTTACTCTATTCTTGGCGTTATTCAAAAACTTTTTCAAACCAATGATATTTTTTTAGCTGTGCTTCTGGCATTATTTTCTGTTTTTTCCCCTATTCTGAAACTCTCATTTTATTGGCATGCTACAGGTCTGAAAGATTCAAAAAAATTTAATTCGATCCTTCAAATCATACATTATGTGGGCAAATTCTCCATGGCTGAAGTATTTGCCCTGGCCCTTATTATCGTAGTCATAAAATCATTCCCGGGGGGTTCTACCGCCAATTTGGAATGGGGAGCATATCTGTTCACCTTCTCTGTAATTTGCTCTATGGTAGTGTCCTTCAGATTGGATTCAAAAAAATGATCATAACCTTTGATTCTAAATTTTCCCGAAAATTATAATAGTTTATTTTTTAGAATCGAAGTAAACTTATTCAGTGGTAAATGTATGCTTTAACTCTAAGTCTATTGACAAATTCATATTAAATAGGAATTAATATGATTTCTTACACAACTAAATATCCTATGATTGATTACTGGCTCAATTTACCCCCTGCAGAAAGAACATTTACCGGAATTGGAATTTTTTCCAGTTTAATTCTGACAGTTCAAATGGGAATGGTCATGTTGGGCGGTGCGGTTGACATGCCCGAAGCAGAAATTGCAGATACTGGTGAAGGAGGTGCAAGTGGAATCTTTTCCATTCGAACTATTGGTGCATTTTTTGCTGGATTTGGGTGGGCAGGAGCTGCCATGTTGCAGGCGGGTCATAGTACTGGTGCAGCCACTTTTGTTGCCACGCTCTCGGGCTCTGCATTTCTTGGTGTTGTCATTTACCTGATGAGCTATCTGCATAGCTTAAGACAAGAAGGCACTCTTGATTATAGTAATGCAGTTGGAAATGTGGGTAATGTATACCTTCCCATTCCCCCAAAAAGAAAAGGAATGGGGCAAGTCGAAGTGATGGTACAGGGCAGGCTCCGAATCGTACAAGCCCTATCAGATAGTGAAAAAAAAATTGGGAACCGAGTCGCCGTTAGGGTAACCGACACTATTGACGAGCAAACAATCTTGGTAAAACCGCTCGAAGACGAATTAAACTCTGAGGTAAAATAAATTTTTTCTTAACTAAGTAATATATTTTGGACGCATTCTTAATAGCTATCATTACATTCATTCTTGTTGTTCTCGGAACATTGGTCTTTTTCTTCAGTCGGTACAAGCGATGCCCTTCTGATAAAGTCTTGGTCATTTACGGAAAAACAGGAGGCAACCGTTCATCCAAATGTGTCCATGGTGGTGCATCGTTTGTATGGCCCTTAATTCAAGACTTCCAATGGCTCGACCTGACTCCCTTTTCAATAGATATACAGCTCAAAGATGCACTTTCCAAAGAAAGCTCTGGGGTTGAAATGCTTTCCGCATTTACAGTTGGAATATCAACGGAGAAAGGGGTAATGGAAAACGCTGCAGAGAGACTTTTAAGCTTAAACTTAAAATCAGTAAATGAGCTGGCCAACGACATAATCATTGGAGAAATGCGAAAGATCATTGCATCCTTAAAAATTGCTGAATTTAAAACCGATACGGAAATCCTGTTAAATAAAATTTCTCGTGGGGTTATGTCCGGTTTAAGACAAATTGGGCTTAATTTGATCAGTATTAATATAAAAAGGATTACGATTTCTAAAGATACTATTCCCTCCACTCCTCAATTTTAACATATTTAAAAAAATATTAACACCTAAACTCATAACATTATGGACTCATTCTTAATCGGTATCATTACATTCATTCTTATTGTTCTCGGAACATTGGTTTTTTTCTTCAGTCGGTACAAGCGATGCCCTTCTGATAAAGTCTTGGTCATTTACGGAAAAACAGGAGGCAACCGTTCAT
>JABGWU010000027.1 GCA_018645475.1 Opitutia bacterium
GATAGGTTGCCCGGTCAAAATCGCACTACGGGAAGGACCGCAAGTCGGAGCGTCACAAAAGGCATGAGTAAAACGAATCCCTTCCTTTGCCACCCGATCGAAGGCGGGAGTCTTGACTATCGGATCACCATTCGCTCCAGTGTGAGCATAGGACTGATCATCAGATATGCAAAACAGGATATTAGGACGCTGATCTGCCGATAAGATCGATCCCCAAAGAAAAAAGATCAGAGATTGTGAAAATTCTCTCACGACTTCTTTTTCTTCTTAATGACCGGATCCAAGTTGGATTCGATCTCGACAAGATCCGGAGCGGATGAAGTCACTCCGTTTTTTGGAACATCCATACCGGCAGTCCAAAGAATCGCATTAAGCATCACCTTCCGGTAATTATCGTCCTGCCAGCTGTCATGATTATGTCCGCCGGTGAAACCAAATCCGCGACCACCCGAAGTTCGCTCATAAGCCCAAGCGACATGTTGGGTCTCCCCGTTGGCCACCGCCTTACGCACCGCCGGATTGCCACTACGCATTCCATCGGGACGCTTCAGGGTTTCCATGGGCGGAACATCGGTGAGAATGGGAGTGAACCCAGTTCGATCCTCTACGAAACGCATATGGTAATACCATTCGTCATCCACACTAAAGGGTTGCACTCCGTTCCAAATTGGATGAGGACGGGGTTTAAAATTTGGCTTCCAGTGGGGGTTGACCGACCAATTAAGATCACAGAAACCACCCATCCATTCAAGAAACTTGTCGCCCGGGGCACCACTGACCGCTTCAGTTGCCCAATGAATCATGATCACTCCAATTCCTTTTTTCATCAGAGCGTCAAACTCCCTTAATTTTGGGTTAAGCAGATGGCCACCATGTCCGGTGCAGAAAATCACGATAGTGGAAGCATCTTCAAGAACCGATTCATCCTTGGGATACCCGATGTCTTCCAAGACCACAGCTTCGATGGGTAAACCGGACTCGTTCAACCGCTTGGCTAAAATCATATTACCCGCCCGGTGCTCGTGTTTCATTCGACCGTGACTGGGTTTTCCGGAAATGAAGACAACTTTTTTCTTTGGTTCAATGAGCTTTTTCTTGAGGGAAGCAAAAGGCATCGTACTGACCTTGACCTCGTGCCAGTACCCCCACTCGTTTCGCCAATCCGTTGGTTGGTTCTCCAATTGAAGTTGGATTTCCTTTCCCGCATAGGGAGACAAGTCCACCTCATGGGTAAGCCATTCATCGATCACGGTCTTGGAAGAAACTTCGGTCTTAGAAATAATCTTTCCGTTTACCCTAACCCTCAATTCCCAGTCTCCATGTGGATGATGACTGACGGTGGCACGCAGGACGGTTTTTTTTCCACCGAATACCTTAATCTTCTGACTGAGAACCGCCGGGACACCTCGCTTGATCGGATGAGTTCGGGTGGCGGTCTTATTACGAAAGCTGTCAAAACGAACAACTCCCCCCTCTCCCGAACCATTGATGGAAAACTTGGGAGCCGCCTTACGGATCAATTTTTGCCAAGCTGTCAAATTAGCTTTTTTGGACTTTCTGGGAACATGAACCGTTTCTCCACCGAGCAATCGTCGGGGGGTAAACTCCTGCAAACGAGGAAGTGCGGATGCAGATGCCAATGCTAAGGCCTTTTGCGGATTTTTGACCACCATGGGCTCCAAAGCCAACCAAAGCATACGGGGAATGTTATTATCTTCCTTGTCTTCGGCGTATTTGGATAAGGATTCCAAAATATTCCAGCGCTGATCGAACGGCATACGCTGTAGGGCACTGGCCAGGTAAAGTCGGACGACGGGCGACTTTTCCGATTTGGCCATTTCCGCAAATTTTGAACGAATCACTCCGGAAGGATTTTTGTCTTCAGTGAGCAATTGAATGGTCCAGGCCCGAATGTACTGTTCGGAATCATTGAGCAGGGAAAGGGCATGATCCTGATTAATCCCACCCGTCACATGAAGAGCCCACAGAGCACGCAGGCGTTTACCGACGGTTTTCGCATTCGCAAGCATGGACTGGAGTTTACCATGAACGAAGGACTTGTTGAGCTTTCCAGAAATGCTGCGGTGCTGAAGAATAGTGCGGGACTGGCGAACATACCAGTCATTGGAATGAGCCTGCATTTCAACCAGTTCGACATCACTAAGCTTTTCCAAATCAAAGGGCTCGGGTCCCTTCACTCCTTTCGGCATAATCCGATAGACCCGTGCGGAATTAGCAAATCTGATCTCATTTCCGCAGATATTTTGATCGTGCCAATCCAAAATATAGATCCCGCCATCCGGACCGGTCTCCACACTGAATCCGACCCAGGCCAAATCGTTTGCGAGAAGAAAGTCATCTCCATGCTTACCAATGAAACTCGACCCCTTGGGAACCATGTAGTCAATCAAGACCGCGTGTTCATGAATATTACACATGAAAAGTTGATCACGGTATTTCTCAGGAAAAACATCGGCCAAGTAGAAACGAGCCCCGCCATGAGCAGACTTGTGTACATGGTCACGGATGGTCTTGATATTATCGTATACGAAACGGTTTACATTCTGTTTGCTTTGCTTGTGATAAACACCGCCTTGAACGACATGGAAGAGATGGGGGATCACACAACAAGTGGCAAAGCCTTGCCCCATATCGTTGAAATCGAAGCCCCAGGGGTTGGATAATCCTTCAGCAAAGACTTCAAATTCCTTAGATTGAGGATGAAAGCGCCAAATCCCGGCATCGATAAATTGCCGGTCTTCATCCTTTGCTCCTGGATAACCAACCAGTGACTGAGTGAAAACACCATGACAGCCATACAGCCAGCCATCTGGGCCCCAAATAAAACTATTGAGAGTTTCGTGCCGGTCCTGAATACCCCAGCCATCGAGAAGAACTTCATGGGGACCGTCGGGTTTATCATCCCCATCGGCATCGGGAATAAAAATGAGTTCGGGAGGCATGCCAACATAGACCCCACCCATGCCCACCGTGAAGCCGGAGCTGAAACTCAAGTTCTCGGTAAAAGTCTTCTTCTTATCAAACACCCCATCTCCATCCACATCCTCAAAAATTTGGATGCGGTTTCTCTTGTCCGCACTGTGGGCTTTACGGGTTTGATAATTGTAATTCTCTAAGGTCCAGAGACGTCCCCGGAAATCGAAACAAAAGGCAATAGCTTCGCCAATATCCGGTTCGGCCACGAAGGCCTTGACCTCAAAGCCCTTCAGGGTCTTCATATTGGTAATGGCCTCATCGGGTGTGAGAAAAGGTGCGTTGCTAGTCTTAGGTTCAGCCCAGATCAGAAAGAAAGGCAGAATCAAAAAGAGAGGTAAGAAATAAGACTTCATAGTGGCAGAACTTGTTTTTCGTGTCGCATGTGGGCGAGTAGATCGGGAAATTAGTTTCTTTTGTGTAATTTGGATCATGTCTTCAAAGTTCATAAGTAGGTTTATTTGTAGAGCTGGATTATTGAACAGCGAAGATTCCCTGCATAATTAAACCATGACCAGGATAAGTGCAGATAAAATGGTAGTCTCCAGGCTCGTCTGGCACGGCGAAGTAAAGAGTGTATTTCATACCCTGGGCAACCTGGGGTGTAGATGCAAGTAGCTCGGGAATTTCCGGAACAAAATTTTTCTTGAGGCCTTCCGCACCCATGGCAACCGCAGCGTCCAGTACGGTCTGTCTTGAACCGGGAGTAATGATAGCCAGGTTGTGCACCATGCAACTGGAATCGTCGTTTGGGAAAACAAATATAACTTTTTCACCGGCTTGTGCCTCAATACGAGCGGTATTGAACTTAAGACCCGGTAACACACCCACCTCGATCCGACGCGCATCCGCAAAACTAGCGGGTATAGCTTTGACCGGATTTTTGTCGATTTTGGAGAGCTCTCCCATTTCCACAATCTTCCCGTATACTTTATCGAAGGAACTGCCCAGTATTTTTTGTAAATTTCGTGCGGTGTAATTTGGAACCTCTGCTTTGGCAACCTTTCCAGTCCGCAACGCCTCGAGCAATGCCTTGGCATAGGACTGCTTAGAAGCGAGGGTATCAATGGTTGCCCGTTTGGCAACGGTGTCAAATTTCTCGTATTTGGAAATCAGTTCCTGAGGAGCTTCGGGGTAATTAAAAAAAGAATAAGCACGAATTGCATCGACTTGCAAGTCGGTGCCCAGCAATAATTTCAGGTTTTGGGGAAGCTCCTCGAATCGCATTGCAACCAAACCCCCAAGAGCCTCCTTTCGCTCGTCAAGATTCGCCTCTCCGTTCAAGACAAGTTTTAGCGCATCCTCACTCACAGAAAGATCTCCAAAAATTTGGCTGAGCTGATCAGC
>JABGWU010000028.1 GCA_018645475.1 Opitutia bacterium
ATCTTTTAGCATGCCTGACCAAACAATTTGGTTGTTATCCTTATTTGCTAGTTTCTGTAAGAATTTTGTATAAGGGTCAGCATTATCTACTGGTCCAGCTAAAAGAAGTATTTCATTTTTTTTACATTTTTTTAAAAATGAATTAATCAATAAATCTACCCCTTTTTTGGGATGGAAACGACCTAGGTATAAAAGTACCTTTGTATTTTTGAATTCTGGAAATCGAGAATAAATTGCGTTCAGTTGAGCATCTTTTTTGGGTGGAGGTTCCTTCACTCCCAACCCAGTAACAATTTCATTTGCATTATACGGTTTAAATGTATTCTGAGCTAAAAATCGTTCTTCTTCTGTAGTAAAACAAACCCTGTATGCGTCGTGTAAAAATTTACCCTGTCTCCAATACCAATAAATTTGTTTCTTCAGATGTTTAATTGGATAAGATTTTTTAAACCATGGATCAAGCATACCATGAGGAAAAACCATGTAAGGCGTTTGATGTTTCTTAAAGAATTTCCATGCCATTTCGCTAGGCCATTGCCATAAGCCATGAGCAATAATCAAATCCGAATTTTGACTTTTCTTCTTTCTGTCATCAGAAATGGAAGAGGAAATATTTTGATTTTTTAACTCTTCGTTTAGACGCAAAACCGCTTCCGCAACTCCTCCTGTTCTAGGATCCACGGAATGTAAAAAGTGAACAATTTTTGTCACATTAGATGAAAAAGAAACAAAATTTTTAAAAAGTTTTCCAAGCTTTTGTCACATAAGAATAATAAAGTGATTTAGATTTATCGAAATAAATCCATCCTTGTTCATTATTACTATATAGAGACGGGTAGTGTGTTGCACCACTCCAAACCCAACCCAAATTCTCTGAATAAAGCCAGAAAGATGTGGGTGAAACGCCTGCTACATAAATCCAGCCTAAGTCTTCATGAAAAACCCAAGGAAAGTGAACATCCCAGAAATCACCAAACCATTCTTCATTTTTCCAATTTGGTAAATCTTCGCTTATCAAACTCGAATTTTTCCATATCAAATTGAATCTTGATGTATATCGAGGATCAGAAAGAATTTTTGATATTGCATCAAGTGTGGGCAAACTAGATAGAGGATTTATATCTGCATCCGTCAAAATATCCGCATTTTCGCGCCAAAGTAAGTGCATTAAAGTTGCTAGTTTAAAATGACTATTTCGAATGGATGAAGTAGATTGAATATAAGGTATGCCTTTAAAAAATTCGACTTCTTTGGCAAACCTCCAAATAAAATCCGTTGCAAGTTCACCTGATGCAAATCCTATAACTCGGACTAAGTTCCACCTGATAGAACCAGGGGGGGGTTCACCGGGAGGGGAAGTAATTACACATACATATTCAAATTGGTTTAACGACACAGCATCACCAGGATTATAAGTTACAGTTGCATCCCAAGCGGGAGCATTACTGCCTGTCGCAACAGCATCCCTTCTGGGCGGAGAGTCAACATTTGTAGAGCCTTGGCTGCTATTGGGAAGTTCCCAATAAGTGGGTTCTAGAGTTGCCCAATACTCAAGTAAATTATATGACCCTTGATACAATTGTTGAAGGGAGGGCAATTGGCCATATTTGTTAAAATAACATCTTTTTATAAATTCATGCCTATTATTAAGAAAATTCGTAACATTAGCATTACTAAAATCGCCAACTAAAAATGGCACATTTCCGTACTTAAACCTATAATCTGCACTCTCTAACTGCTCATCAATATAAGTTTTTAACCAAACAGGAGTAGCTGCTGTCGTTGAGCTATAAGTACGACTTGAATTTTCAAATCTTTTAAATTCTGAATGCCATTCTCCAAATATTACACGATGAGCCGAAACAATATCGATTCGATCAGAAACGGAGGCAATTGAAGTAAGTCCGTTTATCCAATTTTCCAAGTTTTGAGCACCCCCCTGTTTAAAATGATCCAAGGCGTAAGTTATTTCGTCAGAACTCGGATTTCTGAAAGTTAAATCACCAAACAAAGTCAACACATTTGATGTCTCGTCCACCCAGGGCATGGGTGGGGCGATATTTAAGTTTAAACTGTTTGACTTAAAAATGGGAACATATCCAACCACAGGAGTCATACTTGTAAATGCTGTTATTTCAAGCGATCCATCAGGCTTTGCATATTTATCAAATTCTACATCAAATAATGTGGTGCAGGTTATTCGAAAAATATTATTTGTACTAGTTCTAATAACACTAACTTGTACGTCGTTCGGTTGTCCAGAATCTGCAAATACTATGCCATTTGCTGTAAAAATGATATTTTGAACATTAAGAAGTTCTTCATGCGAACCAACAATTTCACCATCTATGGTAACTACCTGGCCATCCAAAATTTGATTTTGGTTGAGCCCTGAAATACCATTTACCAAATCTATCTGCATTACGGGCATAATTTCAGAAAATTGATTTTCCCCATATTCTGTACCTAAAAAACTATTTCCCTTAGTATCTTCAGCTAATGCAGTCAAAGCCCAGCGAAAACTTACACTTTTACCATCATCATGCAGCGAAGGAGGTTCAAATATCTGCTTGTAGGGAGGTTGAGTTTGTTCAGATAATTTTTTTCCGTTTAAGAAAAAAGTCACCTTGGATAATGTAGGCTGTCTACCATCACGGCCAATAAACTTTGCTTGTGATGTTAAACTAGAACCATTTGTAACATTTCTGTCAAATGCTTGAAAAGGATAGACCTCAAATTTGATATCTGTAACAATTCCCTTGGTTTCAATTACAGTTACGAGCACAGGTTTAGAAACATATTTGTTGCCCAAATTATCCATAATTTCAGCAATCAAAACATGCGAACCGGTCACACTTGGCGTCCAGGGACTGAACAAGTTAAAAGCTTGAGAACCTGACTGGTTTGGCAAAGAGTTTGCTATTTCTTGACCATTGACATAAAGAGCTACGCTTGCAATTGAACCTTCTTTAATTTCTCCACTTATAAGAATTGGATATTCAGAATTAAGATTTATTTTATGGTTAGTTGCATTTAAAATTTCCTCACTAATTGAAATGGACGCATTATCATTAAACAATGCATGGGATTTCATATCCCTCACAAAAATGTCCCTTCTATTATTATCTGGATTAAAGTCTTGATTTGAGTCATTAAAAATAATTCCTCCTTGCCCCCCCGCATCTGAACTAAAGAAGACATACCGAGCATCTTGAGACAAAGACGGAAACCGATGTGAAGGCATGTTTGCACCAGATAGAAAATTTGTAGGAAAACCAAATTTACTCACGCTTATCCTTTGGTTTCTAGTAGTATCATGATCATACAAATAGATATCATCAGTTAAAACATCTGGTTGAAATTGAAATAATGGCCTTCCATTACCTGCCGCTGTTGTATTCATTCCAGGGGAAAGTTCTGAAAAACCATGAATGACTGGGGAAGGTGTTATTTGAGCCGTCGCCCTAGAAAAGCCACTTCCCTGAATGAGCATGTTGGATAAGTGTTTAACCCCCAGAGCGGTAGGATTATTGCTCATAACTCTTCCAGACAATGCTTTTAAAGAAAAAGTCGTCCCACCCGACAAATTATGATCTATTTGAGGGCCTTCAAATAAATTCTGTGGGTCTGTCCATTGAGAATTAATCATGTCAATTACCTTATTTCGAATACTGGTCAAATTATTATCTGATGTACTTATGGTAAAGGGCGGTGGAAATTGGGCATTATCAAAAGATAAAATTAAAGAGGGCATTCCCCTAGCCATGCGTAATTGATCAGTAATTTCCAATGTGGTGGAAGGAAGTTGAGATAAATTATTTAAAGATATTTCAAAATGTTGTTCCAAATAAACTTCTCCGTTTTGACCAAAATGAATTCGATCGGAATTTATTTTGGAATCCGCTTGACCATCATTATCCGTATCCACCCCGTCACCATCAACTAGAATTTCTGGAGTTTGCATGGACTGGTGCAGGCTTTGAGGATAACCTATTCCAGGATCTATCATTTCAATCCGTTGAACAGATGCTCCGCCCGTTCGATTTGCTCCACTGCCAAAGACCGCGGGAAATAAAAGTTGGGCAACTTGAAAACCGGTTCCGGTTCCGGGGTTTTGAATAGAAACAATTGTTTGACTCAAATCATATCCAGAGCCTGCGTTGATAATGGTAATCGAGCCAATCCCGCCATTTGAATCAACTTGGTAACTTGCAACAGCCCCACTTCCATTTCCTGATAGATCCTGAATTAAAAAATTACCGGATGCAGGATAACCACTACCTGGATTAGCTATTATAATTTTACCAATTCCTCCATGTAAAACAGCTTGTGCAGTTGCAGGGCGAAAGGTCAAATTTGGGAAAACTTTTTTAGATGTGGAAGTCAAATTTAAATCCAATAAATTACTGGCCATCGTAGAAAAAGCTATATGTCTTCCATTCCTGTCAATGGATGGTTCTCTACTTCTTTCATTTCCACCATATTCACTACCAATCAAACCATTTATTTTTTTACTTTCACTTACCCTTGAAGATACTCCTTTATTCTTTACTGATTGAGTAGAAATTCTAAAAATATCACCTTGAAGGTTAACCAAATAAGGCGTAGCAGTCGCATTAACTTCTCGACTGGAAGACGAAATGGAAAGACTTGGTTTAACATAGTCTCGTCCAGGATTATCAATAACAATTTCTTGAACAGCACCATATGTGTCCACTATTAAAGATGCTTCTGCTCCAGTTCCGTTTCCTTCCGTATCATCAATATTAACCACATCAATAACAGAGTAACCCAAGCCCTGTTCGTGGATTTTTATATGGGCAATGCCTTTTCCGGAAACCATGTTTGTACCTGATGAAACAAATGCTATTATCTCTCCATTTCCGCTAATAACGGGCTCTTTCGTATCCCCCTCTTCAGGAAGTTCTCCCGTTTCAGATCTGCCCACAAAGAAAAAGGTGGAGGGAACTTTTTCATCCCAAAGAATTACATCTGAATATCCGTTTGTATCAGTTTCCGACTGAACTAAATTGTCTGCAAATGTGGTAAATACAATTCGGCTACCATTATCATCCATTGATGCATCAAAACTATCTCCATTACCATGTGTAATTTGATTATTTTCTCCTGATCCATTCGTCGTATTATGATCAAATAGATAAATTTGCCGACCACCAGACGAACTAACTTTTAAATCTATATTAGTCGCTTCCGACTCAAAAGCTACATGAGATCCATTTTGATCAATACAAGGATAAAAGCTTCCCTCATTCGCATCAGGGCCATCGACACCATTCGAGACTTTTGCCAAATATGAAGAATACACATTGTATATAAAAACATCTGAATGCCGATTTTTATCGCCGTTGACAAGGTTGGAAGCAAATGAATGAAAAACTACATATCGTCCATCGCCACTTATATCGGGAGCATAACTATCCCCGTCAGCAGGTAAATTGTCCAGTCCTTGAGTAACTAGAGTCGTTTGATCTGTCACAAAGTTATATAAAAATATTTGATTAAATCCATTTGCCATGGACTCAAAAGTAACCCATTTCCCATCGTCGCTTGTGGCTGGTCGTGTACTACGACCCGTTTGGTTATCTGTAACGCTAGCGAAACCAACAGTCTCCTCTGATCGAAGGGAAATTTCAGGAGTCAAAGAGGCGAATATGGGATTATTGCCGTTATTGAGTCTCACCAACACATAAAAATCTCCCTCAAAATTATCCGGTAACATTTGAACCCAATTCACGGTGATCGTTTCATTGGGGAGCAAGCCCGAACCTAATCCATTTGCACCCCCACCCACATCAATTTGTCGAAGTATATAATCGTCAGTAGAAAATTGATTATCCTCTGATAAGACTACAGTTAAGAGAAAACCTTGATTGGTTATTGGACCGTCCCCAGAATTTCGGGCGACTAATCTAAGTTTGATTGGGTCTAAGCCTTGGTATGTTCCTACGGCATCAAAAAATACCGTTGTGGCGATATTAGGGTCACCGGTTATAATGTTAATCGTATGGTTAAAGGAATTATTATTTTGATTCTCTTCCGGGATAATATCCGGGTTGGCCGGATCTACCTGAATATTAACTTGAATTGGATCAGTTGCTGTTTCAGGAATAAAGAAATTGGGAATGAAGAAATTTAAATCTGCGTTTGCCTCAACTGGCCAATTGGAATTTATAGGGAAATTTGCCGGGTCAGGAAAAATAATTGATTCTGTAATATTTGAACCTACAATACTTGCTTCCACTCTAAAAAAGCTCTGTGGCTCTGTGGCCGTAATTCTGTTTGAAATGATCCCCCCTAAGGTAACATACGAACCGGGTGTAGCTGTGGTTGGTGCGTTGACAGAAGCAATGGACAAATCTGGTATTCTCAATGGAAAGGTTATGTTTCCCTGTGGACTCCCTCCACCGTTCACTTCTACTACAACTCGCCATCTTGCAGCAGCCGTCCATTTATCATCTTCTGACCATGGCATTTGAAAGCTTTGAGTATAGGGTTGAACTTGGCCTCCTGAAAAACCCCCTGAAAAAATTTGCGTTGGGTTAGTCGCTATCGGATTCCCACTTGGATCCTGTATTTCAATATCTAATTGAATTGGGGTACCCGCGGTAATATTGGATGAGTTTGCATCATGTACAATTCTTCCTGATACCTGAAAGCCACCACCCACTAATACTTCGGTAATTGGATTTATTTCCAAAGATAACTGTCCAAAAATCTTCCCGCAAATCAGACCAAACAGAAGAAAAAATAAAATCCGATGGAATTGCATTTTAAATAAGTAGAATTATGGCGTTATCCATGCATTTGACTGATAGTCAAAATACAATCGATCGTTTCCATTAAAATGCCAGTAATTCCAAATTCCATTAGAACGATAAAAATATGGATAAATTGTTGGTTTCGTCCACCACCAAATGTTCAAACCACTATCCCAAAACCAATATCCGTCTGCATTATCAGGACTCACATATAACCATGTATGAGCAGGATGAAATAGCCAGGAGGAACCTGGTGAATAAAATGTTTTCAGCCAACTGGATTCAGACCACCCAAGCTTTCCTTGTACAGGAGAAGATTCCAAGCTCAATTTATTATCAATGGAAAGGGCACCGGAAATAATAGTGCTCATTCCTTTTCCATCCGAAAGAGATAATTCTACATTCACAATACTTCCGGCGTAAGGAAGCAAATCATCGACATCGTTAATAGATAATGCACCCAACGAAGAAACCGTAAATGGTTTTTGTCCATCAGCATCCAAATCAAAATTGGAAGAAGTTATGGAGTATAGAACAGTATCCTCGTCTCCATCGCTTGCATTGATTTCCACGACCAAACTTCCGGTTGACCAAGAATCTCCTCGGACAATAGAATCAAAATCCTGAGCAACTGGTGGAAAAACATTGATTGAGGTTATTCCGTTACTAGCTAATTGAATAGCTGCAGTCGTTGCACTTGCAGCAAGAGTGGAAAGGTTTGTTAAAGAAGGATCGGTGTAACTATTGATGATTGCCCCATCAACAGCCTGTTGGTTCTTTGCCAAGCTTACCGCTAATACATTAGGTTCTCCTCCAGAGTTGATTGTTTGAACCAGCAAATTATCTGCTGATTCCAATAATGTGACCGCACTCGAGACTTGGCTGACATCTACATTCGATTGGACATTTTGTAGAGAAGTAACCAAAGCTTGGTTTATTACACTTGAATCATCTAATGGGTTAGAACTGATTAAAGAATTCGAGAGACTTTTAGCCAATTCTGCCACAAAAGATGCACTGACTTGACCAGGGCTACTGGTTGAAACGGACAAGTAAGATCCCAGTGCATCTGCTTGTTTCATCGCATTGGCCATACGTGCCGTGGCCAGTAGAAATTGGCTGGAAGATGTTTCCCCAGTAAGGGATGCGGCAATGGGGTCATAATTTGTGGGATCAACATTTGTAGGCAAACCAAAAGCGGTGACAACCTTTGTTTTTGCCTCTTCTTTACTCAATCCCTGATCCATAACTGCGGTAACCAGGGTAGATAATGGGCTTACAATAGAAGAATTTGCATCCGTTTGGTACCGTCCGGTAAAATTACTTTCCAAAGTGGAGTCATACCCACCGGCAACGATAATTCTTCCCTCACTGGCATCCAATTTATTATTATTATTAAGATCAAATGCAGATAATTCAGATGGGGTTAATTGCAAAGTAAAACTACCAGATCCATCTGTTTCAATCGTGCGATTCAAATCATGTAAGCCATCAAAGCCTTCCGCATCCGCCTTTCCATCAAAAATAACCGTTGAACCTGTCAAATAACCATCAATGGCCTTACCATTTAAAGTAAATGCAAAATCTTCCACAATCACATTTAAAGATAAATTTGCTGTGTTTCCAGCTGCATCGCTCACAGAGTAATTAATTTGATAGGTACCGGTTTTATTAACATCCACCATACTTTCTCCTGCAGCGACGATAGAAGTCGATAAAGCTCCATCCTGCTCGTCGAATGCCGTAACCGTCGGTAAAACTAAAGGAGATCCTTTTAAAACATATATCGGTCCGGTATTGGAAAGAGAGATGATAGGTTTTGTCACATCAATTGCGGTTATATTTAATGCTTGGGTAAGTTCGACGGTTCTCTTGAGAGAATCAGTTGCCCGATAGGTGATATGGTATAATCCAGATGGTGCCGAATCATTCACAATCCATTCCTGACCTACCAATGATACAACCTGAGAAAAATTACCATCCGTTAAAACGGACAACTTCGTAGATACCCCAGTTAAACTTGTTTCTGTAGCCTCAGCCCCCAAGGTGACTTTATTTCCTGCAGTAACTGAAATGATGGAACCACTAAGATTGTGGGCTTTTATAATGGGGAGGGGTGGAGCAGCATTGAAAAGTAATGGGTCCAATCCGGAAATAGATATTTCTGTATTATCTGAAAAACCATCCCCATCCGTATCTTCTGATCTTGGGTTTGTTTTCGAGATATTGATTTCATATGCATCCATCAAGCCATCAGCATCTGTATCAGCATTAAATGGATTTGTCCTGCTTTCCCATTCCTGTGCTAATGTCAAAGTGTCATTATCTTCGTCAGCAGTGGAAATGGACTCTTTTAAAATTGAATCAAAGTATTGATCATACCATAACTCCTCTTCACTCAGAATACTGTGCTTGGAAGCTTCTATAAGGGTACTCACAGACTGACCGTTCAGAGTGGCAGTTAAAGTCAGTGCCTTACCTCTTAACCCGGAATGAAGAACCAATTTAATTTGACTGCTTTCATTATAATCTGTCGGTCCCTCAAGCAAAAAGGAGCCTACCGGAAGAGAATCCTCTGCATGATTCACATTTCCACTGTTCATATAAAAAGGTAATCTAAAGCCTGTAAAACTATGAGAATGGTAACCACTGGTGGAAAGACTTGCATCGACAGGATTGTATACCCCTGTACCATTCGTTTCGCTATCGTAATATACAGATTTTATATAAAGTGGATAATAATATCCAAAACCATGTGAGTCATTACCTTCTATGTAATATTGGGGTGATTCCAATTTAGCGACTTTTGAATGATTTCCATCCCAATTTTCACCATTCGTGATGTTTTGATCCAGACTGATAGACCAAATAACATCTGCACAGTTTAGTGGATTCCCATTTGTGCCGTATGCGGAAAACGTGAAAAGCATGGATGCGTTCGGGTCACTATCACATCGAATAGGTGCCTTAATTGAATTATGTGAATTTCCAGATTGTGGCGAAAGGTTAAGAACAAGGGTTTGGTTATTTTCAATCATCGAATTAATAGCAGCTTTATCTCCACCCCAGAAAGAATTATTCATAATGCCATCATTGACTGTATTAGTGAAATCAACCCCTGAAACAATAGATGAAAAACTTAATGTATACCTATCGTTCGGGTCAAAAACACTAGACTTCGCATCATCGTTTATCGTAAAACGCAATGATCCGTCCGAAAGCACTTCATGCGAAATATTTGGAGTACCTTGACTCGTGTTCGAACTAGCTGCAGTAATTCTGAATTGATAACTCTTACCAACCTCGAAACCTCCTCCTATTCCTTCAGCAACTTTCAAGCTGTCGCCTCCGCTCGTGGCAAACCGGCCCATATTCCGGGCTTCTTCTCCCCAAACTAAACGACTTCTTCCATTTCCTCGATTGTCTGTCTCCAAGATGATAGGATCAAACCCGGGCACATAAACAACCCTTGAGAATAAACTTGGATTAGAATCAGGCCGTAGAGCAATATCCTGAAAATTTTCATCCTCTATGAGAACAGCCACATTGTACAAACCAGGTTCCAAATTGGGTATCATATAAGTTCCATTTACATCGGTAAATGCATAACTATCCCAATCATTTTGTTGACCCCAATTAAAACCAGGCATTCCATCATAGACTAAGATTTCACCGCCCATTCCACTTCGATCACTATTACCTAATCCATAAAAGAAATTACTGGGTAAATTATCATCTACCACAATATCCAAGAATGATTTTGAGGACATTTGATCATATTGAGCAATTCCATTAAGCCGAATTTCTGCTAGGTTGATCTCCGCGGTGTAATTCGACAATTTATTGCCATTTAATTCATCAAATATCATTACATCCGGTTCAGCTAAAAAAGTATTTCTCCAAAGGTTTAATTTTTGACCCTCTGCCCCCAATAGCTCTTCAAAATAAGTTCCGTTACTATCAAGCTCAAAAGAAACGAGTTGGTTCGTAGTAATTAAATTTGCAGCTCCGTGTGCAAAGTCAGGAAGGCCATTCTTATCCAGATCTGGAGCCATGCTTTCATTGTAATCTATGGTGACATTAAAATCGCCAGACTCATATAGTCCGCCATCTATTACTCTAATATTAGAAATTCGATCTCCATAAGGATCTACAATTTCCACCCCATTAGACAAAGTATAATTAAAGTCATAAACTTCATACTCAGGAATCGGACCAGGTGGATCCCAGTATAAAATATCCGTAAATATTGTACATTTAATCGCTTGTGCCGGTCCAAATGCAGGAGTATATCGATCATCCTTTGCCCATGGTTTATAAGAAAAGCCATGTCCTGCCCCAATGGGATTCTCAACCTTGTCAATTTCCAAGTTCTTAATTGCAGGATCATTATAAAAAATTCGTGTAAGAATACCCTGTTCATCAAAGATAGGTATAGATTCGGTACCACCACCAGTTCCATTAATCTTAATTTCTGGAGCCAAGTATTTGCCTCCATTTGTATTAAGAATTTGAATTTCTCTTATCTGCCCACGTTCTAAAATTGCAGTACAGTTTGTTTCGAATGGTAACCAACTTTCATATGTGCCCGATTTTCCCGCACGATAAAAGTCATTAACCAAAACAAAATTAGCTTTTTTACCAGAACAGACAGGCGATAAAAATTGATTCGTTCGGTGTTCGCTATCAATTGGGCAATTGGGATGGTTCGCTTTTTTATTATGATTTCCACTCCAGGTGTCAAACGCCTTATCCCAATTAGTATCGGTACGATAAGTTCCAACTTCTTCGCCTGGACAAATTTCAGGTGGGTATGGAGAAGATTTTGAATCTATATGACCACACCGAACAAAATCACCATTTATCGTTTCGCGTAAATTATTACACCTCCACTGCCAAGCATTTTCAATTTTTCCATTATTTAAACTCGAATATTTTGGAGGTGTTCCACAAATAACAATATGTGGATCAACATATCCATTACCCCCGTCCGTCACTATAATCTTTGTGATATTGCCATCCACCACTTGAGCAACCGCATGTGCCCGATCAACTGATGCAATAGAGCTCTCCGGTCTACCCTTGTCTAATATCATGACCCACGGGGCGACATACCTAAACTCACTAAAAGAATGAGCATGGTTTAATCCGCACTCACTCGTAAGCATAAAACCATCAAATAATACAAAATTTCCTGTTTTATTATTTAAGGTCGGTTCTTTTAGGCTTCCTCCCAATCCAACATGTAAGGTGGCATTCTTCTCACTCCCCTTAATAGACCTGCTTGGATTGGGTTTAATTGTTGCCCGAGGAAAATTATTTTTATCAAAATTAATATACCCCCGTCCACCATCAATCCGTTCTACATCATAAATGCTACCATCTTCATCAACCAAACCATTAAAGGCAGCACCGGTGCCTCCTCCTCCCGTAATCATAATTTTAGGAATTCCAGAAGTATTAATATTTTGATTTAAAAATGGATCCCAAACTGTCGGTTCGTATCCAGTGCCACCCCATGTAATGCTTAGATCCAATATTGAGCCATTTTCATCCGTTTCATTCACATCAAATATCGCCTCACTATAATTTAATGAAGTATCTAAAAATGGATGTTCTGGGGGTGGGGGTCCCCAAAACCATGCAAATGGATCCGCATCACTTGGCCTAGGACGTCCATCCACAACTGTAATTTCAATCGGAGCAACATATCCATAACCTTGAGATTTGATAACTGCCTCTTGTATTTTGGTTCCAAAGGCCAAGTTTTTTACATCCACATGCCCCTGCCAAGTTTCATCTCCCCAGTCAGCAAAAATGGTGGGAGGCGTAAGCCATCCTGTTCCTCTTTTATCTAAATCGCCGTGTACATTTATTCCATTGTAAACCTTCATCGCATCTCCCTTGCGTTTTCGCGGATCTGTATTTCGTCGAAAATCGCTTCCTTCAATAAATATATTATTGTCTGGATATTGTGGATTAATCTCGGTTCCAATCAGATCGACAGGATTTGAATTTCCATCATCTCCTATAAAATATAAATCATCCAAAGAAGGTATTGAATCGTAATACCCCTCACCCGGTCTTTTTAAGACAATCGCGTCCACTCTCCCCTGGCTGATCTTTGCCTCAAATTCAGGTGGTCTATATCCTTCGCCAAAAATGCGAACGGCATCGGACCCAAATCCGACTCCTATTCCGACATCATTAATTGTTCCGTTATATTCAATAATAAAATAAAGGGTATTATTTTCATCCAAATCATTCCATTGACCTCTAAATCCGAGTATTTCCACACCGTTACTCCATCCATTATTCGAAATGGCCAATGCATCCTGCATTCC
Organism: Opitutia bacterium; assembly: GCA_018645475.1. GTDB lineage: Bacteria > Verrucomicrobiota > Verrucomicrobiia > Opitutales > Seribacteraceae > Seribacter. The sequence goes on from JABGWU010000028.1 coordinate 13,124, forward strand.
ATTAAAATCGTCCGGTTCCGATTGAAGAATAAAACCAAAACCCCAATTATTAAAAAGACCACCTACAACACCGGTACCATTAGTGGTATTTCCATCCCAAAACTGGGTTCCGTTCCCCTCATTTTTCCCATCCCATGTCCAATTACCTTCAGTGGCAAAATCATTTCCTCCGATCCATAAATAAGCTCCCCCTCCCCCATCGGGTGCAATCGTATTGTCGTTAACTATCCCAGCCGCATCTAGCCCATTCATAACTAAAGTATTTTCAGCAGTTCCATTAATTTCAACAAGTTTTCCTCCCCTTAAAGCGGCGATTTCCGCTGCATCACGCCATGTCATCCGTCTCTTAATAACCTCATATGTGGTTGAATTCGACTCATTGGTAAATGAATGAATGTATCGACTGCTATTGATATCATAACCTGCCCCACCATCGAGAACTTCTCCGGACTGATTTGCATCCAAGAAAAACATGGGGTATCCCGTTGCGTTCCTGTCCGTTGGCCAAGTGGGAGAACCATCCAATACCAAATTTGGGGGCGAAGAATATCCAAACAACCCAACGGGAACAACCGCACGATTCTTATCATCCGGTTGACTCATAACATACTCTGCACTCATCCTCAAAATTTTCCGGTCATCCGGTAAAATAATTTCAACGCTATTATCAAAATCCTTAGTCAGTAAAATTTGATCAACCGATGTGCCATTCAATTCGGCATCTCCAGCAGGTGCAGAGAATCCATCCATTCCCAAGTAAAAACTCGTATCAAAGTCCACATCCGGGACTTCTTTGTAACCCACTCCATTATGATTCAATGTAACCGTACCAATTGAATCTACTTCTGGTTTAAGGATTGCACGAACCACATGTTGCTCTTTACCAAGATTGTAAAGATATTGGATCTCACCAGTGGATAAGGTTCGGTCAAAAATTTGTACCTCATCCAATTGTCCATTGAAGTAGTTTGTTGCATTAGATTCTTTCGTTTCATGTCTCCCAATGGCGAAATAATTTAAATTATCAATATCCGCAAAAAATGCACGAGAATTGGCTGAATTTGGCGGTACTACAATGGGAACATTTTTTCCATCTAAGTAATAAGCTATTCCATTTTCACCCACCAACATGGCAACATGTGACCAGCCACCCGGAGAAACCGTGGCAGACCCCCCGCTAGAAAGCTTACAATATTCTGTACCATCATTATAGGCCTCGGTTCGAATTTTTCCATTATCCCGAAGTAAAACTCTGAAGAAAGATTGATTATCATCGGTACAACTTGCGGATAAAATAGTTGTGTCACTGGCTAAAGAATTAGGCTTTATCCAAAATGCAATTGTTCCGATATCCAAACCGGAAAAAGGTTTTATATGAGTGATTAAATCCAAGTATCTTTGGGAGGTATTTCCATCCATTGAGATTGCCTCACCCAAATCGGTTGAAAAATTATTATTAACACTACCGGCATCTGCTGTGGAATCCATTTCAAATCCGGTTCCACGGGCAACCGCATTGTATTTATTTCCAGAAAGATCTAGAAATACATTTCCAGCTAAGTGACCGACTTCGGCATCCGTTAAAGCACGATTATAAACCATTACTTCATCAAGAAGGATGTTTTGAAAACCCGATTGAAAGTTAAGATTGATACCGGAGCCAGGTGTTACTGAAGCATCGGAAACCCTTTTCTCACCATTAATACACATTGTCACACTATCTTTAGTTCCATCATATCTGACGAGAATATGCACCCATTCATCTGAGCCTATTCCTGCAGCGTCTGAATTTAAGGCAGTACCATTTGCTGGATGCTTTAAGGATAGGCTATTATTTGAAATAGTTATGTTAAAATCCCCTAATAAAGTTTCCATCCTATGGGTTGTACTTGTACCTTGCATCCAGCATGAAAAAGTAAACGCACCATTAGTTCCCGAGTTTGTAATACCTGGTGATTGAGCCGTTATTGAATCGGTTGAGTCAAATCCAATTGAACGGTTTTTAGTTCCCCAAAAACTTCTGTTTGTTCCAACTCCAGAAGTCACGGTTAAGAGATTTTTTGGAGTGGTATTATCGTCTATTGTGAATGAACCGGCAACAGGAAATGCATTTTCCTCGTCCATTTTCCAGTAAGCGACCAAGCCATCTTCAATCGGTAAATTAAAGGCTGAAGTTGGTTTAAGTTCTCCACCTTCAAAGAGGCTTTCTCCTTCATTAAAGGACCAATAAGCCAAGGGTTTGAGCGGATACAGGGCGACTGCAAGGGTAGAGTTAGGATCGTATTCAATGCCTTGGTTAACCAATGTAGGAGTTTGTAAAATGTTACTCTTTTTCCAGGCAGGATCTTTTTTGCCATCCTTGGCACGGATAGAAGATGTGTAGTTTGCTTCACTACCAGCTCCGAAAATTACCACATCCGGAACGCTAGTATATCCACTACCCCCTGCGTTCGAATGGGTTATTGTCCCTACCCCATCAATGTAAGAAGTAGCTGTGGCATTAATATTGTTATAATCTTCCCAATAACTGGTTCGTAATACTTTAGTGGGAGGAGGGTTATCCCGGTTCATACCGCGCCCGCCAAAATGAATAGGAAGACCTGTAATTTCATCCACTTTTATAGGACGAACGATAATGCGTGTAACATTAGTATCGGAAAGCAAACTTTTGGCAGAAGGTTTAGTAATAAATGTGCTAGATGGTATGTTATTCTGCGTAAATAAATCCAATGTCGTTAAAGAAGTTGAATAAATTGAATCAAATTGGGAAGTTTCAAGCAATTCAACATGGGGTGGTTTCGTGTAACCATCACCGGGTTCCTCAACTGAGGGTCTAAACAAGAGATTTAATTTTAATTTTGCAGGCTCATGATCAGTTGTTTGAAAAAAGCTCAAGGGGTAATTTCTCGTAGATGAATCAAAAACAAACCGATGGACCTCTCCCCGATGCATGACCAATTGCTTATTTTCTTCTGAATCTACAATAAACTTAACATTATTTCCATAGGTGGAATTGATACGGGATTCCTCCAAACTGCCACTAACTCGAACCGAGTGCTCAATCACTTTGGCCTTGGATAATACCACCTTTGCTCCCTGAATGGCCCCATTCGGCGACTTGACCCGTCCTTGCAGAACGGATTGCAAAGATTCTTCTGCTTTTCCAACCTGTATGGTTACATTCTTCGAAGAAACTCCTCCTTTAAGATCAGAAACAATAACCTTGATTACTTGGTAACCTGCACTGGTAAACTTTTTGGAAAATGATTTATTATTCAAAAAAGCAGAGTCACTTACTGCAACTTCATTATTGTACCAAGCATATGCATAATCAGTACTCGCACCCTCTTTCGGAATGACCGAAAATTCCACTATCTCATTAATACTCGGTTTATTATTACTGACCACCAAATCAAACTTGGGTGCCTTCGCAACCCCTGACTTAACCGTTCCAATATTCACAACTACTTCTATATATTCCATGGGTGGAATACCTCCTTTTCGAATTGGAGTGATATGTGAGTCCGCTTCGTAATCCGAAAAGGAACGCCCTAACAAAAGAAAAGCATCTCTAAAATCTTCCCCCAAACTTGTACTGCTATTTATAAAACCCTGTGTATTTGGAGTCATATCCAACAAGGTATTTTCAATCCATGTAGAATTTGCTCGATTTGTCCCGTTAATTATGGTCAATCCATACTCACTGATATTTTTTCTGTAAGCCACCCAATAGGATAAAAGGGGGGTGCCGGCATCAACACCTCTTGGTGAATATTGAGAAGCTGCAACCTCCAGTCCACGCAAACCACGATGGGCACTTTCAGAGAAGTCTCTCAATGAAGAAACTTCATAATTTTCTGAGGATCCTGATTTTAATTTGATCCACATGAAATCCAAATCAAGGATACTTTCATTTTGATCATTTAAAATTGCAATGGAAGGTTCCTCGGAAAAACCTTTACCCTCATTTGTAATAACTAATTGGTAACCTAGTTTTCCACTTTTTTGAACATAGCCTGAGGCACCCTCTCCTGGACCACCGATTGTAAGTTTTAAATTTTGTGAAGTTAAGAGCGAATCAAGATTTGTTGACCTACTACGGGCCGGGATATCTAATTCAAAAGTACGAGCGACAAGAGGATAAGGTGCCGACCCATAATCATGTCTGTATACTCGGAAAGTATTTGGGTTCAGTGCATCTGGTTCATCCAGCCCACTATTCGCAACTACTATACTGTCATTTAAATCGACTACATCGACCGAGGCATTTGATTCAGTTCCGCTCTTCAAACCAAAACTTCCTGAGGAATTAAGATATACTTTACTGGAAAGAGTAAAATCCCCACTAGCACCTCCTGTTCCCATAACTGAATAGGGGTTTCCGTAATCAATCGAAATGCCCTCATCGCTATTTGGTCGGAGGCCTTCGCCCTCGTTTCGATTCGCATGCCACAAACCAAAATTGTGGCCTAATTCATGAACAATTGTCCCTGCACTTGGACCCTGAACATGAGACCCCGGTGCGCCGACATAACCTACTCCAGGAGCTCCGAAAGTATAGGATGTTATTGATACCCAAGAAACAACTGTTCTCCCCAATATCGGAATAAAATTATCCGTGAAATCGACTCCATCTAATTCAATGTTGGGTATGCTATGATAAAAAGCACCAGGATTAATGATCTCAATTTCGTATAATGTTCCATTTTCATCCACTTTTGCTATAGCTTGTGCCTCTTCAAAATCAGGATCAAGAATTCCTCCGGGGCCTTCGATTTCATTACCTCCCGAAATTCGCACAATCGGGGTCTTAGGAAACTTAGGCAGGGGGGGAGTACTACTGGTTTCATTAGATTCCTGTATCTTGATTTTTAAAACACCATTAAAAGCTGGACCGTGGTAATCATAAAGCCGGGAAAGCTCGGTAGCACGAGTTATTGCCTCAGGCCCAAAATATGAAAGTTCGGGGTCGGGAGTCCATTGAATTTCAGCTTGTTGATAAAATTGTCCGGTAGAATCAAAAATATTGGGGTCTCCAGAACCTGCAACTCTTTCATATTTTGGAATATCCAATGTAACAGTGGGGGTAAGAACATAATCCAAAATAAAAGTTCCGTCTGAGTTTCGAAGATAAAATTCCTTAACACCTTCCATAGCATTGATCAAGGAGGCACGCGTAAATGGTTCAAATGCATTGTTGCTGTAATTAGGATTGAGTGGATTTCCAAATTGATCGGTCGGATTACTGGAGGATCCTAAAAAATCATTTCCTTCATCTCGAAAGCGGCTTGGTATAACCAAAACTTTTCTACGTCCATCCACAATTGGAGGTGCCAAAACTTCTGCTTGTTGAGGAAATTCTAATACATAGGGCAATCTGTAACTTTCATTCAAATCAATCCAGTACCCATTTTGATCATTAAAATCCATGGCTCCGTAATCTTGCCCATCATCTGGGTCTGGAGTTGTATCTGTAAAGGTACCATTTTTCCAATTTAAAAACGGGTTTGTTAATAAATCAAAACTTGCTGGAGTTCCATCCTGCCACTTCCAGTTACCTTCTCCCACAAAGCCTGTCATAAAGTCGCCCAAAGTAGGTAAAAATGTAGTCTGGTTTGTATCAGGAGAGTAAATCGATCCATTTGCATCCTCTGAATCACTTGCTCCGATCCAACTGTATTTTACTGAGTCATTACTTTCATTAAATGGCATTAATCCAATCGCTGCGGCATCAGATAACAAGTTGTATACTACGCTATTTTCATATTGTGAATTTATATTTACAAGGGTTGCATTTTTCTCAAAGGCCACTTGTTGAGCTTGTTTCCAAGTGAGGCGATTTGTAAAAACAGTATACCTTAAATCAATTAAATTAATCGCACCAGTACTAGAGGCAATCAAAGGATAACGGACCCGACCCGTTAAAGAACCCCTTCTTTCAGCATCTATAACTCTTTTCTTGAGAACTTCTAGTCCCCGGGAAGAAGGAATTTCTAATTGCATATCTGCCATTTTCACAACAAACGCATCTGGTTTATTAGGATTTAATGAAGGTTTTATTTGATAAGGGTTTTCCGAAATGGCTATTTCTTCCCCCATTTGAACCCCCCATATTGCCATTCCCTGAGTTGACTTTAAGTATTTCCTCTGTCCATAAGTGTACGCTTCCACCATTTGCCCATCGGGTAATGTGGCAAAGCGTTTAATCATACCCATCGGTCTTTTGGGATCTTTACAAATGTGGACAGCTTTAATATCGGAATAGGATGAAACCCATTTCTCCAAGTGCGCGGAAATTTCTTCAGGTAGATTATCTAAACGATCTTCATTTACTGCTAGTTCCAGTGCTTTTCTTGGATCACTGCGCATAATTCGCTTAAATATAACTTCTCTTTCTTTTGCTATTTTTTTCCCTTTTGTGAGCAATTCCCATTTAATTCGAGGGTCATGAACACAATTTTGTTTATCATAACATTCGAAAGCTTCGTAGGATTGAAGCCACTTTTCAAAAGAAACAATGGATGGATGCTTGGATAAATCTTGGTATTTTTCCGTTTCACACCATTCTGCATCTTTTGAAGAAACCGGATTTTTGGTCACAGCTTTCTTAACAGTTGGTAATAAGGAAGTGGGTTGTTTTATTGATTCCGAATGTTGCGTAATAAGCTCTTTTTTTTCTTTTGATTTACTACTTACAAGACTCTCACTTTTTTCAAAAATTGCAAAAACGAGAAAACTAAGACAAGCCCAAGGGAGGAAAAATTTAAACAAAGAAGCCCTCAACCTAACCTTGAGGTTTTTGAGTTTAATGCTTGGTGCGGGCTTTGTCATGTTTTAAAATTACATTATAAACTATTTATTATCAAGGGAGTTGGATTTTATGTGCTTCTGAACTATCCACGCAGAAGGTGCCGGAATTTATGCATGAAAAGACGTAATTTATTTGTTTATCCTTAAAGTCGTTAGATTTGGACAATTTATTCATAGGGTCAATTTATGGTTTTAAATTCAAATATCTGAAAGATATGATCCGTTAATATAAACCACTGGCAGTGCCAATACTTACATAAATGCTTCATAATAAATCACCGCGCTTGTAGCGCAAGAATATCAATCACAAATATTTTTTGATACATATTGTAATTATTTAGGTGCTGCAATTGAAGCTCCCCCTTTTGGGGTTCTGCGAATTGTTCCAGTAGGAGTCATAATAACCGGGTCTTTAAAAATAGATTGTGGGCTGATATTTTGAATAACTTCACGAACAGGAGAACCTCCTCGTGAAACAATACTCGCACTAACAAAAATTAAAAGGTTTCTCTTGGCATAACTTTCTGCGGATGATTGAAAGAGTCTTCCAATTAGAGGTATATTACCCAGAATTGGGACTTTATCATTTACTGTTTTAACTTCTTCCCGTGTAAGTCCACCAATAATTACCGTTGCTCCATCAAAAATGGTTACTGAAGTATTTACTTTTCGAACAGAAAAAATTGGCATTAGAATGCCCGATGGCTGTATGATCATAGGAGGGGCACCAACTGCAGAAGTGCCTATCATTGCTGAAGTTCCCCCATACTCAATAAACCCGTCAAACTCCGTAACTTTCGGTGATAATTCTAAAGCAATGGAGTTATATTTTTCTATTCTAGGTGTAACATCCATAACAACTCCGACTTCTCTAAATCCAGGCTGCTCATCGTCTGGTGCAACTGTATCAAATTGTGGAATAGCACTTTGAATTTGAATGGCCTGTGCCAATGCCGCCGCCCCCTGATTATTATTGCCGCCCCCCCCTCCTCCTCCAGGTAATGGAGCAGGTTCATAATCTGTTGGATAAATAAATTCTTGTGCAATCGTAATTTGAGCGGGTTGACCATCCATAACGGTAATTCTCGGAGCACTCAAAAGATCCGTTCCTTGCTTTCTCTGAAGTGCACTTACTAAAAGATTTGCCTGACTACCACCCAGAATCATCGAGCCTCCTCCTGCGGCTAAAGATAGGTTGAGTGATTGTGCATCTAGGAATGGTTTTGCACCGGTACCTATTCCAATCCGACCAGGTAAACTCGGTAACGCATTTGATAATGTCATGCTTCCTTCGTCATTGTCAGGAATGCTAATAATTGTATTACGGCTTACCCCAGTAGGTGAATGTGCTTCAGCAAGCGTTCTAGTTGAACCAGATAATTGCCGAGGAAAAGACAACATTTCTTGACCCCTTGAATTAAGCAAGGGTTGTCCCGTTTTTTGGTCTACAATATAGTCGGGTATACCAAAATTATATTGCCAGTCAAAACTTACTTCGTCCAATGCACCCTCTTGAACTTCAAGAAATTTTGTTTCGATCTCAACCTGCCTACTTGAATCCGCATCCAACCTTTCTAAAATTCTTTCAATAAGATCAAGAAAGCGTCTTTCATGAGTCACAATCATCTGGAAACCATCAAAAACAAATTTATGTCCTTTTGTATCGTCAAAAGGAATACCTGCCCCTTCCAGGAAGGCTTTTATTTTAACTCCCGTGTCATCGGCTCCTCCTCCTCCTCCTCC
>JABGWU010000029.1 GCA_018645475.1 Opitutia bacterium
ACATGGTCAATGCCATCTTTCTTCATGTCTTTCCTCCGAAGAGAAAAATGGCGGAAGGTGAGTTAAGCTCTATTCGACGTCAACTAGAGGGTCAGTTCGTCTCTTTATTGGAGCGGGGCGTGGGATGCGGAATCATTTATGCCGCCAATGAAGTTGAGCTGATTTCTGCTGTAGAAAAATTGCGATTGGAGGAAGCGACGCTATCTGCCCACCTGTTTTCTTGGGCTAGCGGTGAATCTGCTCATCATCTTGCTAAAGCCGTGTCTAAACGACCTGAGTTGTGGGCAACTGTGGTCTTCGACTCACCGGACACCGAAAGCTTTTTGGAGGTGTCACCGCCCTCTGAGTGTCCTAAATCGCTTTGCTTAATGCCTATGGATGGTCAGGTCGAGTTGGCTAGCAAAATGATCGAGTGGGCTCGTGCGAGTCGACAAAATGTATCACCTTTTACGGTCCGCATGGGCGGATTGTTTCATTTATATTCTGCCGAGATCGGCCATTCCCATGCTGGACTAGCGTTCGGTTACGCTTACCTCATTGATTGCCTCAAGCATATTGGTAATAGTGAAGGAGAAGCCAGCCAAGCAAGCCTTTCGATTGAGTCGAAGCATACTTCGGGTGACGAGTTTTCTGATCATAATTATTTCAACCAAACAAAACCTGATTCCGCGGAGGCGGTCTTTGAAGAGCTTAAAAGATTGTCTTCCGGGCAGACTTGGGCTTCTGCGTCGGATGGCGAACTGGTTTTTTCAGAGGACTCCGTTTCCTTTGATTGTCAAGTTTTACGAGATTACAGAGCAATTAAACCAGAATTGGATGCGGTGAGAGACAAAGATCTAATTCTTCATCTTGGATCTGAGCTTGAAAAACTTGGTACGCTAGAGGCAATGGGCAAAAAAGATGAAGTTTTCTTGCTCTATTACAAATCATTGCGAGAACTGGAAAGTTCACCGTGAGGTGATGGTAACTCTTTTTCCTTGAGAAACTAGTTTCCTGTTCCTCTGCCTTTAAAGGTTAATTCTGCTATCCCGGATTTGTCGAGATCCCCTAAGCCCAAGTCGACCATCTTTTGATACTGGGTGAGGGTGGCCTTTGCCAAGGGAACCGAAACCCCGACTTCTTCGGCAACTGCGATTGCGATACCCGAGTCCTTCGCTGCATGCTCGGCGGAGAAATAGCATTCATGGTCTCGCCCGAGCATATCTTCGGAGTCGGTTTCCAGGACGCGGGAGTTGGCCCCGGTCTGTGAAAAGATTTCACAAAGCATCTCTAAATCGAGCCCCAGAGCATCGCCGATTCCCAATCCTTCGGCGAGGGCAGCGGTGTTGATGTTCATTACCATATTCACCAGAGCCTTCACTTGTGCGGCCTTTCCCGCTTCGCCAACGAAACGCAGGTTGACGCTCAGGTCGTTCAGTAAGTCCTTTACGCTCTCGAAGATTTCCCTTTTACCGCCGATCATCAGGTAGAGGGTGCCTTCGCGAGCTTGTGTAATACTCGATGCCATACATCCTTCCAAGGTTTCGGCTCCGACCCTTGCTGCCGATTGCTCCAGTCTAATGTGCATGTCGGGGGAAAGGGTTGCGCAGTTGATGAATAGCTTTCCTGCTGCGTTATTGAAAAGGTTCTCCTCCTCGCCGAAAAAAATGGTCTCCATTGCCGTATCATTAGTTACGACTGTCAGTATGATGTCCGAAGAATCAGTGACTTCAGTGAGAGTTTCAGCATGTGCGCAACCAAGCTCCTCGGCGAGGGCAGCGGCTGTTTCGCCAACTACGTCGTTCACGCAGCTCAATCGATAGCCCTTGTCTTTTAGGTTTCGGGCCATGTTGGCACCCATGCGGCCCACGCCTACCAATCCTATGCTTTTCTCTCTGGAACTCATATTCAAGAATCCTTTAGTTGTTTGTATTGAGGTGTATAATTCATTTCGATTGATGGCGTGGATGCTGAATTTGTCCAACTTATTCTTCATCTATCACGCCTTTCCGTTTGACAGTTCGCGTGAACACCTTTCGGTAGGACAACTTCTTTAACATACCTATAAATTCAATCCCTTAACATAATCCATAATATGTCTAAAATCGTACCTCTCATCAGTTCAGGAACTGCAGGTCCTCTTGGCGTTCTCCATCTACCTCGCCTCTGGCAAAAGGTTTCTCTCGAAGCGGCCGGCAAGATCGCCGACGGTTATCCCGGTATCGGAGCCGGCTATGACTCCATGGTCATCAATGGTCTCGGACTGGATGCCGAAGCCGTTCGTTCCTTCATTTCCGACTCCAAGCCTACCTACCCGCAATTCGAAGCGTGGGTTAAGGAGCAGCCCGGAGCTAATCTTGATGCTGGAAGCGTGGGTGCGTTGAACGCCTCGATCAAAGGCTACGACCACGACGATGATACGCGCCAAGGCATCCTCTCCGCCAACGGCTTGGCCGATGGTGACCCCAAGGATGCAATTAATCTTAACAATCTTGACGATTGGCTTGAATTCCATGCAGCAGAGATTGCCTGAGAAGAACACTGTCACACCTTAATTTTCCAAAGGAGCTGGCTATCTTATACGGATAGCCAGCTTTTTCTTCGTAGCTTGCTTATGCATGCCAATGAGTTAAGGTTTCTCTTTTCAATGAATCACTTATTTCAGCAAAGATGCCTTTTTTTGTTGGTTTTCCTCGTATTTTCTTTTTTCTCGAGGAGTATTGCATACGGGATTGATACCAATCCTAACGGAACTGCCATTGCCCATGATAACGGTAGCCCGAATACGGATGACTGGAATGGCGGTCAAACATACTCTTGGGATTTCACTGTAGCTGATAATTATGTCGCATCCGGTCCGACGGTTAATCACAACTTTGATCAATGGACGATCACCACTTTGTCGAATGCTTCGGGTGGACTTACCATTAATATCCGCAATCAATCTTCAGATTTTTCAGGTACTAATGGCGATGACGAGCAGTTCCAAGGGTACTGGTTTAATGATGTTGTGAATGTTACTGGAGGAGAGAGCTTTTCTGCTTCGAATATTACTCTTTCAGGAGGCC